>JAGUVT010000100.1 GCA_020062745.1 Deltaproteobacteria bacterium
CCGCACCATGTTCCGGGCCAACCTGCTCAATCAGCGGCTTTCGCCCGCCCAACTGGCCGGCGATAAGGGATTTGATCTGTGGCACAACTACATCAAGACATGGTACGACCTGGGCATCAACCACGTCCAGTTCAATATGGTCGATAACGAGACCCTGTTTGCCGCCCAGAAAGAACCGGAGAAGTACAGCGAGTTGATCGTGCGCATAGCCGGCTACAGTGCTCACTTCGTCGACATGAACAAGAAGACGCAGGACACCATCATCGCCCGCAACGTGCAGACGCTTTAGAATTATTTCCTGCCGTTTTTCAGATGAAACTCAATCAACAATCTTCTGGTTGATTGCTAAAAATTGAGAGAGCCTGTTGAACATACTCGCTCGGGAATCTTGTTCGGCGGGCTTGTTTTTTTATAATGCTTAAAAGCATTTCAAAAAAATTTTATTATTAACAATTAATCGCATCTTAGATGCGTCTGTAATAAATGCTTTTTAAAAATAACCGGGAAGGAACTTACAGAATAATAGTAAAATTTTTGTAACTACTTGTAGCGGTCGTTGCGGCTGCGACCCGAAGGTCTAAGCCGGCGTAGCGCCAGTTGGCCGCCTTGTAGCAGGTGCCCCGGAACCGTTTACCTGGTAATATTTTTACCTGGTAATTTCGCTAAACTATACAAACTATTACGCTAAAAAACGAGCCAGGCGACCCCGGCCGCGGATCATTGGAATTCCCGGCGAAAAGGGAACTTAAAGATCATGTCCGGCGATATAACCATCATTCCGAGCACATAAGATCATTTAAACCCTTGGCGAAAAGGGAATTGAAAAACGAAAGAATAATTATAGTCCATAGCCGGATTAAGTGATAGAATATTTATGGAAAATGGTTATGGGTTTGACGGGCAACTCTTAAATCCCGGGTGCTAAGTAATAAATACTATAATGCGAGAGGAGAAGAAAATCTAAAGAATGAAGGTAAAGGATTACGGAAAGAGCTTGTTCTGGCAATTGCTTGATATTAAGGTGCGGAGCAACAGTCCGGGCCGGGCGGAACTGGTCATGCCTGTAAGCGACAAGCATACCCAACTGGCCGGGGTTGTTCACGGCGGAGCCATTGCATCTTTGATTGACTCCGCTGTTGCGGCGGCCATAGGAGAACTGGATGTGCCGAAAATCGGCATGTCTACCATTGAAATGAAAGTTAACTACCTGGCGCCGGTATTACCGGGCGATGAACTGGTAGCCGATGCCAAGATTATCCAGACCGGACGCAAGATAGTTGTCGGGACCATTGAGGTTTTCAATAAGAAAGGGTGTCTGGTAGCTTTTGGGATTGCCACTTACATGATTAAGCCGCCTCCTTCGACAAATTGATCTAATTTCCAGGATTCCTGCTTCTTGAGATGGGTGTGGGTTAAAGTTTTTTTTACCTCGGGTGGAGTTTAAGTTTCTACCTGAAGCCTCGATGTTTTGCGTAAGCTAAACGAGTTCACTTTTTAAAACGCCGTACCAGTTGTTGCCTGAATCTGCATACCGCTAAAAAGGTTATTGTTATGCTTCAAGGCGGGTGCGGATCCAGTCTACAATTGCGTCCAGCGGGGTTCCGGGGGTGAAGATTTCTTCCGCAAACCCGCAATTTTTGAGTTCTTTTACATCTTCATCCGGGATGGTGCCGCCTCCCATGACAATAATATCTTCAGCGTCGTTTTCTTTTAAGAGTTCGCATATCCGGGGGAAGAGGGTCATGTGGGCTCCCGAAAGAATGCTTAAACCTACCACGTCGACGTCTTCCTGGATGGCTGCTTCCACGATTTGTTCCGGGGTCTGGTGCAGGCCGGTATAGACCACTTCCATGCCGGCGTCCCGGAGTGCCCGGGCGATTACCCTGGCGCCGCGGTCATGCCCGTCCAGACCAGGCTTGGCTACTAAAACTCTAATCTTTTTCTCCGCCATCTATATTTGTCCTCCCCGTTTTAAAAAGTCGGCTTTTCTTTGTATTCGCCGAATACTTCGCGCAGCACCTGGATGATTTCGCCTTCGGTGGAGTAAGCCTTAACCGCATCCAGGATGTAAGGCATCAGGTTTTCGGTACCTGCGGCGGCCCGGCGCAGGTTTTCCAGGGCTTCCCGCACAAGGATGTTGTCCCTGGTTTCGCGCAGTTTTTTAACTCCGGCTACCTGGTTCTTTTCAATTTGCGGGTCTATTTTTAAAAGCTCGATGTCCAGTGTTTCGTTCTGGTCAACGAACTCGTTGACTCCCACCTGGATTCTTTCTTTGGTATCGATGGCCCGCTGGTATATATAAGCGGCGTCGGCGATTTCCTGCTGGAAGAAGTTCTGGTCGATGGCTGCCAGCACGCCGCCCCGCCTGTCAATTTCGGCGAAGTATTTTTCGGCTTCTTCTTCCATTTTATTGGTGAACGATTCGATGAAGTAGGAGCCGGCCAGGGGATCAATGACGTTGGCCGCGCCGGTTTCATGGGCAATGATCTGCTGGGTGCGCAGGGCAATCTGGACCGCCTTTTCAGAGGGCAGGGCCAGCGTTTCGTCCATGGAGTTGGTGTGCAGGGACTGGGTGCCGCCGAGGACTGCCGACAGCGCCTGAAACGCCGTGCGGACAATGTTGTTTTCGGGCTGCTGGGCGGTCAGGCTGCAGCCTGCGGTCTGCGTGTGAAAACGTAAAAGCAGGGAACGGGGGTCCCTGGCGCCGTACTTTTCTTTCATGCGGCGGGCCCAGATGCGGCGGGCGGCGCGGTACTTGGCAATCTCCTCAAAAAAGTCGGCGTGCGAGTTGAAAAAGAAAGACAGCCTGGGCGCGAAATCGTCAACCTTGAGGCCGGCGGCAATTCCCGCCTCCACATAAGCAAACCCGTCGGCCAGGGTGAAAGCAAGTTCCTGCACGGCGGTGGACCCGGCTTCACGGATGTGGTAGCCGCTGATGCTGACGGTATTCCACTTTGGCACATGCCGGGAGGCAAAAGCAAAAATATCGGTAATCAGGCGCATTGAGGGACCGGGCGGGAAAATCCACGATTTCTGGGCGATGTATTCCTTAAGAATGTCGTTTTGGATGGTGCCGGTCAGTTTTTGCGGGGGTACGCCCTGTTTTTCGCCGGTAGCCAGGTACATGGCCCAGATAACAGCAGCCGGGGCGTTGATGGTCATGGAGGTGCTCACCTTATCCAGGGGAATACCGCTGAAGAGTACTTCCATGTCGGCCAGGGAGTCTATGGCCACGCCTACCCGGCCGACTTCGCCCAGCGCCCGCGGGTGATCGGAATCGAAGCCCATTATGGTAGGCATGTCAAAAGCTACCGAGAGCCCGGTTTGTCCTCTTTCCAGAAGGAACTTGTACCGCTCGTTGGATTCCCTGGCGGTAGCGAACCCGGCGAACTGGCGCATGGTCCAGAGACGTCCCCGGTACATGTTGCGCTGGACGCCGCGGGTATAGGGATATTCACCGGGCAGGCTCAGGTCGCGGAGGTAGTCGAAGTCCTCCAGATCAACCGGTGTGTAAAGGTCGTTCACGGGAAGATTTGATACCGTGGTAAATTTTACCGGCCGGTCTCTCAGTTTATCTTTCTCTTCCTGCCATTTCCGGAGGCGGCTTTTTATTTCTTTATCCATCTATCTCAACTCCCTTTTACCATCTTTTCTTTGATAGTAATTCTATGATTTGCTTTTGAATTCCTCTTTTAAAAATTCTTAAACACAAAAGGGAAAGACAATCGAGTAAAGAATAATAAAGGGAAAGTTGTTTATAAAAATAAAATCTAAGGAGGGAGAGTATGCGTGAAGTAGCAGTAGTAGGGGTGGGGATGACGTCTTTTGGCAAATCTCAGAAGAGCAATATTGAAATGTTTTCTGAAGCAGCCATGGATGCAATAGCAGATGCCGGCCTCAAGTCAAGGGATATTCAATCGCTTTTTTTAGGCAATGTTTTGGGAGGATTTGAAGAGGGGCAAATCGGGATGGCGGCTTTTGCCGCGGCGGACATTGGATTGCCCAACATACCGGCTACCAGGGTGGAAGGCATTTGTGCTTCGGGAGCGCTGGCTGTAAGAGAAGCTTTTATCTGGGTGGCCTCGGGTGCCTACGATATTGTAATGGCCGGCGGCACGGAAAGGGCGCTTGTTATGGGCACTTCCTATGCCACGCGCACTTTTCAAATGGGCAGCGACAGCCGTTACGAAAGCGGGACGGGAGTGACCTTTCCTGCCGTGTTTGCCATGGCGGCCAACCTTTACGCGAAGAAATACGGTATTCCCCTGGTGAAGCTGAAGGAGCAAATGGCCATGGTGGCCGTTAAGAACCATAAGCATGGCGTGCATAACCCCAAAGCCCAGTTTCGCAAGGAGATTTCCGTTGAAAATGTTTTATCCGGCATGGTGGTATGTGATCCGCTGCAGCTTTATGATTGCTGCCCCTTTTCCGATGGCGCGGCGGCGATAATCCTGGCGTCTGCGGATGTGGCGAAGAAGCTTGCGGCCAAACCGGTGTATATCGCGGGAGTAGGGCAGGCCTCGGCCGGCCCATTGCACAACCAGAAAGATATTACCCGTTTCAAGGCGAGGGAGATTTCGGCAAAGGCGGCTTATGATATGGCCGGCCTGACGCCGGAGGATATAGACGTGTGCGAATTGCACGACTGTTTTACCGTTGCCGAGATCATAGCTGCGGAAGGGCTGGGCTTTTTTGAGTTCGGCAAGGGCAGCGAAGCAGTTGAAAAAGGGGAAACTACTTATGGCGGTAAAATTACGATTAACCCCTCCGGCGGCCTGAAAGCGAAGGGGCATCCCATCGGCGCAACGGGGGTGGCCCAGGTTTACGAGATAGTTAAACAACTGCGCGGTGAGGCCGGCGAGAGGCAGGTAGAAGGAGCAAAAGTAGGGATGACCGATACCCTGGGCGGAGATGCCTGTACCATTGCGAATATTATCTTAAGGGCTTAAGGAGTGGAAAAAGCATGGAATATAAACTTACCTATGAAGGTTTTTACGAGGCGCTAAGAAAAGATAAGTTAGTGGGCCTGAAATGCCTGGAATGTGGCGCTTATACCATTCCGCCGAAAAAAGTATGCTCCGAATGTGCCGGTGAAGAACTGGAGGTTGTTGAGTTTAAAGGTACCGGTGAGGTGCGCACCTATACTGTCGTCCGCGTTCCGCCGGAAGGCTTTGACGCTCCTTATGTTCTGGGTCTGGTTGAACTGGCGGAGGGTCCCTGGCTTCTGGGGAGAATCGTCGATGTGTACCCGGAGCAGGTTTCTTTTGACTTAATTGGGCAAAAAGTAAAGGCCGGCCACCTGGTGCAGGAAGGAGACAAGTTTTCTGCCGGGGAAAGGGTGGTAGTGGCTTTCCGGCCGGAGTGAAAGTTATAAAGCATCTTCCAGGTCCCATTTTCCGCAGCGGCTGCCCCAACGCCCGATGACCCGGTCTCCTTCGTAGATTTCCACTACTTCGCATACGTTGGGGCAGCCGTCGCATTCAAAACTGCCGGATCGAAAAGACAAGGTGGTTACGGCAAACCCCTTGAACCTGGTGGTTTTAGTCCTGGCTACTGTTTCTTTGGCCAGTTGGGCGGCGCCGATGGCGCCCATTACGTTGAAATATCCGGGCACGACTACGGGCAGGTTCAGCGCTCTCTCGAACGCTGCCCGGATGCCGCTGTTGGCGGCTACGCCGCCCTGAAATACTACGGGAGGCAGGATTTCTTTGCCCTTGCCGACGTTGTTCAAGTAATTGCGTACCAGTGCCTCGCAGAGGCCGTTGATGATGTCCGGGATCCGGTGGCCCATCTGTTGTTTGTGCACCATATCCGATTCGGCGAATACCGTGCACCGGCCGGCTATACGTACCGGTTTCCCGGACTGCAGGGCCAGTTCGCCAAACCGGGTAATGGGGATATTCAGACGGTTGGCCTGCTGGTCCAGGAAAGAGCCTGTCCCGGCGGCGCAGATGGTGTTCATGGCGAAGTCGGTGACGATTCCGTTTCTCAAAATAATGATTTTAGAGTCCTGGCCGCCTATTTCCAGGATTGTCTGCACATCGGGCACGAGCATCGAAGCAGCCACGGCATGGGTGGTAATCTCGTTTTTGATAATGTCGGCTCCGATCATTACTCCGGCCAGGTAGCGTCCGCTGCCGGTGGTTCCGGCGCCGGCTATGATCATGCCGGCAGGAGCCGAGCGGGCGGCGGTTTTTAATCCCTCCTGGATGACCTCAATGGGCCGGCCTCTGGTACGCAGGTAAAGGCTGGTCAAGATTTCCCCGGTTTCGCTGACGATGACTATATTTGTGCTGACTGAGCCGACATCAATGCCCAGGTATGCTTTCATGAAAACCCCTTCCTGGTTAAATTATCTGCGGGATTTGTTTCCTGCGTCGCAGGAGGTCCACAAATGCTTCCAGGCGGGTGGTCATGCCGGCCTTTCCGGTTTGTTCGTCCAGGAAAAATGTTAAAAAGGGGATGTTGTGTTCCCGGCTTACCCGGGGCAGTATGGTGCGGGCTACTATTTCAGGGATGCAGGTGAAAGGGGCTAGTTGGATAACCCCGTCGAATCCCCGCCTGGCATAGAGAACGGTGTTGCCGATGGAGTCCCGTCCATGCCCGCCCAGCAACTCCGGTATATAAGGGGCGGCGGCGTCTTTTACGGTAATTCCTTCCGTAGTTTCTTTCCAGGCGTTATCCCTGGTCCAGCCGGTTAAAAACATTGATCTTTCCACTTCAACGCCCAGGTTGCCGAGGGTTTCTTCGATTTCCAGGTTGCTTGCCGGTTCCAGCAGGACGTAGATTTCACCGACGATACCTACTTTTAGAACTTCCCTGGTTGGGTCTTGTGGAATTTTGTTTAGTGCTGTCAGAGCGGATGCTTCCGCTTCTTCGATTTGGTTTATGGTATAAGCTTCGTCGATCCAGTTCAGCGCCTGGCGGTAGACTCTGGTGGTGCTTCTCCTGGTAATTTCCCGCGGGCGAATCACATGAGAAAGTTTTTCGACGTTGTCCAGGGCTTTTACCTTGCGCCAGGCCCGCTTGATGTGAGCGATGATGCTCCGGATCGAGAGCCGTGCTTTGTTCAAGGCCCGTATGTTGTGGATGAAGTTTAGCGGGTGCAGGCGGGGCGGCTCGAAAACAATCATCTTCATTTCGTAGCCCAGATCCTGTAAAATTTTGTGGTGCAACTGGGCATATAAGCCAGCCCGGCATGGCCCTACCCCGCCGGTAGTAATGATGGTATCCGCTCCCGCTTGAGCGGTTTCAAGGTAAGTACCGAGCAGGATTTTTAAAGGAAAACAAGCAAATTCCGGGGCATACTTGACGCCCAGGTTGAGAGTGTGTTTACCTGGTCGGGATGGAACCACCACCTCGTTACCCATGTCGTTTAGAAGCATTTTAAAAGCCCGGTAGGATTCTCCCATTCTGGGGAATGTTATCTTAGGCATGGACGGCCTCCTTCCGGCGGCGAACCATGTCCACAAAAGCCTCGAGCCGGGTGGTGATACCTGCTTCGCCGCTATGCTCGTCGATAGTCAGGGTCATGAAAGGAATGTGCCGGTGATTTTTGGCTTCCAGTTCGATGAATTTGTTCAGAACGGAGTCGGGCCCGCAGCCGAAGGCGGTAAGGTGGATAACGCCGTCCACCTGCCCTTGCTTGAAGACCAGGTGAGCCGCTTTCAGGGCCAGGTCGCTTAAAGTCCAGAACAGCCGCTTGGACAGGTTGCAGTTCTTCTGCCGGGCCAGCAGCCGGGGATGAAAATTTTCCGTGGTGATTACCCTTACTCCTAAATGCCGCAGTTTTTCTAAAAGACCTGCGCTGATAAAACTGTCGTATATGGCGTAGGGGTAGCCGAGCACGGCAAAAAGAAGGGATGGCTCTGTTGCCCTGCTTTCTTCCTGGTAAGGTTTGTGCAAGCCGGCCATTGCCTCCGGGAGGCTTAGACCTTTCTGCATCAAGTTGTTGAATCGTTTTAAAACGTGGCGGGCTTTCCAGCAAGCCTTCCAGACAGTTTTCCTGCCGGCGTTAAAGTAGCGCCCTATTTCGCAGTAAGCTTTCAATATGGAAATATAGCCCTGGCGGGAATCCATGCGGGTGTCGATGATTGGCGGCAAACCGGCCAGGGAATGTCTGATCATGTCCGGTAATCCCAGGAACTTGGGGCAATAGACGGTTTTGCAGTTAAGGCAGACCACCCGGGGGATAAAAAGGTAATCCACCCTGTCCTTTAGGGCCAGAACGTGACCGTAAAATAACTTTACCGGTACGCAGGCGTCGGCCGTGGCCTCGCGCACGCCGTCATCCAGGATTTCCTTTGTTGTTTTGCCGGAAGTAATTACCTGGACCCCGCCCAGTTCTTTAAAAAAGGTTTGCCACATTGGAAAATAAAGAAAATATAACAGTGCACTGGGGATGCCCACTTTTACGTTCATGAGGAGGACACCTTCTTTATGTAATGGAGGAGGCTGTTGAAAAACTTCATTTTGCCTGTTGCGAGCGACTGATCTCCGACGGTTTCTGGTAAACTATATGGTGTTAATTTTATAATATGCCAGTATACAGGGTTGCTCTGTACTGAACTCTGTACTGAAACAGATTCTACGGATATAATGGAAATTCCTTCAACAAAAATAAACAAAAATAAACAAAAATGCCGGTTCAAAAAGAGCCGGCTTTCTACTTGTCCATGAAATTATGCTACGGGCTGTTTTGTAGATAACTTTGCAACTCAAACGGCTGCTTTTTTCCGCCGGGCATTTCCCTTAATGTAATTGGCGATGTTATCTAATTCCGAGCCGGGCAGAAACACCTCGTCAACACCTGCTTCTTTCAGTAAAGGGATGTCTTCCGGCGGGAACACGCCGCCCAGCACTACCAGCATGTCATCAGCTCCTCTTGCGCGGAGGAGTTCAGTTATTTTTGGAATTAACCTCATGTGGGTTGAAGATAAAAGGCTCAACCCGACAACGTCGACATCCTCCTGAATGGCGGTTTGCACTATTTGCTCAGGGTCTTGCGGCCCGATATAGATAACTTCCATACCGGCATCCCGGAGCGCCAGGCTGACGATAGTCACGCCCCAGGTATGAAAGTCCAGACCTGGCTTGGCCATTAGCACTTTAATAGGACCTGATTTTTCGCTCAAAACCTTTCCTCCTTTATAGTTTTATAACCACGTCGGGTTATCTACACCAAAGACATTGCGCCAGACGTTGCTTATTTCTCCTATGCCGGCGTAAGCTCTGACTGCTTCCATTACTTCCGGCATGACGTTTTCTTTACCTTCACTGACCCTGGCAAGTTGATCCAGCGCTCTTTGCACCCTGATATTATCGCGTTCCTTTTTAAGTTTCTCAAACTTGGCCCGCTGTATTTCATAAGCCTTCGGATTTGGCCTGAAAACTTCGACCTGGTGCGGTTCTTCATCCATTTTAAAGCAGTTTACACCCACCACGGTCAGTTCACCATTTGCCAGTTTCCGGGCATGTTCTCTTTGGGTGTCTATTCTTTCTTTGTACAGCCAGCCCGACTCGATGGCGCCGAACCAACCCCCCTGCTCCTCAATTTTTTTCAAGTAGTCCCATGCCTTTTCTTCAATTTCGTTGGTCAACCATTCGATGTAATAAGAACCGCCGAGGGGGTCTATGACGTTGGCGATATTTGTTTCCAGTTGAGCGATCTGTTGGGTTCTGATAGACATCAGGACGCTTTTTTCAGTCGGGTTGCAGATGGCTTCGTCGTAAGAGTTGGCGTGTATTGATTGAGCGCCTCCCAGCGCTGCCGCCAGCACCTGGTAGGCTATTCGCACGATGTTGTTCAGCGGCTGCTGGTAGGTGTGGGTGGAACCGGCTGTTTGCACATGGAAGCGCAAAGTCAGGGCACGAGGATCGGTTGCCTTGTATCTCCCGGTCATAATTTTGTACCACATTCTCCTGGCTGCCCGGTATTTGGCTATTTCCTCAAAGAAATCATTATGGGCTGAGAGGTGGAAGGTGAATTTGGAAGCGAAATCGTCAGCTGTTAACCGGTTTCTTTTTAACTCTTCATCAATATAGTCTATGGCTGCGGCGAAAAGTCCGGCAATTTCCTGATAGGCGCTTACCCCGGTCTCGCGGTAATTATATGAAGTGTAGCTTACCGGGTGCCACCTCGGGGTATTTTGAGCGCACCATTCTACCAGGTCCACTCCCAATCTTAAAAGGTGACGGGGAGGAAAAGTATGGGGAAGCGGGCCGCACCCTCCGTAACTGACCGGGTCGCCTTCTGTTGTTCCGTCCACTTCGCTTAACTTGATGCCTCTTTTTTCGGCGAGGGCAAAATAGAGAGCGGTATGCGAGCAGGCGGTTGTTATCCCCTGTATGACGGCTACGCCCAGTTTTTCTATCGGCAGTCCTTCGAATATGGTCTCCATATCCTGCAACGTGCTTACTGATACCCCGCCGATGCCCAGTTCGTACTCGGCCAGCGGGTGATCCGGGTCGAAACCTGTCAGGCCTAAATTGTCGATGGCTAAAGCAAGTCCGGTAGAACCGTTTTCATACTCGAACCGGAACCTTTGGTTTGTTTCTTCAGGTGTGTCAAGCCCGGAGAACTGGCGGATGGTCCACAATTTTCCCCGGTACATGGTCGGATAGATTCCTCTGACATAAGGTTTTTCGCCCGGGTACCCCAAGTCTCTTTCATAATCCAGGTTGGCTGTATCTGTGGGTGTATAAATGCTTTTCACCGGAATGCCAGAGTTGGTGGTGAATACTTCTTTTCTTTCTCTACTCTTCGTTTTTACACTCATAATATGCCCCCCTTTATATTGATATTGTATACATTATACTAAGATATAGTTTAACCGGCATAGGTTTTGCAGTCAAGAATTTTGTTTGGATGTGTTTGGATGGTTATGATAGTTTAAAGGCAGGAGAAAAAGGGGGATTGGCGAAAACTTATTCTATTATCTGAACAAGAGGTGTAAAATGGTTTACATGAACTTGACCCCGGCTATTGAAAAAGCCAGGAAAAAACTGGTCCGGTGCGACCCGGAACCGTTGGCATCAAGGGCAAAGGTTACATATGATCAGTCCGCCGGATATTTTAAAGTACCTTTTTTGGGGTGTGGATATAATGTAAACTTTCCGGGTGGTGAGGTAACTGAAGTTGGAGGGAAAAGCGTGCCGCCGGATGTGTGGCTTTTGCTGCTTCATTATTTAACCGGCGCCAGCGGGGCGCCGGTGAGCGGGCGGCTTATTTCTTTTAAGGAACTGCCTGATGGTATGCTTTATAATGAGCCTTTCACCGGCAGGGCCATTAAGCCTCTAGTGAAAATTTTCGGTCAGGCGCCGGAGAAACTGGTAGAAGCGGCCGAAAAGCTCGGCGGGCGTAAAGTTTCCCTGGGAGATGCCGGTGTGACTATCCCGTTTTTCCCGCTGGTGCCGGTAACCTATGTAATCTGGCTGGGCGATGACGAGTTTCCAGCTTCCGGCAATATTCTGTTTGATGCTTCTGCCGCCAGTTACCTGGCTACTGAGGACTATGCCGTTATGGCCGGAATGGGTGTGTTTAGAATGAGGGAAATGGTTGCTGGAAGGGAGTGACTGCTGCTGTCTGGGTTAATTGAAAAGGTTTTGTATTCCAGGCCGGTATTTTCCGGCAGAATATTGAACCTGCGGGTTGATACTGTGTTGCTGCCTGATGGTCGCACTGCCACGCGGGAAGTGGTGGAACATTCCGGCGCTGTGGTAGTGGCGGCTTTAAATGAAGCTGCTGAAGTGATCATGGTCAGGCAGTTCCGGCATCCGGTGGAACGGGTGCTTTTGGAACTGCCGGCCGGAACGATTGACGCGGGGGAGGAGCCGCTGGCCTGTGCGAAGCGGGAACTTTTGGAGGAAACCGGTTACGAAGCTGAAGAGTGGATATCATTGTACCGTTTTTTCAGCACGCCGGGTTTTTCTACCGAAGAGATGCACCTGTTTCTGGCTGCCGGTTTGCGGAAAGGAAAGCAGCATACGGATGAGGATGAGTTTATCGAGGTGGTGACGGCGCCTTTGAACCGGGCGCTGGAAATGATCGAGCGGGGAGATGTTTGCGACGCCAAATCAATTGTGGGTCTCCTGGCGGTTCGCCTGCGGCAGGGCTGAAATTTTGATTGAGGAGGGTGATAGCCTTGGATATCGGCGCTATAATAAGAGGGCGGCGTAGCGTCCGCAAATTTGCGGATAAAGAAGTGCCCGGTGAGTTGCTTAAAGAGATCCTGGACGATGCCCTGTGGGCCCCTTCCGGGATGAACCGGCAGGATTGGGAAGTCGTTGTGGTGCGGGGGGAGCAGAAAGATAAACTGGTGCAGTTGGTTGCTTGTGCCCGGCATCACGCAAAACCGGGGTTGGAAGCGATATTGCCGGCAAAAATCGTGGAGTTTACCATGCAGTTTTTTAAGAACCTGGGCGGCGCGCCGGTTGTTATCCTGGTTTACGTGCCTAAAATAATTGTCAGCCAGCGCGAAGGGGCCGGTGATGTGGAGCGGTTTAAGTCCGAACACGACCGCTTAACGGCTCTTTTAAGCGCTGCCGCGTTGGTTCAGAATATCCTGCTTCTGGCTTATGCCAGGGAACTCGGTACCTGCTGGATGACTGGCCCGAAGTATGTGGAAGCGGAAATCAACGAAATGCTCGGCATTAAAGAAAAAGAACTGGTGGCGGCGATTCCCCTCGGTTACCCGGCACAGGAACCTCCGGTTCCGCCCCGCAAGGGCGATAAAATCCGCTGGATTGGTTTTGAGTGAAAGAATTCAGGAGTCAGAAGGGATGAAAGTAAAAACTTTAAACTACCAGCTTTTCTTCTTCTGACTCCTGTATTCCAGCCTTGTTACTTTTCGTTCAACTGCCGCTGGGGCCGGAAGTGGACATCCCACATGAACTCGGATGTATTGGTCCGGATCCTGGTTATTTCGGCGAAGTGAGGACACTCGCCGGCGTCGGTATTATCGAAAACAACCATGTTTGCCTCTCCTTCTTTTTGCACGGAGCAAAGTCCGTCGCCGGCGGCGGATACCGAGTTCTGCCGGAAATTTTCGCATTTTCCGCATGATACGCGGGGCATTTCTTTTTTTGATTTGTTGATGGTGCCGAAGATCAAGCTGTCCCTCATTTTATTCCAGTCGGTCACTTTTTTTACCCCCCGATTTGCTGTACATTCCTGGCAATTATGGTGTCCTGGGTCTTTTTGTTTAAATCTACGAAGTGAGCGCTGTAGCCGGCTATGCGTACGATGAGTTCCGGGTATTTTTCCGGCTCCTGCTGGGCTGCTTTCAATACTTCGTTATCTACAACGTTGAACTGAACATGGTCTATTCCCAGGTCGGCCCATGTTTTAATGTAGTTGAGCCAGAACTGGAATCCTTTTTCGCCGGTTAGCTGGATCGGTGAAAGACGCTGGTTGAGCAATGTGGCCCGCACGCTGCCGATGTGGTCGATTTTTGCTACCGACCGCAAAACGGCGGTTGGCCCTTTTTTATCCAGCCCGGCCCCCGGCGAGCAGCCGCCGTCGTAAAGCGTGTCGCCCAGCTTCCTGCCGTTGGGCAGGGCTCCCACCTTGGAGCCGTTGGTTACGTAAGCGGCTATGTTTTCAGGCAGCGGCGGCCAGGGATTGCCCATGGGATCGCGGATTTCCCAGCAGTATCTGGCCACATCTTCGTGGCAGCGGATGTGGACCCGGTCCACGTAGTCGTCGTCGTTGCCCCATTTGGGCGCCTGCACGAATTCCATGCGCATTTCTTCGTATCCTTCCCAATTGTTTTGCATGGCTTCAAGCAACTGGGCCATGGTGTATTTTTTCTCATCAAATACCAGTTTCTTAACTGCTGCCAGACTGTCGCCGGTTTCCATCCAGGCAAAGAATGTCACCCATGAATTCCCCCGCTCGCTGGGATTGGCGGCGTCTACGCCCAGGTCAACTGACCTTTCGTAAATGGCCGACAGGAAAGGACGGGGGTCGAGTTTTTCAGCTTTGGCCCGGCCGCTGCCGACGATCCGGGTCCAGAAGTTTATCAGCCATTTTATTTGCTCATACCAGGCGTTATATAACTCCTCGAAACTCTCAAACTGTGAGGCGTCACCCGTGTGCGGGCCCATTTGCATCCGCAGCACCGGATCCCAGCCGTCAAAAACAGCATACTCGATTGCTTTGGCGGCTATAACGGTGGCGTGGGCCATGCGGAAAGGCTGGGAGCCCATCTTGGTATCGGGGCACGGGGACATGCAGGCCTGGTGTACCCACCGCCGGGCTTCTTTTAAGGGGTGGCTGTGCCAGTGCATGGCATTGGCAACCAGGACCGGGTCATTGCGCATGGCCGGGTAACCCAGTCCCTGCCTGATGCACTCAAATACCTGTTTTAAAGTCTGGATGCGGGCGTTGGGATGGTACCGGAAACCAAAGGTGGGGTTGGATACCCTTACCAGCCTGGCGGTTTCCAGGAAAATATCCGTCAGGTCGTTGCAAGCATCGGTGCCGTCTTCGTTTACTCCGACCAGAGTCCATACCCAGGTGCCGGTGATCCCCTGCAGAGTGTCCCGGGCCAGCAGGAGCCAGAAGAACCCTACCTCGTAGGCCCTGATCATAAACTCACCGACTAAATCTATAACTTCTTCTCTGGAGAGGTTTTTTTCTTCATTTACGTCTCTATTGTAATATGGCCAGTGCCAGTAGTCGGGGCGGGCCGGCCATGCTCCTTCAAGGGCTTCATACCGGGCCAGAATCTGGACAAAGTGATCGAACTGGAGAGATTCCCACAGATGGTCAGGCGGTTCGGCCGGCACTTTCCAGCAGGTCTCGGCCATCCGGAGCAGTTCTTTTTTCCGTTTGGGGTCGGTTTCGAAGTTTTCGGCAATAATCCTGGCCAGCCGGCTGTAACGCCTGGCCCACCTGATTGCTGCTTCCAGGGTTATCTTCATGGCTTCCCAGACTTCCAACTTGTCGAAGTAATCGTAGTCTTCCGGACGGGGAACACCCTGGTAAAGTTTTTCGCGTGCTTCGTTCATTTTCTGGTCGATTATCTTGAGGATACCGTTAAATCCAAGTTTCATGAAGAAATCAAATTGTTTGGTTGAATACCCTACCGAACTTAAAGGCAGGCCCCACCCGATAAAACCGGTGAGCGCTTTTACCACGTCCTCCGGCGACAGCATTTGCATGCCTTTGGTACCGATAGTGCGGGGATTCCAGTAGTCGCAGATTTCTCTCATTACTTTTAAAGATTCTTTTTCCGGTTCCGGTATAACCGTTCTGTCGTTATAAGCATCTTCGTTCATCAAGTAAATAATTTCCGGGTTCCAGCTTACGGTATGCGGGCGGGAGCCGACATAACCCGCTATCTGGGAGTGATCCAGGATAAAAATTTCGATATTATCCCACACGGAAGCCAGTGCCTTGGCTCGCCGAATGGTAGGGGTGTCGCTGTCGTTTTCCCGCCAGGTTTTTGTATACCAGAGCGCTCTTTGCAGGTCCAGTTTTATTCCAGGCAAATAGCCGGAGCCCCTGGCCCCTTTAACCCAAACGGCCTTGCGCAAGTAATTGAGGCGTTCGGATCTCTGTTTTTCAGCCAGCCACCACCATTGGCCGGTTTTTTCCATCTCTTCTATTTCTCTTGTTTTTAATTCGCTAACTGGCATTTTGCCCACCACTTTCATTTGTATAATTCAGTTATTTTTAAAATGTCTGATAATATCGGATAAGTTAGTCAGGCATGAATCTGATCACCCCTTTTCTTTAGTGATATTAAGAACTTAAGGTGTGAGCGCTGCTGGGTTTGATTGCGGATTGAATTAAGAAGGTATTAATGTGATTTTTAACTATAATAAAGTATATCATAGAATAGTTTTTTTTTTTCAGTAATTATTTTTTAAATTGGCCGGCCCAAGAAAAAAGGGCTACCCTGAACTATGTTTTGGGGGCAGCCCTTTTCTTTACGGATTCTATTGTTCACGTTCTCTGGCAGTAAACTTTTTGTAATTGGACAGGGCCAGAATCAGCCAGATCACTATGGCTATGTTTAAGTATCCTTCTACTGTCACCAGGAAGGCAACAGGTGGCCCGATTAATTGGATTATTCCGTAGATGATGGTAATTATGGATATGATAATGCCTACAATAAAGCCGGGTAAGGAGTAAAATAACGTGCTGTAAGCGACACCTACAGCCAGGATGATGAAAATTATTTCAGCGATTGCCGGTAAGCTCATGCCCTGGTTAAAATAAAAGAAGACATAAACGAGGGCAACACCCACCTCAATAAGCAGCCAGATACTGGCCCAGAGGATGGTCAGATCGCCCTGGGAAATGACGTTCCTGCGCATTTATACCACCCCCTTTCCGTAAAAAGCCTTTACATTTCAGGTTATATTCGTTGTTTTCTAAAAAAATACCATTTTTTTAAGAGGTAATGTTATAGAGTTGTTTGATTTTCTCCTGGTTTTCCCTGATGTCTTCCAGGTACCTCCAACGCTGGCGCACGGTATCGATTAAATCGAGACTTATGATAAAGTTGAAAACTCCTGGTTCTTTGCCGCAGGAAAGGAGGGTGGCGCCGTCTGGGAAAGCGATAAAACTGCCGCCTTCAACAGCGCGCCCGTCAGGGTAACGGGAGGCGGTATTGTTGGCCATGACCACGTAGACAGTGTTTTCGGAGGCTCTGGCTACTCCTAACTGCTGCCACATGATTGCACGATGCTCGGGAATGCTGGCCGGGTTGAATATTATTAGCGAACCTCTTATGGCCAGGCTTCTGACTACCTCAGGGTAAAACAGGTCCACACATACGGCTGCCCCCATTTTTATGCCGTTGTGTTCTATCAGGGGCAGGAACACCCCTTTTTCGATATGTTTTCTTTCTCCTATGGCGTTTGAAGGGAATTGTTTATCGTAATAAACCGGCCGGGGATCTTTTTTGCTGCAGAAAAAGCCGCGGGAGAAGAAATGGTTAGTTGAGCCTGTGTAATGAGCGCCGGCAACCAGGAGGCATTGAGGTGCTTTTAATTTTGCCAAAAGGCTGAAAACCGTTTCTTCATACTGCTCGATGGGGATTTTCTCCCCTCCCAGCCATGTCTCAGGTAGCAGCACTGCGTCGGAATCTTCCGGCACCTGTTGGAAGTATTCGCCCATCAACCTGATGTTGAGAGCCGGGTCATGCAGTTTACGGGGAAACTGGATGATAGTGATTTTCAACTTTTCACTCCTCAAACAATTCTGTGCTTAAATACTTGTCTCCGCGGTCCGGGAAAATAGTAACTATACATAAATTTTGATCCGGGGATTTTGAAAAATGCTTTTGATTTCTACTACCGGAGTATTTCCTATGGCATCGAAAATGCTGCTATATCTCATGGATAGCCTCCTGATTGGTTTTGCTTTTTTATTTCAACAGGGTGCAAAGTAATTCCTGCGTTACTTTATGGTAAAATAATTTTAAAGGAGATGTGGCCCATGCCGGTAGTGCGTTACAATCGATATTCGGATCATTTGTTGAAAAAATACGGCGAGAAAGTCTATAAACTTCCTCTTAATGTGCCTGGTACCTGTCCAAACCGGGATGGGCGGTTGGGGCGAGGAGGTTGCATTTTTTGTGATCCAGAAGGGTCTGGTTTTGAGTGTCTCTCCAGTGCCATCCCTGTTCGCCGGCAGGTGGAGCAAAACAAGGTGTTCTTTAAAAAAAGATACGGTGCAAAAAAATTCATCAGTTATTTTCAAGCTTTTACCAATACGTACCGGCCCTTGGAACAATTTCGGGATGATGTCAGAGCGGCTTGCCTGGATGAGGATATTGTTGGTGTTTCTATTTCTACCCGGCCCGATTGTATTAACGACCGTTACCTGGATTGTTTACTGGAGTTGAAGGAGGTAAAAAGCCTGGATGTGGTGATTGAACTGGGTCTGCAGACGGTTAACTACCGTACTCTGGTTGAAATCAACCGGGGTCATACTCTGGCCGAATTTATTGATGCAATCGGGCGGATCAAGAGCAGGAATATGGAGGTTTGTGTGCATTTGATCTTAAACCTGCCAGGTGACGATGTGCTGGATGTTATTGAAAATGCCAGAGTGATGTCGGCTCTTGGTGTGCATTACGTAAAACTGCATTCCCTCTATGTTGTCAGGGGCACTGTGCTGGGAGACAGGTATGAGCGGGGGGAACTGGAGATAATATCTATGGCAGATTATGTAGACCGGGTGGTAAAATTTCTGGAGTATCTCGACCCGGCTATTGTAATCCAGCGACTGGTTGGTAAAGGACCGAAAGAAAACTTGCTTTTTTGTAACTGGGGTACCAGTTGGTGGGCGGTCAGACAGGCAATAGAAGAGTGCCTGGAGGAAAAGAATACTTACCAGGGCCGGCTGTTTGACTACTTGAACGGGAAAGCTTTAAAAAACCTGGGTTGAATCCGGTGTAGAAATTTGTGGGAGGGGGGAGTCTGTTCGGGAGGAAAAACTCTTTTTGTGTAGAAATAAGTATTGTAGGAGGAGTTAATGGAAAAGGTTGGCATGGTTAGCCTGGGCTGCCCGAAAAACCTTGTAGATTCGGAAATCATGCTTGGTTTGCTGGAAAAGGCCGGTTATATCATAGTAAATAAGGAGCAGGAAGCGGATGTTTTAATTGTAAATACCTGCTCTTTTATTGACGATGCCAAGGAAGAGTCAATAAAGGCTATTTTAGAAACGGCGCAGAACAAAAAGAAGGGCAAGTGCCGGGTGTTGCTGGTAGCCGGTTGCCTTGCCCAGCGCTATGGGGCGGAACTGCTGGCCGGTTTGCCCGAAGTTGACGGAATTATCGGTACCGGCTCGGTGCCGGAAATTGCAGCAGCAGTCAGGCAGGCCCTGGCCGGAGAAAGAATGATAGCGGTTGCCAAACCTGGTTTTGAGTACACCGGCGGCCTGCCGCGGGTATCATCCACACCTCCTTTTAGTGCTTATTTAAAAATAGCGGATGGTTGCAATAATTGCTGTTCTTACTGCGTTATACCGGGCGTCAGGGGCTCTTACCGCAGCCGGCCGTTTGAGGATGTCATAGAAGAAGCGGCTGCTTTGGTTAACCGGAATGTGCGGGAGATAATCCTGGTGGCCCAGGATACCACTGCCTACGGTATGGATCGTTATGGCCGTTACCGGCTGGCGGAATTACTTCGCCAACTGGCTGCCATAGACGGCTTGCGTTGGCTGCGTTTTCTTTATACTTACCCCACCCGCCTGGGACAGGATTTGATTGAGGTAATGGCCGGGGAACCGAAAATCTGCCGTTACCTGGACGTTCCTTTGCAGCATGTCAGTGATGGTGTGTTGACCCGGATGAACCGGCAGATGAGGCAAAAGGATATCCGGCAACTGATTGAGAGGCTCCGTTCGGTGTTGCCGGGGCTGGTTTTGCGCACTTCTTTTATAGTAGGTTTTCCCGGTGAAACCGAGTCCGAGTTTCAGGAATTACTTGATTTTATGGCCGAGATGAAATTTGAGCGGGTGGGTGTCTTTACTTACTCCAGAGAAGAGGGGACAGCAGCAGCTCTGATGCCCGGCCAGGTAGGTGAACAAAAAAAGGGAGAGCGGCGGGAAAGGGCTATGTTGTTGCAGCAGGAAATATCTTATGCTTGTAATCGGGCTATGATCGGGAAAGTTATTACAGTGCTGGTAGAAGAGGCAGCGGCTGAAAAAAAGGGATTGTTTTGGGGGCGCAGTGAAGCTGACGCTCCTGCCATCGACGGTGTGGTATATATAAAAACAGGTAAAGAACTGGTGCCGGGAGATTTTGTTCAAGTGTTGGTAAAAGAAGCCTATCCATACGACTTGGGCGGGGTGCTGGTAACTGGCGATTAAACTGTCTGGTTGACAGGAGGGGTGGATGTTGTCTGGCCGGGTGTTGCTGGTAATTGACATGCTGAGAGACTTTATCGATGCCGGCGGCGCTTTAAGTTGTGGTGAACCGGCGCGTCGCATAGTTCCCCTGGTAGCAGAAAAAATAAAAGAGTTTAACCGGCAGGGTGACGGGGTTATCTTTATTTCCGATGCTCATGAAAAGGATGACCGGGAATTTAGCCGTTTTCCCGTTCATTGTGTGAAAGGCAGCGATGGCGCCCGGCTTATTGCCGAACTGGAACCTTTAGTTTTAAAGGATAGTTACAAAGTATTTAAAAACCGTTACAGCGGCTTTTTTCGTACTAACCTGTCAGGAATCCTGGAAACCTTGCAACCTGCTGAAGTACATGTGGTGGGTGTTTGCACCAATATCTGCATTTTATATACGGTAGAAGAACTGTGTAACCGGGACTACCGGGTGGTGGTGTACCGCGACGGCGTAGCCAGTTTTGATGAAGAGGCTCACAAATGGGCGTTACAACAGATGCAAAACGTACTGGGAGTAGAAATACGGTGAAGGAAAAGAGTGGACAGGGCTTGTTTCTATGCCGTAAAATGGTATCAAAGACAGGGAAGGTGAAGGTAGCTGATGGCTCCGGAACGCAGTAGTAAAACAATCGGCAGTAAAACGGTAAAACAATATCGGGTTGGTAATGTTACTGCTGCTTTTGGGACGGATTTGTTTATTCATGGTGCAACCTGTGTACCGAACATCTTGCTTAAATATTATAAAAAGATGGATATTACTGATAATCAGATGATGCTTATTATTCAAATGTTGCGCCTGCGGTGCGAGGAAAAGGAAATCTATCCTTCTGTTGAGCAACTGGCTGAATTGTTGAATGCTGACAGCGACCGGATAAAGGTTGATCTCGATGAGATGGTCAGGAAAGAAGTGCTGTCTGTAACCCAATACTTTGATAAAGGGCGTAACTTGATTTTAAGCGGCTATGATTTTGAGCCTCTTTTTGAAAAAATTTCCGAAACCTGGGCCTGCGCCAAGGTAAAGGAGATTGAAGAAGCACAAGAGTTTCTGGAAGGCGGCGGTGGAAACCTGCCGCCTGCCGGCCGGGGCGGAGAGAGCAACTTAAAAGACCTTTACCGGGCTTTTGAGAAAGAGTTCGGCAGACCGCTTTCGCCGATGGAAATTGAACAAATAGAGCAGTGGGCGGCAGAGGGAGACAGCGTACTGATTATGGAAGCGTTGCGGCGGGCTGTTTTGATGGGTAAACATAACTTCAAATATATAAATAGTATTTTGTTGGAGTGGAAGAAAAACAAGCTGAACACTTTGGAGTCCATTGCCGAGTATGACCGGCACTTCCAAAAAAGGCGGGCCGGGCGTAACACCCGCGGAAGCGATTCAACTCTCAGGAATAAAGACAAAGAAAGAGATTCCAAGGAAAAGGCGCTTATCAGGAAGCTTTATTTGAGTTAGAGCGGGGAACGTCAGCGACGAAGCAATCTCTAAAGCAACGTGCGCGGGCATGAGATTGCTTCGCTTTGCTTGCAATGACAAACCGGTGGCTATTGGCTAACAGTAGGTGGAGTAAATGGACGGATGTACCCTTTGCCAGGACCGTGGGCTTATTCTGCAGGGTGATGTGGCGGTGCCGTGCCGCTGTGCTCTCCAGAAGTCAATCCAGCAACGGCTGGCAGATTCAAATTTGCCTCGCAATTTGACTTCCTGTACTTTTGCTAAATTCGATTTTAGCTATTATTCAAAAAATTGCCTGGATCCGGTTAAGGGAATTTCTTTTTATCAGTCGGCCTGCCGGGCCTACGGGGCTGCCAGGGATTTTATTCGGGCTTTTTTACGTGATCCTTATACCGACGGTTTGATTTTTACCGGTCAGGTTGGTAGCGGTAAAACCTTTCTGGCCTGTTGTATTGCCAATGCCCTGCTGGAGCAAAAGAAAGAACTTTTGTTTGTAGTGGTACCAGACCTGCTGGATAAAATTCGTTCTACTTTTGACGGGCAACGCCAGGGGGAAGCTGATTTAACCGAGCAGGATATTACCGATGCGGCCCGGGAGGTGCCCCTTTTATTTTTGGATGATCTTGGTGCCCATAACTATACCGAATGGACCAAAAATAAGCTTTATTCTATTTTGAACTACCGTTTAAACGAATGCCTGCCTACCGTAATAACTACCAATATTAGCCTGGAGGATTTAGAAGGGTACCTCGGCCGGCGTACAACCTCGCGTCTTTTTCAAATGTGCCGGCCTTACCGTCTTTTGGTAGAAGTTGATATAAGGTTAATCAGGCGGCAGGCGAGGGAAGCAGGGTAGAAGATGCGGTGCGGGGTGACCCCTGTTTATCGGACGGGGGTTTTTATTTGACTGCGCAGGCAGCAATAAGCTTAAAGAAGGGGATTTCCTTTTCCGGGGGGAAGTAAATAGCTCAGATTTTAATTTCTTTTACTGATAGCTAATACCTTTTGGAGAGTGGTATGATTGAAGGAGTGTACTGGACCCGGCCTGCGTGAAGGGTTTACTACCGGTGCTTCGGCAGCGGCCGCGGCCGGGGCGGCAGCTCTATTGCTGTTTAGAAACGAGCGACTGTCTCTGGTGACGGTTAGCAACCTGCAAGGCCGTGTGATCGCGGTGCCGGTGGCAAGTGTGGTTAAAACCGGCGAATGCGCCAGAGCTGTGGTAATTAAAGATGGCGGGGATGATCCGGATGTTACCAGCGGGCTGGAAATTGTAGTGGATGCCTGCCGGGGCGGCGAAGGGATCAGCCTGCGCGGCGGAAAAGGAATCGGTATAGTCACAAAACCAGGCTTGCAGGTGCCGGCAGGAGAACCGGCGATTAACCCTGTACCCAGGGAGATGATTAAGAATGCAGTAGCCGGCCTGGTTCCGCCCGGCGAAGGTCTGACGCTTACCGTATCGGTACCCCGGGGAGAAGAAGTGGCGAGGAAAACACTTAATTCCCGCCTGGGTATCAGCGGTGGCATTTCTATTTTGGGTACCACCGGCATTGTGCGGCCCATGTCGGAGGAGGCTTTTAAAAATTCCCTGGTGCCTTTGATCCAGATGGCGGTAGCTCATGGATATAAAGCGGTGGTGCTCACACCGGGCCGGACCGGATACAGGTTTGCTGTAGAAAGGTATGGTCTGCCGCCGGAAGCAGTGGTGGAGATGAGTAACTTTGTCGGCTTTATGCTGGAAGCCTGCGTTGAGCGTGGGGTGGAGAAGGTGATGCTCTGGGGGCATCATGGCAAACTGGTGAAAGTAGCGGCCGGTATCTTCCACACCCATAACCGGGTGGCCGATGCCCGCCTGGAGACTATAGCTGCTTACGCCGGGGCGCTGGGCGCCTCCCGGGGGGTAATTGCTGCTGTTCTGGATTCCAGTACGGCTGAGGGAGCCCTCGGCATATTGGGTCGGTATGATCTGCTCGCAGTATACACGCTGTTGGCCCGGCAGGCCAGCCGGCGGGCGGCGGAATATGTCCGGGGAAAGCTGGCAGTGGGCACGGTATTGCTGGGAATGGACGGCAATATTTTAGGAATGGACGAAAGGGCCCTGGACATCGGGGGGTGCCTGGGATGGCGAAGATAGCGGTAGTGGGTATCGGGCCCGGCAGCCGGGAGTACCTGACGCCGGCGGCGGAGAAGGCAGTGGCCGGGGCGCAAGCACTGGTTGGAGGTGAACGCAGCCTGGCTTTATTTTCTGAACCGGTACGGGAAACCTTTGTCATAAAAAACAATCTGCCGGAGATGATCGACTATATAAAAAGAAAAAAAGATAAAAAAAAGGTGGCCGTTCTGGCTTCCGGAGATCCTGGTTTCTTTGGTATCCTGGCATACTTGAAGAAGTATTTTCCGCCTTCTGAACTACACATCATCCCCGGGATCAGTACCATGCAAATGGCCTGCGCCCGTCTGGCCATACCCTGGCACGATGCTGTTCCGGTCAGCATCCATGGCCGGGATATTGGTGAACTGATAGAATCCGTGCGGCGGCACAAAAAAGTGGTGATACTGATGGATACCAGAGTACCGCCGTCATTGCTGGCCGGAATGCTTTTGACGGCCGGGATGGACGAAAAAAAAATCCACCTGTGTACCGACCTTTCCTACCCGTCTGAGGCGGTCCGCTGTTTTACCCCGGCTGAACTGGCCGGCCTGCAGGACGATGAAACTGACGCCAACCGGGTGATGGTGATTACCGATGAATGAAACCTGGCCTTACCGGACTCCCGGCATACCGGATGATCTGTTTGCCCGCGGCGAGGTGCCCATGACCAAGGAAGAAATACGGGTGGTTACCCTGGCAAAGGCCAGGCTGGCGCCGGGTCAGGTGATCTGGGATATAGGGGCCGGCACCGGCTCTCTTGCCGTGGAGGCGGCCCGCCAGGTGCCCGGCGGCGTGGTTTACGCCGTAGAGCGGGGCGGTGCCGGGATCGAATTAATTGAAAAAAACCGGCTGCTTTTTGCCGTTGGCAATCTTGTGGTCGTACCTGGGGAGGCGCCGGACGCGCTGGTTTCCTTGCCCGGCCCCGACCGGGTATTCATTGGCGGCAGCGGTGGAAAACTGGACTCGATTATCCGGCTGTCGGCAGGACGGCTTGGTGCCGGCGGCCGGCTGGTAATAAATGCTGTTACGTTAGAAACCGTTGGTGAGGCCCTTGGGCTTTTGCAAATGTATTTCGGTTCAGTGGAAGTAGTGCAATTGTCAGTGGCCAAAACCGTTTGTAGCGGCGGCCGGCATTTGTTAAAAAGCTTGAACCCCGTGTTTATCATCTCGGCGGGAAAAGACCATGCCGGGTAGATGAAAAGGAGTAATCATTATGGTTGGCAAGCAAGAACCGTCCTTACTTGCTGGTGGAAAATTTTACGGCATCGGGGTTGGCCCGGGAGATCCCGAGTTGCTTACATTGAAAGCGTACCGCACGCTGGAAAGGGTAGAAGTGCTCTGCGTGCCCAAATCATCAACTGATAAAGAAAGCCTGGCTCTGGCTGTGGTGAGCAAAGTATTGCCCAGGGAGTTTGTCCAACTGGAGCTTCACTTTCCAATGTCCCGCGACCACTCTGTGCTGCAGCGTAGCTGGGCCGAGGCCGGGGAAAAAGTAGCCGGAGAGGTGATGGCCGGACGGCAGGTGGCCTTTTTGACCATTGGTGATCCTATGCTTTACAGTACATATGGGTATGTCCTGCGCTACCTCAAGAAAAATTATCCCTCCCTGGAAACCGAGACCATTCCGGGTGTGGTTGCGTTTTCAGCCTGTGCGGCCTATCAGCAGGTGCCGCTGGTAGAGGGTGAGGAATCACTGGCGGTAGTCCCGGCAGTTTATGGCGTGGAAAAGTTGAGAGATATACTGCTGTGTTTTGACAGCGTGGTTTTAATGAAGGTTAACCGGTGTTTTCCCCTTGTTTTTGCTCTTTTAAGGGAACTTGGCCTGGAAAAACGGGCGGTTTATGTCAGCCGGTGCGGTTATCCGGATCAATATATCACCGGTGACCTGGAAAGCCTCCTGGACAGGGATTTGGATTATATGTCGATGATCATTGTAAGGAAAGCAGGTGAGTCTTAAATGGTCTATTTTATCGGCGCCGGCCCCGGCGACCCGGAACTGATTACTTTAAAAGGAGCCCGCCTGCTGGCTGAAGCTGACGTGGTGATTTATGCCGGTTCGCTGGTAAACCCGAAACTATTGGATGGTTGTAAAGAAGGAGCCGAGATATATAACAGCGCCGGCATGACCCTTGCAGAATTACTGGCGGTAATGCGCAGTGCCCATGCGGACGGTAAAATGGTAGCCAGGGTTCATACCGGCGATCCTTCTCTTTACGGCGCCGTCCAGGAGCAAATGGATGCTCTGGCGCAGGAAGGCATCCCTTATGCCGTGGTTCCCGGCGTCAGTTCTTTTTTGGCGGCGGCAGCGGCCGTGCCGCATGAATTAACCCTGCCGGGAGTGACCCAGACAGTAATTCTTACCCGTGTCGAAGGGCGTACCCCGGTACCGCGGCCGGAGAATCTGGCCGGCTTGGCGTCACATGGATGCACCATGTGTATTTTTTTAAGCGTGCATATCATTGACCGGGTGGTAGAAGAACTGACTGCAGGCGGCTATAGCGGGGATACCCCGGTAGTAGTGATGGAACGGGTTACCTGGCCGGAAGAGAAGATACTGCGCGGCACCCTGAGTGATATTGCCGGTAAGGTTCGGGCGTCGGGCATTAAAAAAACAGCGCTGATCATGGTCGGAAAAACGTTTGACTCATCTTATTCGCCTTCTAAGCTTTACGACGATAGCTTTGCCCATGGATTCAGGGGAAATATAGAATGAGGAAAATTGCAGTGGTGGCCATTACTGCGCCGGGATCGCTCTTAGGGGAGCGGGTGGCGGCGGGACTGGCCGGTATCCCCGATACTGCCGCGACTCTGTTTGTGCCGGCCCGCTTCGCTGACCGGCACAGGACTGCCAGGCCGTTTGACTGCCCTCTCCCGGATCTTTGCCGGGTGCTTTTTCAAGATTACCGGGGTCTGGTTATGATCATGGCTCTTGGCATCGTATTCAGACTGCTGGCGCCGCTCTTAAATGACAAGCGGACCGATCCGGCGGTGGTGGTGTTGGATGAGAAAGGGCAGTTTGTTATCAGTGTCCTTTCCGGCCATCTGGGCGGAGCCAATGACCTGGCCCGTTACCTGGCCGGATATCTTGGGACCCGGGCTGTTATTACCACCGCCACCGATGTGCACGGCCTGCCGGCCTTTGATGTGCTGGCCCGGCAGTATAACCTGGCCATGGAGCCCTTTGCCGCGGTTAGAGAATTAAATGCGGCCCTGGTCAATGGTGAGCCGGTAGCCATTTTTACCAACATTTGTCTCGAAGTGCCCGGGTCTGCCAATTTAACTGTACGTCCCCTTGCTGCATTCGAATCCGGTGCGGATACAGGCGGCTGGACGGTACTGGTAACTGGCAAACTGATAAAAGGGGTAAAACCCGGCACCCTTTTTTTGAGGCCTCGCAACCTGGTGGTGGGAATCGGGTGCCGGCGTGGGGTAACCGGGAGGGAGATTCAAGATGCTGTGAAGCAGGCCCTGGAAATGGCTGACCGCAGTTTCGCCGGGGTCAGACTGTTGGCAACGGTGGATTTTCGCCTGAACGAACCCGGCCTGATTGGTATGGCTGAAGAATGGGGAATCCCTCTGACTGGTTTCAGCAGGGAAGAAATCGAGGCGGTTTTTAAGAACCGGGCAAGCAAATTAAGCTATTCTGATTTTGTTTTTCAAAAGATAGGAGTTGGTGGAGTATGCGAACCGGCGGCCCTGCTGGCTGCACCGGGAGCCGGCCTGATCCTGCCCAAGACAAAACTGGGCGGGGTAACGGTGGCCGTGGCCGAGGAAAGCTGGCAGTGATCGGAACCGGTCCCGGAAACCTGGAACATTTGAGCCGGCGTGCTTTGCAAGCACTGGCAGAGGCTGAAGTGGTGGTGGGGTACAAGACTTACATAGGCTTGATTGCCCCCCTTTTAAATGATAAAGAAGTGGTAAGCACCGGCATGACCAGAGAAATTGAACGCTGCAAACTGGCTATCGACCGGGCCCGGCAGGGTGAGAACGTAGCACTTGTTTCCAGTGGTGATCCGGGAGTATACGGCATGGCCGGTCCGGCTTTGGAATTACTGGCCCGGGAAGATGCCCTGGCGGAAATTGAGGTGGAGATAATTCCCGGTATTACCTCGGCCACGGCAGCAGCCGCCCGTGTGGGCGCACCTTTAATGCATGATTTTGTGGTTATCAGCTTAAGTGATTTATTGACACCGTGGGAGATTATAGAAAAGCGGCTGGACCTGGCTGCCCGGGGCGATTTTGTGACTGTCCTGTACAATCCCGCCAGTCAAAAGCGTATCAGGCAGGTACAGGTGGCCCGGGAGATCTTGCTGGCCTATAAAGGCCCGCAGACACCCGTTGGAATCGTTCGCAATGCCGGGCGGGAAGAAGAAGAGATTATTCTTACCGATCTTGATAAAATGCTGGAATACCGCGTTGACATGTTTACCGTTGTTATTATTGGTAACAGCCGGACCTACCGTGCCGGCAATTACCTGATAACCCCGCGGGGGTATCAGGTATGATTCTAGTGCTGGCCGGTACCGGGGACGGACGGGATATTGTCAGGATGCTGGCGGACCGGGGCAAGCGGGTGGTGGCCTGCGCTGCTACTGCTTATGGCGGAGAGTTGCTGGCCTGTTCCGGGGCACATGTGATTATTGACCAGCCCCTGGATAAAAACGAACTGGCACTGCTGATCGAGCGGTTCCGCATAACGGCTGTAGTTGACGCCACTCATCCTTTTGCCGAAGCAATTTCTGCTGCTGCCGCCGGGGTTTGCAGGGAAAAAGGTATGCGCTATATTTGTTACCGGAGGCCGGCTTTAAAACTGCCGGAAAACCCCCTTATTACTTTTGCTGCTGATTATCAAGAGGCTGCTGAGGTGGCTGCGGCGGCAGGTCAAGTCATTTTTCTCACTACCGGCAGTAAAAACCTGGATGTTTTTCTGACGGTGGCCCGGGCCGCAGGACGGCGGCTGGTTGCCAGGGTGCTTCCCGTTCCGGCTGTACTGACCCGGTGCCTGGAACTGGGCTTAACCGCGGCTGATCTCGTGGCAATGCAAGGCCCTTTTAGTGTTGCTTTAAACAGAGCATTGCTGATGGAGTACCGGGCCTCGGTGCTGGTGACGAAAGAGAGCGGCACGGTGGGCGGTGCTGATACCAAAGTTGCTGCTGCTCTTGATCTGGGTATTCCGGTGGTGATTATAAAGCGGCCCGAGCCGCCGGCCGGCGCTGTGAACAATCCGGAAGAAATATGGAAGGAGCTGGAGCGTTAAAAATCTAAGGAGTCGGAATTCAGAATATAGGAGGCTCTTGTTGAAGTTCACTTGTCTTTCACTTGTTTGCCCTCCCGTTGCGGGAGGGCATTTTTGCATATAATGGTATAATTACTATAATGTGCTTATATAATGTATAAAATATTTTCCCCTGTGTAAAATATGCCATAGAAAAGAAAGGAGGAAAAGATGAGTAAAATCTCGAAACTTGTTCTTTTATTACTGGTCCTGTTTATTTTTTTGGTCGGCCGGTCAATTGGTAGTGAAGCGTCAGATCTATTTGCCAGCCCGGATAATGCCGGTTATAATTACTATACGGTAAGTAAAGGAGATACTCTTTACTGGATAGCGAGAAAACACCGGGTTTCGCTGGATGAGCTGATGCTGGTTAATAATTTGAGCGGCAGTATTATCCGTCCGGGGGAAGTTTTAGTTATACCGGTTCAGGCGGAAAATAAGCTTGCGGCAGCCCGGGGAGAATTTTCCAGGCAGGATTTGATGCTGCTGGCCAGGTTGATTTATGCTGAGGCGCGGGGCGAGTGTTTTGAGGGCCAGGTGGCTGTGGGAGCAGTAATTTTGAACAGGGTGTTCAGTCCGCAATTTCCGAAAAGCATTCGAGGAGTGATTTTACAAAAAACCGGCAGCGTATACCAGTTTTCCCCGGTTGGTGACGGGACAATTAACCTGCAGCCCGATGAAAAAGCGATTAATGCTGCGATGCAGGCAATACAGGGTGAAGACCCGAGTGACGGGGCGCTTTTCTTTTATAACCCTGAGCTGAGTAATGACCGGTGGATACGCACCCTGCCGGTAGTTAGAACAATTGGTAACCACGTTTTTGCCACCAGCTTCAAGCCTGCGACGCTTTAGAGGCTTAATCCTTTTACCTGGACGTTTACCTCCTTTACCAGCAAGCCGGTCATTTCTTCCACCGATGTTTTAACCTGCTGCTGGATTTTCCGGGCTACTTCGGGCAGGATGGAGCCATAGGTAATGATAGGAGTTACTTCGATGGTGATGCTGCCTTCGTAGAGCGGATTGACTGTCAGCCGGCCGGCGTTTTTAACTCCGTCTACTGTAGCGGCCGCATGGGCAGCGATAGCAACCAGGGCGCTGTTAGCAATAGTTAACCGCCCGTTGTATGTATAGGTGGGTCTTACCACTGACTGCTCCAACCAGTCTTTTTTACCAGCCGGGTTTTTCCGGCGTAAGAATACTTGCAAGGGGTCAGCCAGGGTGCCGGGAAAACTTCTTTTCACTTCGAGGGTGGGCACAGGGATGACATGCTTGCTGAAACTGGTGCGCATGTACTTTGCTTTACGGATTTCTTTTTCAGAAGCCACATCCTCGATGGTGAATGTCTTTTGGGGTGCAGGTAAGCCGAGTCGTGCGGTAATGCGTTCGACCATTTTCAGGGAAGTGCCGAGTATCAGTACCTTTTCCGGTGAAAGGTGTTCCAGGGCGGTTCTGACTTCCTGCGCCTGTTTTTCATCCGTGAAAAGGGCGGCTTTAATGGCCCCGATTCTGGTTGGTTGACGTTTGGCGGAACTCCCGGCCAGGATGCGGTTTTCCTGGATGAGCAGTCCGTCATCAATAAGTGCCTGGGCTTCTTGCTGATGCGCCAGAAGCAAAGCCCGGTGGCTTTTACCGGTACCGCTTGAACCTATTAAGGCAATAACTTCCAATACAGATCACTTCTTATGCGTTTACCAATAGCATACATGTGTAGATAATCTTAGTCAATAGGGGTTAGAGATGTTCAACCGGTTTGTTTCGTTAATTATAATTGTAGTATTTCTGGTACTCCTGGGGGTTGTTTATACCGCCTACAGTATTTCCAGGTTTGACCTGCCGGCGGTATCGACTTTTCAAATCTTGGATTCCAATGGGACGGTAATAGCGACTACTGACCAGGAAAACCGGGTGCCGGTATTGATTGATGAAATATCTCCAAACATGCAAAACGCTATTGTAGCCATTGAAGATGCCCGTTTCTACCGGCACAGGGGTATTGATCCAATAGGGCTGGCCAGGGCTGCCTACCATAACCTCAAGGCCGGTAAGATAGTTGAAGGAGGCAGCACCATTACCCAGCAACTGGCCAAGAATTTGTACCTGGGACCCCAACGGACGGTAGGCCGCAAATTTAAGGAACTGGTACTGACCATTCAGTTAGAACGACGGTACACCAAGGAAGAAATCCTGGCCATGTACTTAAACCGGATTTATTTCGGGCAGGGAGCCTACGGGGTGGAGATGGCTGCCCGGACCTACTTTAATAAATCAGCTAAAGAACTCGATCTGGCCGAGAGTGCCATACTGGCCGGTATTCCCAGGGCGCCGGCCCTTTATTCCCCGGCCCGCGACCAGGAGGCTGCCAAAAACCGGCAGGGTATAGTTTTGAGACGAATGGTAGAACTGGGCATGATCAGCGCGGCAGAGGCGGATGCGGCAGCGAAGGAAAAGCTCAGATTGGCCAAAGCCACCCCCTCCGGCCGCCGGGCGCCGTATTTTGTGGAGGAGATTTTTAATTACCTGGAGCAAAAATATTCTAATCGGCTGGAAGGGTTGTATGCCGGCGGAGGGACGATCTATACCACTCTCGACTTGAAAATGCAGGAGGCTGCCGAGAAGGCCCTCTCCGAAGTGTTGAAGAATACCGATCCCCAGTTGGAAGGAGCGCTGGTGGCGCTGGACCCGAAAACGGGGTATATCAAGGCTATGGTGGGCGGCAGGGATTTCGTTCGCTCCCAGTTTAACCGGGCCCTGGCGCCGAGCCAGCCCGGCTCGGCTTTCAAACCTTTTCTTTATGCTGCCGCTATTGAACGCGGCTATACGGCCGGCACCATGATTACCTGTGAACCGGTGACCTTTTACCAGTCCGGGGGCGGTAAACCGTACCAGCCGACGGATTATACCGGCGGCTACCACAACCGGCCTTTTACCCTGAAAGAGGCGTTATATACTTCTGACAACGTGGTGGCCGTGCGATTGGGCGACCAGGTGGGGACGGCTACTGTTGCCGGTTATGCCAGGCGCATGGGAATCGATTCCCACTTGCGGCCTTATCCTTCTTTGCCCCTCGGCACTTCCGAAGTAACACCGCTGGAAATGGCCAGGGCATACGGGGTGCTGGCTTTTCGTGGGATTAGAACGAATCCGCTTTATATTCAAAAGATGGTAGACGGCACGGGCCGGGTTATCGAGGAACATAAACCCGTTTTAGAGCAGGTGCTGGATGAAAAAAACGCTTATATTGTAACCGATATGCTGGAGGCGGTTTTGCGGCCGGGCGGTACGGCAAGCCACATTGCGGGGCTGATTAACCGGCCGGCCGCGGGGAAAACCGGCACCACGGAAAACTACCGGGATGCCTGGTTTGTCGGTTATACTCCGGATCTGGTGGCGGCGGTATACGTTGGGTATGATGATAAAAACAAAAAAGTGGGCAAGCCCGGCGGGCAAATAGCAGCGCCGGTTTGGGCCAGGTTCATGGAGGCAGCGTTAAAAAATGTTCCCCCGGCGGGATTTCCGGTGCCGGATGGTATTGTAAAGGTAAGAATCAATGCCGACGACGGCCTGCTGGCTGATGATTACACTCCCAGAACCATTGAAGCGGCTTTTGTCAAGGGTACCGAACCGGTAACCTATTCTTCCGGTTATGATCTTGAGGAACCTTCCTTTCCTTTTCAAATTAATAACTTTGAAAGAAGGGATTACTGGTCCAAAGTGCGAAAGTTCATTGAGAATCCCGGCAGCGAAAGGTCCTTTAACGGAAGGCCTCGTGAGCAAAAGGCTGGTCGGAAATCTGATCAAAAGCCTGATGAGAAATCTTTTGACGGGTGATTATATTGTCTGCAGAACTGGCTGCCATGCTGGCCGGGGAGTTCGGCTTAACCCGGCAAGAACAGGCTTTTCTGGTTAGAGCCAGGCGTTCTTTAAACCGGCTGGAAAGGCGGCATTATTTTCAGTTTTTAAGGCCTAAAGAGAAAATGTTCAAGTCATATCTGGCGCGGCAGGTTAACCTGCTGCCCGCCGAAGAACGGCAAAAATGGCTTGACCTTACCCTTGACAGCATGTTGGAAAAAGGAGGGGACCCGGACCTGGTTGACTGCCTGATTATGGATATAATCGGGCCGCTCCATGTTTTCCATCACCTGCGCCGCCGTTCCGAAGAACGTGGTGTCCGGTTAAAGGCTATGACCAGTTTTGGCGGTCTGAGCATGGTTCTATACCTGGTGGTAATTATCGCTGCTGTTGTTCTTTATTTTATTGCCAGGTACTGAAATAGCCGTCAGCGGTCAGCTTTCAATATGGAGGTTTTGTCGTTTGCCGTACCCTTGACTTTTTTTAATCCATGTAAGATAATGATGTTTGCGATAGTAATGTCGGGATGTAGCTCAGTTTGGCTAGAGCGCACGGTTCGGGACCGTGAGGTCGCAGGTTCAAGTCCTGTCATCCCGACCATTCTATTTTGCCGCAAATCGCACCAAAAAACAATAAACTACCCTTGCCTCCCTGTTTAATCGTCTTCTTTTTGCCATGACTCAAGCAAACCTTTCCAGTAGGTCTTATTTGACGCAGGTTTTTCGTTCTCTTTTATCAAGGGGTAGCGGCTGCTTTTCCAGCATTCCCTGTTTGTTCTCATCTTGACCAGGCGTGCCTTTAAACTAAAAATGATCGGTTCGAAAACACTTTCCATCAGGTGATTTTCAACCCGACGGAAGCGGCTTTCTTTTTTATGATTTATGACCTCAAACATTTGAATCCCTCCTTTCGGACGGTAGCCTCAGTTGAACTTGAATTAAAATCAGGGCCCGTAAGTGATATTATTTGCCAGTATTGCTAGTAGAATAGAAATAATACAAAAACCTGCAACTGCCCCTATTTCTATTATGACCTCCTTTATGCTGTTAAACAGATCATAATAATCTGTGAACCGGTGAGTGATGGCTTTCATTGATAAGCCTCCTTTCGGGTACTGTAAATTCATTATATTCTGAATATTTATTTATGTCAATTACCTCACTTATAATCTTTTTTTCACATTATTTCTCTTGTTTTCTTCTTCACATAAGTTTTTCTTAAGTTTGCGAACGTAAGAATGTAATAATACTGCCATTAATGCGGGTGAAACAGGATTATACGGCTCTGAAATCAGTTATTCCCGGGAGTGACGGTATTCACAAAGAGTTGTTTTAGCAGACATGCGCTTAAAAAATTAACAATCTTGTATTATAGTACAACAAACCTCTGTGGAGATAATTAAATCTTAGTGAGCAATGTCACTTATAGCTACTGAGTAATTTTAGTTAAAAAAATTTTTGATTAAGTAGTGACAAAACTTATTGTAAAAAGGATAATATAATTGTATAATATTTCTCAAGCTGGCCTATGGCTGTAGGGAAAGCATTAGAAGGGGAAAACTTTTTTTGGTTATTATCAATTTTCCCCTGTTATTTTCCTATATTTTACTTAAATTTTCTAATTATTTCCTGCCAGAGTAATCTAAGCTCCGGTAATTGCGAGGAAAGCGGAATTTTTATGCAGTTGCTTGTTAACTATTGTACTTACGCATTAATTTTTGTTAATTAGTTCACATATTAGGAGGTGTTGCAAGGATTCCAGGATTTAAATGGGTCTGGGGTGTTTTTGGTTTAGAGTAAGAAAAATTTTTAGAGGATCCGGTTTTAGTGGTAAAACCTGATATTGGGAGGGGATGTTATGCCCGAGCGGAAACGGTATCTTTTTATTATAATCGGTTTCAGTCTCTTACTGCTTTTTTACTTCATGCCGGAACTAAAGCCCGCCGTTGACCCGGCCGGCAAGGAGTTTGCTTTAAGCCAGTCGGGCAAGGCCGCCATCGGCCTGTTTCTGCTGGCCGGTATCTGGTGGGTGTTTGAGGTCATCCCGATCGGTGTGACCAGTATAGCCATCGGCTTATTTCAGCCGCTTTTTCACATCCGGGAGGCCAAAGAAGCTTTCCGGGATTTTATGGACCCGACGGTTATGTTTATCCTTGGTTCGCTGATCATCGGCCTGGCTTTTACCAAGGCCGGTATTACCAGGCGGGTGGCCTACAAGATGCTGGCCGTTGTGGGGGAAGATACAAGGAAGATCCTGCTGGGCGTCTTTATCATCACGGCCGCTCTTACCCACCTGATGGCGCACACGGCGGTGGCGGCCACCATGTTTCCCATTTTGCTGTCCATACTGGCCCTATACGGTGAGGGGGAGAGACCGTCGAAGTTCGGCAAAGCCATGTTTATCGGGATGGCTTATGCCGCCGGTGCCGGCAGCATAGCGACCATGCTGGGTGGCGCGCGCAACCCGGCAGCGGTGGGATTTTTCAAAGAATTCACCGGCCAGGAAGTGTCCTTCATCGAATTTTCCCAGCACTTGCTGCCTTTTGGCTGGCTTTCAGTGATTTTGATCTGGATTTTGATGATTACCCTGTTCAAGCCGGAAAAAATTAAGATTCCAGGTCTGCGGGAGACTGCTAAAGATCTATATAAACAACTGGGACCGGTCACCAGGCAGGAGATTTTTGTCCTGGTTGTGGTGGCTCTGGCTCTGGGAGTGCTGGTAGTCCAGTCTTTCGTGCCGGCGCTGAAGACGATCGACCGCTCTGTGCCGCTGCTGGCCGCCGGACTGATATTCTTTATCGTCCGGATTCTGACGGTGCAGGACCTGGAAAAAAGCATCCCGTGGAACATCGTGCTCCTGTTCAGCGGCGCCATGAGCATCGGCTTTGCTTTGTGGAAAAGCGGGGCGGCCCAGTGGATGGCGGTCAACTGGCTTTCCATGCTGCAGGGGGCGCACTGGCTGATCTTCGTGTTGGGCATTTCCGTGTTGGTGCTGGTGATGACCAACTTTATCATGAACGTGGCGGCCATAGCTATCACCTTGCCGGTGGCGCTGGTGATCGCTCAGTACCTGGGGGTCAATCCATACCTGGTGCTTTATGCGGCGACAGCCATGGCCGGGATGCCCTTCTTGCTGCTGATCGGCGCCGCCCCGAACGCCATAGCCTATGAATCCAGGCAGTTTACCACCGGCGAGTTTTTCGTGACCGGCATTCCAGCCAGCCTGGTAATCCTGGCCGTGCTGGTGATCCTGATCTTTACCCTGTGGCCGGCCATGGGCATGTACCCGCTGGCCGGGCTCTAAGGGAGGGAACGGTATTGCTCAGAAGGAGCCCGGTGACTTCATGGAACCCGGCGGGAAAGATGCCGCAGGTGCACGACACGGCTTATGTCGATCAGGATGCGGTGGTGATCGGCGAGGTGATCATCGAAGAAAACGTCGTTATTTTACCCCGGGCGGTAATCAGGGCGGATGAGGGGAACCCGATTGTTATCGGCGGAGGCAGCAACATCCAGGACGGGGTTATTATTCACGCCCTTAAAGGAAGCGGCGTGAATATCGGCCGGCGCTGCAGCATTGCCCACGGGGCGGTGGTGCACGGCCCTTGCACGATAGAAGATGGAAGTTTTATCGGTTTTCGTGCTATAATTTTAGGAGTGCGGCTCGGCAGAGGCAGTTTTATCGGGCACGGCGCTGTGATCTCGGGTGTAGAAATTCCGGAGGGCCGGTATGTTCCTGCCGGTGCGGTAGTAGGTGCTCAAAAAGAGGCTGAAACTCTGGAAAATGTACCGGTGGAGCTGATGGGTTTTATGGAAGACGTCCTGGCGGTGAACAGGGAGCTTTTAAAGGGATACCGGGAGATGGCCGTGAAGGTTTAGGTTTTGAGTCAGGGGAAGGGAGAGGAGTCTTTTGCCTGAACATTATCAGGTTATTGTGGCATCCGCAATTTTTTTGTTGACTTACGCGATAATTGTCTCGGAAAAAATCCACCGCACCACGGTGGCTTTTGCGGGCGCGGCGCTGGTGGTTGTCATCGGCATCTTAAGCCCGGAGCGGGCGGTGGAGGCCATCGACTTCAACACCGTCGGCCTGTTGACGGGGATGATGATTATCGTAGGTATCACCCGTCATACCGGGGTGTTTGAGTACCTGGCCATAAAAGCGGCGCGGCAGGCAAGGGGGGAGCCGCTGCGGATCATGGCCGCCCTGGCCCTGATTACGGCCGTTCTTTCAGCGCTTCTGGACAATGTTACCACCGTGCTCTTAATCGTGCCCGTTACTTTTGCCATTGCCAGGCAACTGGAGATCAACCCGATTCCTTTTCTAATTGTCGAAATTATCTCATCCAACATCGGGGGCACCGCCACCTTAATCGGCGACCCGCCCAACATCATGATCGGCAGCGCCACCGGCCTGGGCTTTATGGACTTTGTTTTTAATCTTACGCCCATCATCATAGTGATCTACGTTGCCACCATCTTTTGTCTGCAGATGATTTACCGCAAGCAGATGGTGACCAGGCCGGAATTGAAGAGTAAACTCCTGGAACTGAACGAAAAGGATGAAATAAGAGACCCCGTTCTCCTGCGCAAGTGCCTGATAGTCCTTGCGCTGACCATACTGGGATTTGTCATTCACCAGTACGTGCACCTGGAGTCCTCGGTAATTGCCCTTACCGGCGCCAGCCTGCTCCTGCTGATTACCCGGGAAGAGCCGGAACACGCTCTCCAGGCCGTGGAATGGCCGGTCATCTTTTTCTTCATCGGCCTTTTCGTGGTGGTGGGCGCCCTGGAGGAGGTGGGCGTGATTGAGGCTGTCGCCAGGTTTTCCCTGGACGTTACGGGAGGGGCGATGCTTCCCACCGGCATGCTGATCCTGTGGCTGTCGGCCATCGCCTCCGCCTTTGTGGACAACATTCCCTTTGTGGCTACCATGATCCCGCTGATCCAGGACATGGGCCGCCTCGGCGGTATAACGGACCTGAATTTCTTGTGGTGGTCCCTTTCCCTGGGCGCCTGCCTGGGCGGC
>JAGUVT010000099.1 GCA_020062745.1 Deltaproteobacteria bacterium
AACCAGTGCGTTCATGGCCTGATTCTGCGTGGATGGAGCAACTGCTTTATCCACTGCCAGATGCGTCAGGAAGGCCTCAATTTTAGCTTCGCCATCTATTAAATCTTGTCGGGTAGTCATTCTATGGTCATTATATACCGTTTAATCCAGTCATAGTATGTTCGCTCCGTATGTATCGAATAGTGGTGAAGCCGCATCACACCTCGCACTCCATCAAGCAGTTTCCTGTCTTTTTTGGCTGTTGACACATGATCTTCCTCCTAGTATAATAATTTAACAAATTTGGTAAAGAAAATTTGCCCGAAAATGTAACCAATATCATTATATCAAGGCAAATTTGCTTGTCAATAAATGGTTAGCAGTCAAAATGAAAGGAGATCAAAATGGCAGAGGTAACAAAGCAGCAAGCCGAAGAACAACTCAAGAAGGGCGCAAAGACAGTAACCGAAGAAGACCTCAAGAAGGTGCTCAACAAACGTGACGAAATCAAAGAAAAATTTAAGAATAATGGCCCTCTCGGTAGATTTGTCGCTGATCTAAAGCTTTTGTTTTCAATCATACAGGACTATGTAAAAGGCGAATATCGTGTAATCCCCTTCTGGTCTATAGCTGCTATCGTGGCGGCCCTTTTATATGTGTTAAATCCTATTGACCTTATGCCGGACTTCATACCCGGTGTTGGTTACGTAGATGATACTTTAGTCGTCGCCGCATGTTTGGCAATGGTTGAGCAAGACCTGCACAACTACAAGGACTGGAAGATGAAATAAATATAAGCTGCTAACAAGCGCATTCACTCTGACCGCCACTCCGCTGCGCTACGTGGCGGCAGGTGATGCGCAGCGTTAGGCGGCGATAATAATATCTGAAAGGTGATAGTATGGCTGTCATTGCAATGTTTTACGGAATCATAATTTCGATGTATTATTTCGATAACAGACGCCATAAGAAACCTCATATTCATATAAACCTCATATTCATATAAAGTATCAAGAGTACGAGGCAGTAGTTGGCATTCCCGATGGGAAGGTTCTTGAAGGGGAAATCCCGTCAAACAAAATGAAACTTGTTCAAGCGTGGATTGAGATCCACAAAGACGAATTAATGGCCGATTGGGAACTTGCTAGTTCAGGCCAAAACGTGTTTAGGATCGATCCTTTGAAATAGGAGGCAATACCGATGAATCCAAGGGTTAAAGATGTAAAACCTAACCCCAATCATACCATCAATTTAGTTTTTACGAATGGAGAGGTTAGGTGTTTTGACGTAAAGCCTTATCTGGATAAAGGGATATTTAAGCAGTTGAATGACCTTAAGGCATTTAATTCTGTCAGACCCTTTCTCGGGAGCATCCAGTGGGAGGGTGGCCAGGACTTTTGTCCAGATACCTTATACATGGACAGCGTGCCAGTAACTGATTTAGAGCACGGTTTTTGCAGAAGTGGATCTGAGAGTTCATGATAGTGCAATACCTATCAGAATCAGAAAATTGCCGCCCAATGCGTATTCCGGCCCAAATTGAACACTCATTCCGGTTCAAACTGAACACCTCCTGGACATGTTGAAAGCGACAGGAATTTCAAAAGATCCCTGCTAATTCTTACAAGAAAGAGGAAGGCAGGGTGTAGACAACATGAACAGGAGGGTAACTATGCGCAATACCAAAGAAATACTTCGCCTCAAATGGGAAGCCGGCTTGAGCTTCCGTAAGATAGCCAAAAGCTGCAAATACTCAATCAAGGCGGCGCGCTAAAGAAGGCTAAAGAAGGGGACCGTTCTCTGACACTCTTTCAGGTGGGGAACCGTCCCCTTGACCGGAACGCCCCGCGCGCCAGCACCAGCACGGCCAGGGAGAACAGGATCATCAGGGCGGACATCACCATGGCGGCGGGAAAGTTGCTTTCCATCGCGGTATAGATGGCCAGGGGCAGGGTTCTGGTTATCCCCTGCAGGTTGCCGGCAAACATGATGGTCGCGCCGAATTCGCCCAGGGCCCGGGCCCAGGTCATTACCATCCCTCCGAAGAGACCGGAAAGGCTCAAAGGTACGGTCACCCGCCAGAAGGTGCGCCCGGGGGAAACCCCCAGGGTAAGGGAAGCCCGTTCCAGGCCGGGATCTACCGCGGCAAAGCTGCTGCGGGCCGAGCGGATGAAAAACGGCGCGGCCACAAAAATCTGGGCCAGCACCACCGCCGCGGTGGAAAAAGACAGGCCGAAT
>JAGUVT010000048.1 GCA_020062745.1 Deltaproteobacteria bacterium
CACACTACCGCCACCGTAACCCGGCTGTTCAACACTCCCGACCAGGGAACGGGGGCGGACATCATCAAAGCGGCGCTGGCCGGCGTTTACCGAGAACTACTTAAGGAGGGGTGGAAAGATGTGGTGGTGGTTGCTTGTGTACATGATGAAATAGTGGTGGAGGCCCCGGAAAGCCTGGCGGAAAGCGTGGCGGCCCGGCTGGTAGCGGTAATGGAAGCGGCGGGGAATAAGTTTATCTCCCCTGTGCCTGTAGTTGCGGAGAGCACGACGGGGGATAGCTGGTAGTAATAAGTAGAGATTTTACTTCCCACACTTCCCAAAAAACAGAGGAGAGGGGGAAAATACAGTTGGCGTTAAACCGCAGAAAACTAAAACTAAAAATTCGTTTCCGCCCGGGCGACTTCGTGGAAGTCTTGAAGACCCCTCCCGGCGCTGACCGGTACACCCCCGCCCCGGGAACTATTTGCCTTGTAGCGGCTGTGGACTACCGCCGGGGGAACCGTCATCCCGTTCTCGCCGTGGCGGTGTCCGATAAAACCCGCCTGGACTGGATGCCGGACAACTGCCTGGCGGCGGCCTGGTGGTGGAAGCAACCAGCGGCAGAACGGCAGGAGGAGTAGTAGTCAACGATAAGGAGGTAGTCACAATGGAAGAACAAACCAAACATCTAACTCCACTCAAGGCTATCCGTAAGAAGTGCCTGGACTGCTGTTGCTTCCAGCCAAAAGAGGTAAAAGAGTGTCCCGTAACTACCTGTCCTTTGTACGCATTCAGACTGGGACGTAACCCAAACATCTCTCCCGCCAGAATCGAAAACTTGAGAAAAACCCATGAGTTATAGGGAGGGTTTTTGGCAGACCTGGGGCAGGCAATACTTTGGTACCTGTAACCCGGCAAGGAGGCGGTGAACATGGAGGAACGAGAGCAATACCAGGCCGGCAAGCCGGCAGGCAGGCTGATTGAGCTTCGCATGACGAAAACAACCCTTTATCTCACTGAGGCTGAGCTTTCCCGCTTGCTGGCCAGGGAGCCCGAACTGTGGCGGGCAGCCATTAAGAGGGGGAAGTTTGCTGTTCGGCGGAAGAAGGAACATGCCCGGATCAGTGGTAATATTGATGTAGTATAATAAAAACAAACGTTCGAAAAGTGCAGGTGAGTGCAGATGAAGGGGCACGGAAACAAGCTGAGCCGCAAACAAGAACAGGCGATAATCGCTTTGCTGCAGGCAAACACAATCACCAGCGCCGCAAAACAAGCGGGCATTGGTGACGCTACGTTGCTGCGTTGGTTACAGATGCCGGAGTTTAAGGAGAAATACCGGGAGGCGAAGCAGCAGGCAATCTCACAGGCAGTAACCCGCCTACAGCAAGCGGCAGGGCGGGCGGTCGATGCTTTGGAGGAGATTATGGCCGACCCGGAGGCGAGGGAAGCAGCAAGAGTATCTGCAGCCAGGGCGGTACTGGAGTTGGCATTTAAAGCGGTAGAGACCGATGATTTGACGGCCCGCATTGAGAAACTGGAGCAGATGCTTTTAGAGCGGGGTACCGCTAAAACGACAAGAAGGGCGGGATAAGTCTGAAAGAAATGCTTTCATGACGTTTTGTGCCTGGCTGGCATAGCATTGCGGGCAGTAGAAGCAGCTAACCTAGAACAGCGTATCGAGGCTTTAGAGGAAACAATGAACCAGAGGAGGGTTGGCTAAAATTGCTTAAGCACAGAATAGCGAAACTTGAGGAAGCTTTGCATCGAACAGAGAGAAAAATGGTTATTGTTTTTACATCCGGCGGGCGGGTAAAGATTACCGGGGGCGGCATCGACCGGGTGTGTTCGGCCAATGAGGGGGAGCGGGTACTGGCTGATGCGGCTTACGATACCCTTATCAGGTTCAACATCCCTCGTCCGGATATGGGCGTAGTTACCTCCGGTACCAGGGAACGAGCTTCTTCGGTTTAAAGCGGGACTTCCTTCCGCCAGCGGACTTCTTCCTGCTTGCCGGAGCAGTCATAAGCCGGCGGACTTCCTTCTCAATCCGCTCAATTGCTGGCCACACTCCGGCCTTGCACGTGGGGCACTCCCAGAAGGTGCCCCCATGTACTTTCTTTTCGGTCATCGTTTTCGAACAAAGCGGACAAACAATTTCCTTCTTTATGCTTTGAGTATACCACAAAGGGGGAGAGTAGCCGTGATTCTGAGTAAAGATGAATTTGGGGGACTGTTCGCCGGGGAGACGCAAGGGGAGTGGGAAAGGCGTAGAGCCTGCGAGCTGCATGACCTGGGCTGGAGTTACCACCGGATTGGGCGGGCGCTGGGCATAAGCTATCAGACAACGGCTAATTACGTGAAAGAGAATTCGCCGGGCGCGGTTTTTCGTGAGGACTGCAAAGAAAAGGCAAAGGCCAGGCCGAAGCAGGCCGTTAGCAAGAAGCGGCCCAGGGTAATAATCGCCCCTTCGGACTTCAAAGAGAAGATCCCCTGGTGGGAGGTGGTCCCGCCGATCCTGCGGGTGAACATTATCACTGGCCGGGTGCTGGTATTCAGGTGGCCTCTTCAGTGAGCGCTAAACACGCCAAAAAAAAAGGGTATGAATATTCTTTAGTGTAAATGGAATAATCATCCTAAAATTTGACGATAATATTATTGCAGCATAAATCGGGCGGTTGACCCGACTATTGCAGGTCTTAATCAGGTTTATCTCTTAATCTGTGGTTTATTAAAAAAAGTATGGCCAGTATGGACACAACCACAAGTCCGGCCCAAATACCCATAGCAATTTTACGTAATTCCCAGGCCCAGCAATTCAACTCTGATTTTGCTCTATCCTCAATGCTTTTCGGCAGATTAGCAATCTCTTGTTTTATTTCTCTCTGTGCCCGGTGCGCATCGATCCACGCCTGCCGCCCGTTGATTATATTCTCCGGTATTCCGGCTTCGTATTTTTCGTTGCGATTATACTCTCCGGTCATTGCAAATAATGATTCATATGGGTTAAATCTCTTTAACCCACTACTATATCCACCTCCGTATTTTCTTTCATAAAGTAAGCTTTGCTGCTTTCTTGCCTGTTCCACAAGGTTTAAATATTTACTGCTCTCATTTTGGTGGAGGCTCTTAATCTGCTCGTGAACAGCCAGTCGCTCCTCTAATTCCTGGATTTGCTGTTTCGTTCCAGGACTTTCAAGTATTTGTTTTTTTCTCTGTTCAACAAACTGCTCAGAAAGAACCGGTTTTTCAAGAATACCTGCAGGAGCATACGCTATTACCCATACCTGTCCTGTCCACCGGTCTGTTTTCCACTTAACTACAGAGTTTTCATAATGTTTTGTAGGGCCGTAATCCCAACGAAAAACGAGGGCAAGCAGAAGTAAAAGTAAAACAACTACAGGCAGGAGAATCCAGTGCTTTTTAACCAACAATAGCCACCCCCAATCTGCATTATTCTACCATATTCTATAATTGCAACGGGAATACCTTCGAATATTTTCCCCAAAGAAAAATAATGCTTGAATATCTATAATCTTAATGATAATATACATATATATTACTTTACAGATTATGCTAAAGGAGGGAGAACAATTGTTTGTCCATTGGAGGCCATATAAGGGAAAGAAGCAACGCTATCCTTGTTTGTACGAACCGGCCTACAGACCAGACGGCAGACTTTATGGCAAATACTATACCTACCTGGGCAAAGACCCCTTAGCGGCCATTGAGCGACTTTACCGGGAAGGCCGGCTAACCTTAGAGCAGGTGGAGAGCATATCGGAACGCAAGCTGCCGGAACTGGCAGAACTGAAAGAGAAACTGAGAAAGGAGGCGCATATTGAATGCGGGGACATGTTAAAAAGCGGGTAGGTAAGACTGGTCAAGTATCCTGGGATATTGTTGTTTCTCTAGGCCGTGACCCGGTTACCGGCAGGTATAAGCAGAAGTGGGAGACGATACAGGGGACAAAGAAGGAAGCGGAAAAGAGACTTGCAGAGTTAATCCAGCAAATTAATAATGGAATGTATTCCGACCCTGGAAAAATGACGGTGGCAGAATATTTAACCTGGTGGCTTAATGACCACAAAAAGAATTTAACGCCTTCAACCTGTAAAAGTTACCATGTGGGTATTTATAAGCATATTATCCCCGTTATCGGCCACATGCCTTTAATTAAGCTTCAGCCGGTGCATATTCAAGAAATGTATTCCAAAGACCTGGCGGAAGGCCGGAAGGATAATAAAAAGACCGTAGGCACTAGCCTTTCCCCCACAACGGTATTATATCACCACAGAATATTACACAAAGCTTTGGAGCAGGCTGCCAGGCTTCAGTTGTTAAGCCGCAACCCGGCGGATTATGTTGACCCGCCGAAGAAAGAGAAAAAGGAAATGGTGGTTCTTTCGGAGCAGGAAGTTAAGTTATTGCTTGGCACCTTTAAAGACAGTTACCTCTACATGCCTGTTTTCCTGGCTGTTTATACCGGTATGCGGATGGGTGAAATACTGGCTTTAACCTGGCCGGACGCGGATGTAAACCGGGGAATTATCCAGGTGAGGCAGAACCTTTATCAGAGGACGCCGGGAGAGCCGTTGTTTAAGCAGCCGAAAACCCCCGGCAGCAGGCGGACTATTGATATATCTCCCATAGTGGTTAAAACCTTAAGGGAACACAAAAAGAAGCAAGCTGAAGAACGGCTGGCCTGGGGAGCGGGGTATAAGGATTATGGCCTTGTATGCTGCCTGCAAGACGGCAGCACGATTAACCCGCCAACCCTGTCCAGCAGGTTCAGGGTGATAGCGCAGAGGCTGGGACTGTTTGTTACCTTCCACGGGTTGAGGCATACCCATGCCTCCTTGCTTTTGAAAGCCGGTATTCCACCCAAGATAGTGGCTGAACGGTTGGGGCATAGCCAGATTAGTATTACCCAAGACCTGTACTCTCACGTTATGCCCGGTATGCAGAAAGAAGCGGCCAGGCAGTTAGAGGAGATTTTGAAATAGTCCATTAGAAAATTATTAGAAAAAGTGCCCCCATAAAGTTGATGGCAAGGACTTCCACCCCCGGAACCCTTGCCATTTCTCACTTTTCTGGTGGGCCATACAGGAATCGAACCTGTAACCTGACGATTAAGAGTCGCCTGCTCTACCAGTTGAGCTAATGGCCCATTTTCATGTTAAATTGCTGACTTTATGATATCACATTGATAAATAAAATCAAGCATCAGGATTTTGCCGTAACTGTTACGGCTGCATTTTCTCCTGGTACTCGTAAATCATTCTGTTGATTTCGGATATGTCTGCGAACCCCTGCTCAACATTGCTCTGGTTCATGGATAAAATGCTGATGATGTATGGCCGGGACGCAAAAACGATGCCTACATCGTTGGAGACCCCGGGCAGATCCCCTTCTTTATGGGCTACCCTGACGTTGTCCGGCAGTTTTCCGGGCAGGCCGTAATGCCAGATGGAGTTGGCCAGATCGTCGATCAACCGGTTGCCTAAGGCCGGGTTGCGCCGGGCAAAATTCAAGACGCCTTCCATATAAGCGGCCATGTCCCTGGCGGTGGTATTATTCTGGCCGTCGCTGCCGATGGTTGTACCCCCCAGCGATTTCATGTAACCCAGGACATTTTCTTCACCAACCACCCTTTTTATCATTTTATAGGCCACATTATCAGAAAGAGTGATGGCCAGGTTGGATAGAACGCGCAAGGTAAAACGGTCGCCGTCTGCGGCTGTTTCTTTAAGATACCCGCTTCCGCCTGCATAGTCGGTATTGCTGTCATAGGCGATTCTTTGTTCCATTTCCAACCGGCCTGCGGCCACCTGTTCGTTTAAGTAAAGGACGTAAGGAACCTTGATTGTACTGGCGGCCGGAATCGGCGTCAGATCATTGATTCCCCACGTCGTGCCGGTATTGAGGTCTTTAAAATAAATCCCGTAGGTGGCTGCTTTGGTTGCCAGGTAACTCTCCAGTTGTTTTTTTAAGGGTTCGTAATCGGGCAGGTCCGTAACCGTACCTGTATCCGGCGAGTTTACCGGCTTCTGTAAGGAACTGTTGCTGTTTTTGGCAGGGCTAAAAACAAAAAATATCGTTATGACAATCAATATGGCAATTTTTAATTTTAATAAAGAACCCTGCGGCAAATTTTCCACCTTCTTTTCCGCCCTCCCGGAAATATTATTATAATTTATTAGGCTTATAAAGAGCACCTTCTATATCTTTATGCATCGAAAAACAAAACCGCCTTTTAGTTTTGCGGCGGAATTTATTTCCCCTATTTATTTCATGGTGGAGGGGGCTGGATTCGAACCAGCGAAGGCGACAGCCGGCAGATTTACAGTCTGCTCCCTTTAGCCACTCGGGAACCCCTCCATATTCAGCAGTCGATACACGCTGTCTGTAATCGTATCAGGTCTTTTTGCCTTTAACCGCCAGTATCTGACTCATATGTGCCGAACTGGTCGGGATGGAGGGATTTGAACCCCCGACTTCTTGCTCCCAAAGCAAGCGCGCTAGCCAAACTGCGCCACATCCCGTAGTAACGTTGCAAAGTAAATTATAGCGAAGTTTGCAAAAGGCGTCAAGCTTATTTTCGTTATTGCGTGTTATTGCCTATTTTAACCTTTGATTGAGAATTGTTTTTTCTTTTAATAAAAAGATGTCCAGCTTGCGCTGGACGGGGAGAGATAGAAATCACCAAAGCGGAGTGCTTATATAATGCGTAAAAACTACAATTTTTATGCATTTAAAATACGATCTATTCAATTTGTAGGTTTTATGGTATGATAGCTAATAATGTTTGGAGATACAAAGGAGCAGTAGTTATATTTTAGTTAGGGTGATGATATGAAGCTGGCTATCTCTGGCAAGGGCGGCGTGGGGAAGACTACCATTGCGGCGGCTCTGGTGAAGTTGTTTGCCGGGAGTGGCCGGAGGGTTTACGCGATAGATGCCGACCCGGATGTTTGTCTGGCGGCTGCCATAGGTATCCCCGACGATGAGGCGGCAGAAATCAAGCCGGTAGTAGAGATGAAAGAACTGGTAAATACCAGGACCGGGGGAGAGGGTTCCTTCTTTTCTTTAAACCCCAGGGTTGATGATGTGCCGGATAATTGTTGCTTAAAATTTAATAACATAAGTTACCTGCGAATGGGTGGCATTAAAAAAGGTGGTTCATCCTGTTACTGCCGGGAGAATTCTTTCCTGCATGCCCTTGTTTCCACCTTGTTGCTGGGTAAGGATGACGTGGTGGTAATGGATATGAGCGCCGGGATTGAACATCTTTCCCGGGGCACGGCCAGGGGTATCGATATGATGCTGGTGGTGGTTGAACCTGGTTTGAACAGCATTAACACCGCCCGGCTGGTAATGAAGATGGCCGGTGAACTGGGCATCGGGAAGGTGCGTATAATCGGCAACAAGATCCGCAGCGGGCGTGAGCGGGAATTCATTATGAAAAACTTTCAGGAGCATGAGGTCCTGGGTTTTGTTGATTTTAACGAAAGTGTTTGGGAAAGCGCTATGGATAGAAATGCTGCAGCGGAGTCGGAGAAGGTGTTAATGGAAGGCTTGCGACCGGTTTACAACCAGATTCTGAGAGAGGCGGGTGAAGCTGATAAGATTTAGCTGAAAACAGGTGTAAAAAACATATGAGAAGAGCTGTTACTATGTTTGGGGAGGATTATATGTTTTAAGGCTAAGACAGCGAAGGGAATTTTGTTTTTAGAGCTTTTAACTCTTGGAATTATGACTCTATAAATATATTTTGGAGGAGGTTGGGTTAATGCCAAGATTTAGAGATTTAGAACACACTTGTCGTCCTTCCAACGCGCCCAGAGTTGTCGATCCGAAATCAACAAAGCGCAGTCTTGACCCAGGCGTGCTGGAACTGATTGATGTGGCCAGGGAAAAAGGAGTCATCACTTCCTTTGACCGCCTGGTGGCCCAGCAGCCGCAGTGCCAGTTCGGCTACAAGGGGATCTGCTGCCGTTTCTGCATGGCCGGCCCGTGCCGGATTAAAGCCGAAGAAGGACCGGGCAGCAAGGGTATCTGCGGCGCTTCCCACTGGACCATCGTGGCCCGCAGCGTGGGACTGATGCTGCTGACCGGGGCGGCTTCACACAGCGAGCACGCTCATCATATTGCGGAAACCCTCTTGAAAACTGCTGAAGGGCATGCTCCGGATTACAGTATAAAAGATCCGGCCAAGCTGCGCCGCCTGTGCAACATGGTCGGCATTGCCGTAGAAGGCAAGGACGATCTTCAGTTAGCTAAGGAACTGGCCGAGGCTGCCCTGAAAGACTACAGCCGTCTCAAGGGCGAAGGGTTTTCCACCTGGGTGCAGGCTACGGTAACCAACGGGCGCAACGAGAAGTTTATGACCCATGATATTATGCCCTCCGGGGTTTACAACGTCATTTCGGAACTGGTTACCCAGGCTCACATTGGTATGGACAACGACCCGGTCAATATTATTTTCAGCGCCCTGCGGGTGGCCCTGGCCGATTACGTGGGGATGCACGTGGGCACGGATTTATCCGACGTTATCTTCGGCACGCCTCAGCCGGTAGTTTCCGAGGCTAACTTCGGCGTGCTGGATCCGAAGAAAGTCAACATCGCCCTGTACGGCCACAACCCGGTACTGAGCGATATTGTTTGCGATGCGGCCCAGGCGATGGAAGCTGAAGCAAAAGCGGCCGGCGCCGAAGGGATCAATCTGGTCGGTATCTGCTGCACCGGCAATGAAGTGCTGATGCGCCGGGGGGTTCCGATCGTCACCTCTTATGCTTCCTCCGAACTGGCTATTGTCACCGGAGTGATGGATGCGATGATCGTAGACGTGCAGTGCATCATGCCTTCCATCCGGACGGTGGCCGAATGCTTCCATACCAGGATCATCACCACCTCGCCGATTGCCAAGATTCCCGGTTCCTACCATATTGACTACCAGACCGACAAGGCGCTGGAAAACGCCAAAACTGCCCTTGGGATCGCCATTGAGGCGTTTAAGCTGAGAGATCCCAATAAAGCTCATATTCCCCAGATCAAGAATAAAGTGGTAGCCGGCTTCAGTTTGGAAGCGCTGTACGAAATATTTGCCTCCGTCAACCCCGACAACCCGGTCAGCGTCTTGACCGACGCCATTCTTGCCGGCGAGTTGAAAGGGGTTGCCCTGCTGGCGGGCTGCAACAATTTGAAGCGCTTTGAAGACGACAGCCATATCACTATTATTAAGGAACTGCTCAAAAACGATGTTTTTGTCATCGGAACCGGCTGCGCCATGCAGTCCTGCGCCAGGTTGGGGCTTCTGGCTCCCGAAGCGGTGGAGTTTGCGGGCGAAGGCCTGAAGAAGTTCCTGGCCCGGATCAGCGCCAAAGCTGATTTGAAAGTGCAGTTGCCCCCGGTTTTCCATATGGGTTCCTGTGTGGACAATACCAGGTGTTCCGACCTGTTGATGGATATGGCCAACCAACTGGGTGTCGATACGCCGAAAGTACCCTGGGTAGCCTCCGCGCCGGAAGCAATGAGCGGCAAGGCGGTTTCCATCGGCTGCTGGTGCGTGGCCATGGGCATGCCGGTACACGTCGGCGCCATGCCCCCGGTGGAGGGCAGCGATTTGATTTACAGTATCGTGACCCAGGTTGCTTCCGATGTTTACGGCGGCTATTTCATCTTTGAAATGGATCCGGCGGTGGCGGCCAGGAAGATGTTGAACGCCCTGGAGTACCGGACCTGGAAGCTGGGCGTGCACCGCGCCGCGGCCGAGAACTTTGAAACCGCCCTCTGTCAGAACTATTAGAGAGAGTGAAGGGAGGAGATATTATGTCTGAACAGCTTAATTTTGACCAGATTTACGAAGGTGCCATAGAGCCCGGCAAGGAACCGAAGAAGTTTTTCCGGAGCGTTTACAACGGCGCCATTACCGCGGTGAGTTACGCCGAGATTCTGCTCAGCCAGGCCATCCGGATGTACGGCGCCGACCACCCGGTAGGTTATCCCGATACTGCTTACTACCTGCCGGTTATCCGCTGCATGAGCGGCGAAGAAATAAAAAAACTGGGCGACCTTCCGCCGGTTTTGAACCGGATACGGGCCCAGATTAAAGAAGAACTGACCTTTCCAAATGCTATTTTAGCCGGGGAATCCACCTGGTATGCGGCCGATATTATTGAAGCCGTCCGCTATTTGAAGCATACCCCGGAAAAACCGCTGCACGTCGCTCCCTGGACTGGCTTTATCGGTGACCCGGTGGTGCGTCAGTACGGCACCAAGATGGTGGACTGGACCATTCCGGGCGAGGCTGTTATCCTTGGCCGGGCCAAAGACAGCAAGGCCGCCAAGAAGCTGGTGGACAGCCTGATGGCCAAGGGTTTGATGCTGTTCCTGTGCGATGAGATCATCGAGCAGCTGATGGAAGAAAACGTAAAACTTGGCGTTGACTACATCGCCTACCCGCTTGGGAACTTTACCCAGGTGGTGCACGCGGCCAACTACGCCCTGCGGGCCGGCATGATGTTCGGCGGCATTGCGCCCGGCGCCCGGGAACTGCAGCGGGACTACCAGCGCCGGCGGGTTCTGGCCTTTATCCTTTACCTGGGCGAGCGGGATATGGTTAAGGATGCGGCGGCCATGGGCGCCATCTGGACCGGCTTCCCGGTTATTACCGACCAGCCGCTGGCCGAAGACGAGCAGATCAAAGACTGGTTTATTTCCGAGCCGGATTATGATAAAATTGTGCAGACTGCGCTTGAGATACGGGGCATTAAAATTACCGCCATCGACATTGATGTGCCGATCACCATCGGCCCCGCCTTCGAGGGCGAGAGCATCCGCAAGAAAGATATGTACTGTGAGTTCGGCGGCCAGAAAACACCGGCCTTTGAGCTGGTGCGGATGGTAGGCGCGGATGAAATTGAGGACGGCAAGATCGAGGTAATCGGTCCGGACATCGACACCATTGAGTCGGGCGGCGCCCTGCCCCTGGGTATCATGGTGAAGGTCTACGGGCGTAAGATGCAGGAAGACTTTGAACCGGTGCTGGAGCGCCGCATTCACTACTTTGTCAACTACGGGGAAGGGATCTGGCACGTGGCCCAGCGGGACATCTGCTGGCTGCGGGTCAGCAAGGACGCTTTTGAAAAGGGCTTCCGCTTAAGACACTTCGGTGACATTCTGTATGCCAAATTCAAGGCGGAGTTCCCGGCCATTGTGGACCGGGTACAGGTGACCCTGATTACCGATGAGGCAAAAGTGCTGGAAAACCGTGAGCTTGCCCGTACTTATTACAAGAAACGGGACGACCGGCTGAAGGAATTGATGGATGAAAAGGTGGATACCTTCTATTCCTGCACGCTGTGCCAGTCTTTTGCGCCCACCCATGTTTGCGTGATTGCGCCCGAGCGGGTGGGCCTGTGCGGCGCGGTAAGCTGGCTGGACGCCAAGGCGGCTTATGAAATCAATCCGCACGGCTCCAACCAGCCCATACCGAAAGAAGGAACCATTGATGAAACCAAGGGGCAGTGGGAGTCGTTCAACGAGTTTTGCTATAAGAACTCGCAGCGCAACATCCAGAACGTCAACTTCTATACCATCATGGAATACCCCATGACTTCCTGCGGCTGCTTTGAGTGCATTCTGGCCATGGTGCCGGAAGCCAACGGCTTCATGGTGGTAAACCGGGAGCACGGCGGGATGACTCCCTCTGGGATGACCTTTTCCACCCTGGCCGGCACTATCGGCGGCGGCGCCCAGATGCCCGGCTTTATGGGCATCGGCAAGTCCTACCTGGGCTCACGCAAGTTTGTTCCGGCGGACGGCGGCCTCGGCCGGCTGGTCTGGATGCCCAAAGCCCTGAAAGAACAGTTGCGGCCGATGCTGGAGGAAGCTGCCGAAGAGGCTGGTTTGGGCAAGGAATTTGTGGATAAAATAGCCGATGAAACCGTCGGCTCCAGCGGCGAAGAAATCTTACCGTTCCTGGAAGAGAAGGGACACCCGGCTTTGACCATGGATCCGCTGATTTAGGGAAAGGGGAAGGTGGATAATGGCTTTAACTGGTTTAGAAATTTTTAAGCAGTTGCCGAAAACAAACTGCAAAGACTGCGGGCATCCGACCTGCCTGGCTTTTGCCATGGCCCTGGCCAGCGGGAAGGCGTCTTTGGACAACTGCCCGCACGTCAGCGACGCGGCCCGGGAAGCCCTGGATTCGGCCTCGGCCCCGCCGATTGCCCTGGTAAAAATCGGCGCCGGCGAGCGGCAGGTGGAACTGGGCAACGAAACTGTGCTCTTCCGGCATGACAAGCGTTTTGAACACCCGGCGGCCATTGCCGTATCGGTGTGTGATTCGCAGAGCAATGACGAGATCGCGGCCAAAGTAGGTCAGATCAATAAGCTGGTATTTGACCGGGTCGGCCAGATACACAACGTAAACATGGTGGCGGTGGGCAACTGTTCCGGCGATGCGGCCCGCTTTGCCGAAGCGGTGAAGGTTGCCGCGGACAATACCGGTTTTCCGCTTATTCTGATGAGTGAGGACCCGGCCGCGGTGGAAAAAGCGCTGGAGGCGGTGGCGGCTAAAAAGCCCCTGGTTTGCGGCGCCAATGCCGCCAATTGTGAGGCTATGGCCGGTCTGGCCAAGAAGTTTGAGGTGCCGCTGGTGGTAAAAGGCAGCGACTTGAACGAGCTGGCCTCTCTGGTGGAAAAGGTAACGGCCGCCGGCTGCAAGCAGTTGATCCTTGATTCCGGCGCCCGGGCCGCGGGCGGGGTACTGACCGATCAGACCCAGATCCGCCGCCAGGCCTTGAAAAAGTTCCGTCCCTTCGGTTATCCCACCATCACTTTTGTCGAAAACGAGGATCCGGTGCAGGCCGTGGTGGACGCCGGTGTTTATATCGCCAAGTATGCGGGTATTGTGGTTGTCTCCAGCGCCGATCCGGCCGACGTGTTGCCGCTGATTACCTTGCGCCTGAATGTCTATACCGACCCGCAGAAGCCGATTGCCGTAGAATCCAAGATTTATGAAATACTCAACCCAGGCGTCGACGCGCCGGTTTATGTTACCACCAATTTCTCCCTTACTTACTTCTGTGTGGCCGGTGATGTGGAATCTTCCCGGGTGCCCGGTTACGTTTTGCCGGTGGATACCGACGGCATATCCGTGCTGACCGGGTGGGCGGCCGGCAAATTTACCCCGGAAAAGATTACCGAAATGCTTAACAACAGCGGCATTGCCGACAAGGTATCGCACCGCAAGGTAATTATTCCCGGCGGGGTGGCCGTATTAAGCGGCAAACTGCAGGAACTGTCCGGCTGGGAGGTACTGGTGGGGCCGCGGGAGTCGGCGGGGATACCTTCTTTTGTCAAGCAGCGCTGGAGCGCGTAGCAGGCTGTTGTATGGAAAGGATAAAATATGCCTGATTTCCTGGTAGAATTCGACCCTGACGGCAGACAGGCGTATATTTCGGAACAGGACAACCTCCTTCAGGCCATTGCGGCAGCGGGTATTCCTTTGAAAGCGTCGTGCGGCGGGAAGGGTACCTGCAACCGGTGCAAGACGCTGGTCAGGGCAGGTAAAGTGAAATCGGCGGCGAGCGGTAAACTGACGGAAGCGGAACTGGCGGCCGGGTATGTCCTGGCCTGCCAGAGTACGCCGGAAAGCGACCTGGTGCTGGAAGTTCCGGAGGAGTCAAGGTTGAGCGAACACCGGGTGGTGCTGGACGGCCTTCCGGCCGGGGAAAGCAACGCCATTCTTCCCGAAGATGAAGGGCTTTGTAAAGACGGGGAGTGCGACCCTTTATTTAAAAAAATAGTGGTGCGGGTTCCCGGGCCCACCCTGGAAGAAGCGGAAGATGACCTGGGCCGGCTGTTCCGGGTTCTCCGGAAGCAAATCGGGGCCGATCACCTGCGGGCCGATCTGGAAACCATGCGCTCTTTGCCGGCTGTTTTACGGCAGTCCGGCTGGCAGGTCGCCGTTTCCCTTACCGAGGCCAGAGGGTATAAGGCAGTCGGGGTCGAAGAGGTGGAACCGGACGGCCTGGCCCGTAAATATTACGGACTGGCCATTGATATCGGCACCACTACGGTGGTGGTGCACCTGGTCGACCTGGAGACCGGCGTTTCCCTGGGAGTGAAGGGAACCTACAACCGGCAGGCGATCTACGGGGATGATGTAATATCGCGCATTATTCATGCCGTTGAAAACAAGGACGGCCTGCGGGAATTGCAGAAAGCGGTGCTGGCCACCATTAACGAACTGACGGCGGATCTTTTGCGCGAGCACGATTTGAAGGCTACCGACGTCAGAGTGGCTGTTTGTGCCGGCAACACCACCATGACCCATTTGTTTTTAGGGCTGGACCCGGCTTATATCCGCCTGGAGCCGTATACGCCGGCGGCCAACAGTATCCCGGCGCTGCGCGCCCACCGGGTGGGCCTGAAGATTTACCCGCAGGCGTGGGTGCAGTGCCTGCCGGGCATTGCCAGCTACGTGGGAGGAGATATAACCGCCGGCGTGCTGGTGACCGGCATGGCTTTTTCAGATCAGATGACTCTGTTTATCGATATCGGCACCAACGGCGAAATGGTGCTGGGTAATAAGGAATGGCTGATATCCTGCGCCTGTTCCGCCGGGCCGGCTTTTGAAGGGGGCGGCGTCAGGCACGGCATGCGGGCCATGCGGGGGGCCATCGAGCACGTGAGAATTGCGCCGGGCGGAATGGTAGTTGATTTTACCACCGTGGACAGTGCTCCTCCCGTCGGTATTTGCGGATCCGGCCTGATCGACTGTATCGCCGGCCTGTACAGCGCCGGCGTGATTGACCGGAGCGGCAATATTTTACCCGATTTAAAAACGCCCCGGGTGCGGGAGTCCGACGAAGGGATGGAGTTTGTGCTGGCCTGGTCGCATCAGTCCGGCCGCAAGGTGGATATTACCATTTCCGAGGCCGAGATCAAAAACCTGATTCGTTCCAAGGCGGCGGTTTTTGCCGGTGTCAACAGCATGCTGAAAATGGTCGGCCTGCCGCTGGACGCTATTGAGAGGGTAATTATTGCCGGCGGCTTCGGCCGTTACATCAATATTAAAGATGCTGTCGGGATCGGCCTTTTGCCCGATCTGCCCCTGGAAAAATACACTTATATCGGCAACAGTTCGGTCAAGGGCGCCAAAATGGTGTTGATGTTCCGCCGGGCCAGGGAAGAAGTGGAGGAGATAGCCCGAAAAATGACCTATTTGGAGCTTAGCGCGGGGAACACTTTTATGGAGGAATTTGTATCGGCCCTTTTTATTCCCCATACCGATTTGAGCCTGTTTCCATCGCTGCAACCGCAGTAACTAATTTTAGAAGTGAACGGCTTTTCAAAACACTTGAAAGGAAGTAGATCGATGGCCGTACAGATTGCCGTCGCCGGGAAAGGAGGCACCGGGAAAACCACCTTCGCGGCTCTGGCTGTCGCCCAACTGGTTAAAGCCGGAAAGAAGCCGGTCCTGGCGGTGGATGCGGATGCCAACGCCAACCTGCACGAGGCCCTGGGAATTGAAAGCACGGATACCATTGCGGAAATTATGGCCCGCATAAAAAACAACCTGGAGCCGCTGCCGGCCGGTATGACCAAAGACCAGTATGTGGAATACAGGGTGCACCGGTCGCTGGCCGAGGGTGATGACGTTGACCTGCTTTCCATGGGCGGGCCGGAAGGAGAAGGCTGTTATTGCTACGCCAATAATGTGCTGCGTTCTTTTTTGGACAGCCTGGCCAAAAACTATGCCGTGGTAGTGGCGGATAATGAGGCCGGGATGGAACACTTAAGCCGCCGCACCACCCAAAACGTGGATCATCTTTTTATTATCAGCGACGCCAGCGCCCGGGGAATTCGTTCGGCGGGGAGAATTAAGGAACTGGTATTATCCCTTGGTTTAAAAGTGAAAGAAATGTACCTGGTGGTGACAAAGGTGGCGGAAGGTTCCATTGAGGCCCTGCAGGGTGAAATTGACCGGACCGGATTGAAGTTGATCGGCGCCATTCCCCTGGATGAACAGGTGATAGAGTATGATTTGCGCAGCAAGCCGCTGGTCGATTTGCCCGGTGACTCACCGGCGGTGCTGGCCGTCAAGGAAATTTTGCAAAAGGTGCATTTGCTTTAATCTTTAAGATAAGAAAGGAGCGGGAGATGTGGCTGTCACGATTGCCAAAGAAAGATGGACCAGTAAAGTAAACGAGATGGTTATCGGTGTGGAACCAAATGTTGTTAAGGTGGGAGGCGACAGCACCCTGCCATTTCTGCATTTTGAGGGGGAAATGCCGAACAAGCCGGTTGTAGCCCTGGAAGTATGGGATATGGAACCGCCCGACTGGCCGGCAGTTTTGACCGCGCCGTTTGCCGGCGTGCTCGGCGACCCGGCGGCCTGGGCCAAAAAATGTGTGGAGTACGGCGCCGGGCTGATATGTTTGCGTTTGGCTGCTACGCATCCGGACAATAAGGACGCCACGCCGGAAGAGGCGGCGCAAAGCGCTTTAAAAGTAGCCGGGGCGGTAGATGTTCCTTTGATTGTGATCGGCTCCGGGGTGGAAGAAAAAGATGCGGCGGTGATGGAGAAGGTGGGAGAGGCCTTGAACGGCCGGAAATGCCTGATCGGCTGCGCTACTGTAAACAACTACAAGACCATTACGGCCTCCTGCATGGTAAACGGACACAACATTATTGCTTCCAGCCCGCTGGATATTAACCTGGCCAAGCAGTTGAATATCCTGATTACCGAGATGAACCTGGCTGCCGACCGGATTGCCATCGACCCGCTGGTAGGGGCTCTGGGCTATGGTATTGAGTATGCCTACTCCATTATGGAACGTTCCCGGCTCGGCGCCCTGACCGGTGACAAGATGCTGGCCATGCCGGTAATTTGTTTTGTCGGCCAGGAGGCCTGGAAAAGCAAAGAAGCCAAGACGGAAGATAATGAGGAATGGGGCGCCCAGGAGCGGCGGGCTATTTTGTGGGAGGTTGTTACGGCCACCAGTTTTGCCCAGGCCGGAGGCTCCATCTTTGTTTTGCGGCACCCGGAGTCTTTAAAACAGTTTAACACTCATATAGCCGAAATGATGAAGCCCAACAACTATTAATTAATTAAAGAAAAGTTTAGAGGGGGTCGAATGTTTTGCTTTTAATCGGTGAGCGCATTAACGGGATGTTTAAAGATATTAAAGAAGCCATTTTAAATAAGGATCCGGCGGCAGTAGAATACTGGGCCAAACGTCAGACCGAAAAGGGCGCCCATATTCTGGATGTCAATACCGGCCCTACCGTTTCCAAAGAGGATCAGCCGGCAGTGATGGAATGGCTGGTTAAAGCGGCCCAGGCGGCCAGCCCGCTGCCCTGCTGCCTGGACTCCACCAACCCCGACGCCATCGAGGCGGGTTTGAAAGTACACAAGGGGCGGGCCATGATTAACTCCACCAGCGCCGACCAGTGGAAGATGGATATCTATTTCCCGATGGCGGTAAAATACAATGCCATGCTGATCGGTCTGGCCATGAACGAAAAAGGGGTGCCGAAGAGCGCCGCCGACCGGGCCGCGCTGGCCATGGAACTGATCGTGAACGCCGACATGCACGGTTTGCCGATGCCGGATCTCTTCGTCGACCCGCTGGCCCTGCCGGCCAACGTCGGTCAGGATCACGGCCCGGAGGTGATTGAGGCCATACGCCAGATTAAAACCCTGGCCGACCCGCCGCCCCGCACCACCATGGGTCTGTCCAATGTGTCGCAGCGCTGCGCCGAGCGCCACCTGCTCAACCGCACTTATATGGTGCTGTGTATGGCTGCCGGTTTGGATTCAGCCATTGTTGATGTGGATGACGAACTGCTGGTTGATGCCGCCGCCGCTGCCGAGGTATTGTTGAACAGGGACATTTATTGTGATTCCTTCTTGAAAACCTTCCGCCAGCGTTAGGGCTGACGGGGCAGTTTTTGTTCGATATTATACCGGGGTGACGAAACTGTGAAAACGGATGTGATGCATTTATGAGTAATGAAAAAGTCGGTGCGGTGATGGTTGTCGGCGCCGGCATAGCCGGTATCCAGGCTTCACTTGACCTGGCCGAGGCCGGTTATTATGTCTATCTGGTGGAATCTTCGCCGGCTATCGGCGGGACCATGCCCATGCTGGACAAAACTTTTCCCACCAACGACTGTTCGATGTGTATCCTTTCGCCCAAGCTGGTGGAGTGCGGCAGGCACCTTAATATTGAAATTCTCACCTGTTCGAAGTTGTTAGATTTAGAAGGCGGGCCCGGTAATTTTAAAGCCACTGTTTTAAAGCGGGCCCGGTACGTGGATGTGGACAAGTGTACCGGCTGCGGTTCCTGTGCGGAAGCCTGCCCGCAGGATGTGGATGATGAGTTTAACCAGAACCTCAACCAGCGCAAAGCGATCTACAAACCCTATGCCCAGGCTTATCCCAACGCCTATGTGGTGGACAAGGAGAACTGCCTGGACTGTGGCGAGTGCGTCGAGGTTTGCCAGGCGGGCGCCATTGATCACGAAATGACAGATGAAACGCTGGAACTGGCGGTGGGGGCGGTTATTTTTTGTCCCGGCTTTGAGAAGTTTGATGCGGCCAAGCTGGATTATTACGGTTATGGACGTTACCCCAACGTGATCACCAGCCTGGAATTTGAGCGCATTTTAAGCGCTTCCGGTCCTTTCGGAGGGCATCTGATCCGGCCGTCGGACCATAAGGAATTGCGGAAAATTGCCTGGATTCAGTGCGTCGGCTCGCGTGATGTGCGGAGTGAACATGGCTTTTGCTCCTCGGTTTGCTGTATGTATGCTATTAAAGAAGCTGTTATTGCCAGGGAGCACAGTACCGGCGATCTCGATACCACCATCTTCTTTATGGACATGCGTACCTATGGGAAAGATTTTGAGCGATATTATGAGCGGGCACAGAAGGAGCAGGGAGTAAAATTTGTCCGTTTCAGGGTTTATGGGGTGGAAGAGGTGCGTGATGGAAGCGGCGACCTTTTAATTAATTATCTCCGTGCCGACGGCAAGCTGGAACAGGAACGTTTTGATCTGGTGGTTCTCTCCATCGGATTGGAAGCCCCGCGGGAAATGGTTGCTTTAGC
>JAGUVT010000085.1 GCA_020062745.1 Deltaproteobacteria bacterium
GATGGCTTCCAGCCTGTCCATCACGGCGTCGCGCTCGTTCAGACGCCCGTCCAGCCGGTTTAATTTTTCCAGGAGTTCCTGTTTCTCCTGCCTCAACTCCGCCGTCCGCCGTCCGTACTCCTCCATAGTGATAACGTCCCCCTCGAAAGCCTCCTGTTGCTTTTTCAACGCCCGTTCGTTCCGCGCCAGCCGGATTTTCAACGTCTCCCGTTCTTTAACCGCCGCCGACAGGTCGGCGGCAAACAGATCGGTATTTTCTTTAACATGGCGGTACAGCCTCTCTTTATCCGAAAACAACTCTCTCAGCAGATCGCGAATATTCCGATCCACCGCCTCCATGTCCCAGTACTTGATTCCGGAGTCGCACTTCCCGTTTGCGCCGTGGCAAACGTAACGGTAATAGTAACTTTTCTCGTCCGTTCCCGTCTTTTTACGCCATTTGCGTTCAAACCTCGTACCGTACACTTTTCCCCCGCAGGCGGCACACCGCAGTATGCCGGAACCAAGGTACTTGCGCTCGCAGGTCCACTCCTTACAATTTTTCTCCCGTCTCTTTTCAACGACCAGCTGCACCCTCCGGAAATCCTCCCCGCTAATGAGAGATTCATGCGTGCCGTGCCTTACGATCCATTCCTCCCGCGGCCGCACAACCCTCTTCTGCCTGCCGCTGCCGTCCCGGACAAGGGTCGTCGCATTGTAGATCGTTATTCCCAGATATACCGGGTTCGACAGGATCACCCTTACGGCGTTCGTACACCAGGTACGGCCGCGTTTGCTCGGTATCCCCCGCCGGTTCAGGTACCTGGCGATCTTCAGTTGCCCCCACCCTTCCAGGAATTTCTCCACAATAAAGCGGTAAACCGGGGCCGTCTCCGGATTCGGAACCAGGTGCTGCCTGTCGGCGCTCAGCATGTAGCCGTAAGCGGGCTGAGGCACGTTGGTCTTGCCTTCCCTGGCCTTGATCATCTGTACGACCTTGACCCGGCTGGCGGTGGTCTTCTGCTCCTTCTGCGCCAGGCCGGCATGCAGAATCAGCAAAAACTCGTCGTCATCGGTCCTGCTGTCGTAGTTCTCTTTTATGGCCACGAAAAAAGCTCCGTTTCTCTCTATCTCCCGCTTCAACTCCAGCACATCTATTATATCCCTGGCGGTACGCGCTATCTCCTTGCTCACGACACCCTTTATCCTGCCCTTCTTCACATCCTTCTTCAGTTCCTGCATATCGCTCCGCAGGTATGCAAACTTCCCGGTTTTTACGTCTTTATAAAATCTCACCAGGTTGTAGCCGTTGACCTCCGCCCACTGGGCAAGCACCTTTTCTTGATTCTCGATACTTGTCTTCTGGCTGTCCTTCCTGGTGGAAATACGGATATAGCCGCCGACGGGCAGACCTTTTTGCTCCATAGTCTTCGCGGGATCTTTTAAGATGTCGAACCGCCTGCCCGCCAGGTGAGCGGGTACGAATTCCTCGTCCATGGTTTACCTCCGGGTATGACTTCTGCCGTCGGTCCCGATTCTAACGGGCGATCTTTTTCTTCGCCGGTTTCTCCCGTTTGTCTTTGATTTCCACCAGAACACGCTTTACAAGCAGCCTCACCAGGCGGTTGTAAACCTCTTCCGGCACTCTCGAAACTTCCTTACCTTCCCTCATGCCAATCCCTCCCTTACATAATATTCACGCCGCCGCCGCCCGTTCCACCACAATCCCCCCTTACCACGGAATTACCGGCCGGAGGTCCGGGCCGCCGGGCTCCCCTGCGCCCGCCCGCTCACTTTCCACAGCATCACCGGTCTTTCGGAACAATAAAGCCCCTTCGCCCACATGATCCCCAACGTTACCCGAGTCGGCTTCATCCACCGCAAACGGAGCGCCGCCCGGCACATCCGTTTCACCCGCCGGCCCCATCGGGGCAACCCCTTCTCCCTTACCGTTTTCCCCCATCTCCGGAAAGCCCGTTCCCGTCTCCACTACCCGGACCAGTTCTTTCGCCTCGGGAAACTCGGTGTATCCTACCGTCCGCAGTCGTGCCGGAAGCCGCTCCCTGTCGTCGGGGCCGGGTAGGAACACGATGCTCCAGCCACCCGGCATGCGGGTGATCTCGTCGGGCGCCATCAGCGGCCTGCCGGCCGCGCCGCGGCTTTCCCTATCGTCACAAACAACAAGACCCGCCAGCGGCTTTACCCCGCGGCTTTCGCTGCGGGTCTCGACCGTCGTCCTGCCCAACTGCCTGCTCACGTAGTCGGCGGTATAGTCGTCCTCTACTTTCAGCACCACCACGGTGCTGCAGCACGCCCGGATCTCCTGCCAGGAATCCCTGCCGTACACCCTGATGAGTTGGGGCAGGCTCTGGATGATAACATGGCATTCTATGCCGCGGCCGCGGGCGGTGGCGATTTTCTTCTCGAAGTCCGGTATGGTGACGATGTTGGCGAATTCGTCCAGGAGCATCTTCACCAGTACGTCCAGCCTGCCGTTTCTGTTTGCATCCGCCTGCTCGACGAGGCGTACGAAGATGAAAGTGAAGAACAAAGAAGCCAGGAAGTTGAACGCCTGGTGGGTATCGGGCGTGATGACGAAATAAGCGCATTTCTCCCTGCCCGGCAGGTTCAGGTCGATTTCCGACTCTCTGGTCAGGCGTCTCACTTCTTCCTGCTGGAACGTCTGCAGCCTTGTGCCCAGGCCGATAACGATGTCGCCCCATACGCTCTCGCCGGCCGTCCTGGAAATCATGTACGGACCGTATGCCGGGTGGTCCGCCGGCAGTTCTTCAAACTTTCCGTTCAGCGCCTTCTTGTCACCCGACGCAACAAGGTCGTATATCTCTCCCATGGTCCCGCGCCTGCGCCCGCCCGCTTCGTCGTAACACACGTACAGCGTCAGGGCTTTTAAAAGGTTCTGCTCGGACCGGTTCCAAAAACCGTCTCCTCCCTTTTTGAAGCCGCTTTCGGTAGTCGCAACGACCACCTGGGCAAACACGTCCGCGTCGAGGGGAGTACGGATTTCATCCAGGAAATTCTTCCGATGCGATTCCTGCATGCGCACCAGGTTCAGCACCCTCACGGCGTACCCTCTGCCGGCAAGATAAGGCGCCATGTCGCGAAAAAGTTCGCCCTTGGGGTCGGTCACGATCACGCTCTCGCCGCCGCGCACCGCGGTGAAAATGTTCGACCGCACGTGTCCGTAGCTCTTGCC
>JAGUVT010000029.1 GCA_020062745.1 Deltaproteobacteria bacterium
ACCCGAGTTTCAAAATAAATAGTGAGTAAATATAGCCTAAAATCTTTGGCATAATTGGATTTTAGGCTTTATTTTTGTCTAATTTTATGATATAATATATACATGCTAACAGACTACGTTATGTGAGGTGTGTCCATGCACATTGAATGCTTCAAGCTAAACGGCGTCGATTATCTCAGGCTGGCCGAAAGTTACTCCATCCAGGAAAACGGTGTAACACGTCAGAAAAAACGGGTTGTGGCCAACATAGGCCCGCTGAAACGTTTTGACGATGGTAATTCAGATTTTCTAGCAAGGCTGCGCAAGTCCTTCCGTGAGGGTAACCCCTTGATTCCTGAGCTGACGCCTTATATCCAAAAAACGTCTAAGCATGACTTCGTTAATATTACCTTCAACCGGACAGACGAGAACCATTGCCATTCTGATTCCAAAAACGTGGGTTTTTTCATCTTTGACGCACTCTTCGACGCCCTTGGCTTGTCTGATGTACTCAGGTTGCACAAATCCAGGGCTTCTTTGACCTACGACCTTACGGGACTTGCTCGTCTTCTCACCATCAGCCGGGCTTTAAAACCTGCCTCCAAGATAAGTACATATCAGGATAAGGAGAGCTACCTGCTCCCCCTTACGGATTCGAACGACTGGCATGATATCTATGCTTGTCTTGACGATCTGGACAAAAAATCAGGCGCGCTGCAAAAGCGCATGAACCTAAAAATAGATGGCATCATAGGACGAAGTACCGAGGTAGCTTACTATGACGTAACCAACTACTTCTTCGAGATAGAGGAAAGCGACCCTGACAAGGTTGATGAAGCAGGCGAAGTCATAGAGAAGGGGATAAGAAAAAATGGTGTCTCCAAAGAGAAGAGACGCACCCCCATCGTACAGATGGGCCTGTTCATCGACGATAAGGGAATACCCATCGCTTACCACCTCTTCCCAGGCAATACCTTGGATCAGGCAACTCTGAGACCGGCTCTGAAGAAAACTGTTGACAACTATGAATTTGACCGCCTGATTGTTGTTGCTGACCGGGGTCTGACAAGCGACAAGAACATCGCCCATGTCCTTGGCCAGGGAAACGGTTATGTATTCAGCAAAAGCATCAAAAAGTGCAAGAAGGCTGAAAGGCAATGGGTGCTGAACCAGGAAGGCTACGAGAGCAACGATCAGGGGACATTCAAGTGCAAGTCGAAAATTGTGAGCCGTAAAATTAAGGACGAGAACGGCCAGACGGTGGAGGTCCAAGAGAAGGTCGTTTGCTACTGGAGCAAGAAGTTCTACGAGCGCGAGAGACATGAAAACGAGTCTTTTTTGGAGACCTTGCAGATGTATATCGACAACCCCGCTGCCATCAAAAGTGAGAAGGGCAAACTGAAGCAGTTCATCATTGAGTATAACGTCGATGAAGAGACCGGCGAAATCCTAGCCCCGAAGAAAGTGCAGCGAATCAACCTGGAAAAGGCCATGGAATATTGCGAGCTAATGGGCTACTACATGATTGTCAGCTCAGAAGTGGTCAAAAGCGAAGAAGAGATCATTGAGGCTTACCGTGGACTTACACGCATTGAAGATGCATTCAGGATCACCAAGAGCGATCTTAAAGCTCGCCCAGTGTTTGTGCAGACCCCTAAACACATCAATGCACACTTCCTGCTATGCTTTATAGCTCTTACCATGATTCGCCTGGTCCAGTGCAAGATATTGGCATATCAAGGTAAGAAGATCAGTGGAGCCTTCAACTGGGAAGAAGGTCTGAGTGCGGCTAGGATCCAAAAGGCACTCCAGGGCTTCACCGCGGATGCATTGCCACAAGGTTACTATCGCATAAGCAAACGTATGGAAGATTTGGACCTGATATTAAAGGCTTTGGGCATAGATCATGACCTAAGGCTGCCTACATTATCCGACATTAAGCAGTATCGCTTCCAAATACGCAAAAAACTGGGCTGACTTAGTACTAGATTTTGTATCAACTTTTTGCCTTTATAAAAAGCCGCCAACCACTGTAATTCAGTCGTTTGCGGCTTTAATGTTTCATTATTATTTCTGAAACTCGGG
>JAGUVT010000117.1 GCA_020062745.1 Deltaproteobacteria bacterium
ATCCCTCTTTATGATTCGCCCAGGGTATCTATTATTATTCCAGTATTTAATAAATGGAGTTATACGCATTGTTGCTTGAAATCTATTGCTAGGAGAGAGAGTAGGGTTTCTTATGAAGTTGTTGTCGTTGATAATGCTTCTTCCGATGAAACGAAGAAGAATCTGTCTGAAATAAATAACCTCATGGTTGTCCGCAACGAAGAAAATATGGGTTTCATCAAGGCATGTAATCAGGGGGCGGGGAAGGCCAGGGGTGAATACTTGCTGTTCCTGAACAATGATACACAGGTTATGCCGGGTTGGTTGGATGCGATAGTATCAATACTTGATAGTGACCCATCTGTTGGGGCGGTGGGAAGTAAACTTCTCTACCCGGATGGAAGTTTGCAAGAAGCCGGCGGGATTATCTGGCGTGATGCCAGCGGCTGGAATTATGGGAGGGGCGACAACCCGGAAAAGCCGGAGTATAATTTTTTGCGGGATGTTGATTATTGTTCCGGCGCCTGTCTTGCCATTCGTAAAAGTATTTTTAATGAGTTGGGTGGTTTTGATGAGCTTTATTTTCCTGCCTATTATGAAGATACAGACCTTTGTTTTGGGGTAAGAAAAAAGGGATACAGGGTAGTTTATCAGCCGAAATGTAAAGTAATTCATTTTGAGGGAATTACGGCAGGGAGAGACACTTCCGCCGGAGTAAAAGCTTTCCAAGCGCAAAACAAACCTAAATTCTATAATAAATGGTTGACTGTATTAAGTAAAGAACATTATCCGCCTGTTCCATCGTCAGTATGGCAGGCTAGAGTTCATGGGAAGAAGTTTCATGTGTTAATAATTGATCATCGTTTACCGGAACCTGATAAAGATTCCGGTTCTGTTCGTATAACAGCATTAATTAATATGTATTTAATGCTTGGATTTGCTGTAACGTTTTACCCCGATAATCTAGAAAAAATAGAACCTTATACTTCGGATTTTCAAAGGATGGGTGTGGAAGTAATATATGGAAAATGTATTTTTAAAAAATGGCTTAAAGAAAGAAGAGAGCAGTTTCATTTAGTACATATGTGCAGACCTCATACGTGCTTTAATAAAATTAGCATAGTTAAAAGCTTATTACCAGATGCGAAAATTATTTATGATACTGTAGACATCCATTTCCTTCGTGAAGAAAGAAGGGCAAAACTTGAGAATAATAAAGAGGTCGCCAGGCAGGCGGAGTGTTTTAAAGAAATGGAGTTATATCTGGCAAGAGAAAGCGGTGTAACGTTTGTTGTTACCGAAGAAGAGAGAAAGCACCTTCTTTTGCTCGATCCGGATTTAAAGGTGGAAGTTGTTCCTAATATCCATTCTGTTATTGATAATGAAGAGATTATTCCTTTTGAAAAGCGGGCGGGCCTGATGTTCCTGGGTGGTTATGAGCATACTCCCAACGTTGATGCAGTGTTGTATTTCGTTGAAGAAGTTTTTCCGCTTATCCGAAGGGAACTTCCAGAAGTTGAATTCTATGTTGTGGGTAGTAATGTGACACGCGAAATGGAAAAATTAAAACGGATTGATGGAGTAAGGGTTATTGGCTGGGTTCCGGAGGTTGAGCCGTATTTTAATAAAGTAAAGGTTTTTGTGAGTCCTTTGCGGTATGGCGCCGGCATGAAAGGGAAAATAGGTCATGCAATGAGCTGCGGCCTGCCTGTTGTAACCACTTCTATCGGCGCCGAAGGTATGGAGTTGATAGATGGCGGGACTGCTCTGATTGCCGACGGAGCGGAAGAATTTGCCCGGAAGGTGGTCAAGCTCTGTCAATCGCCGGACTTGTGGATGAAATTGTCAACAAGCGGTATAGAGCATATAAAAAAGAGGTATACGCCGGAGGTTGTAAAGACCCGGTTGGAGTCCATTCTTTCAGAACTCCTGCTGGATTTTAAAAAAAGCGGGGAGGCGTAACTACCGACGGGGAAACAAGTTATCTGGCCATTATTATCAACAACCAGGCAGGAGTTGCCCGTGGTTACTACGGAGAAGAAGATGTGCAGCGGCTGCATAAATGGATGAACGCTGAACTTCGAAAGATAGGCGAGATAGGCGCGCATATTGATGCTTTCTATTATTGTCCCCACCACCCGTCAGAAGGACGGGGCCGGTATCTGGTGAATTGCAACTGCCGGAAACCGGAACCGGGGATGATTTTTAAAGCAGCATCTGAATGGGGAATTGATCTTGGAGGCAGTGTTTTTATCTGAGATCAAGTAGGGGATATGGAATCTGCTGCGAAAGCAGGTATAGATGGGTACCTTGTTAATAATGATCAGGATATTTTAACTGTGGTGCGTAGGATTTTACGCTGACTTAATCTGTTTTTCATTTGGAGAAGGAAGAGGGAGTCCGGATGCAAAAAGGTTTTACCCTGTGGTTCACCGGCTTGAGCGGCGCCGGCAAGACCACGCTGGGGCGGATGCTGGCGCAGGAACTACGCTCGCGCGGCTTAAAGGTGGAGCACCTCGACGGCGACGCGGTACGCAAAAACCTCTGCCGGGATCTGGGCTTCAGCAGAGAGGACCGGGAGAAAAACATCGAGCGGGTATGCTACGTGGCCAAATTGTTGACCAGACACGATGTTATCGTCCTGGCTTCTTTTATTGCGCCTTACCGGCATATGCGGGAATACTGCCGGGCGGAGATCGGGCGGTTTGTGGAAGTGTACGTGCAGTGTCCCCTGGATGTTTTAATTCAGCGGGATGAAAAGGGGCTTTACCGCAAAGCGCTGGCCGGAGAGATAGACAATTTTACCGGTGTGTCCGACCCTTACGAGGAACCGGAGAACCCCGATCTTGTGGTGGACACCGGCCGGGAGACGGCGGCGGAAAGCCTGGCCCGGATTGTGGACTGGCTGGAGGAGCAGGGTTTGATCCCTCGGAAAGGCGCCTGCTGAGGATGCAAATGGTTTTTTTCTAATGAAGATTGTGGTTTTCGTGGAAGATGATATAATAACATAACAGCTTCAGGAAAGGGGAAATCTCATGAACCCACTATTAAAGAGGATTTCTATTGATCCAAATGTTTGTTTTGGTAAGCCTTGTATCCGGGGAACGAGAATATGGGTGTCGCTTATCCTGGATTTTTTAGCAAGTGGAATGACTATAGAAGAAATTTTGACTGAGTACCCCAATTTGAAAGTTGAAGATATTCAGGCTGCCTTAGCTTACGGGGCGGAAATGACCAGGGAACGTTACGTAGAAATCCCGATGGAGGCAATAGGTTGAAATTTAAGCTTGATGAAAATTTTGGGGTAAGAACCCAGGGGCTTTTTCAAGAAGCCGGACATGACGTGAAAACTTTCCGGGATCAAAAATTACAAGGATGTAATGATATTACTATTTATGAGACATGTTCTGTCGAAAAAAGGTGCTTGGTCACGCTGGATATGGATTTTTCGAATGTTTTCAAATAGGGATGGTTTTTGACTTGCTTCCAGATTAGAGAATTCCCCTTGTACAGTTTTGACGGTAGGACTTTTTTTTGGCTGTAGTTTGTGATAAAATTCCAGACATGGATAAAGGGCAGGCTGTTAAAGAAAAAGAATACGGTAAGCTTTTAAGACGGGAGTTGAGCCGCATTGTGCGGGAACTTAAGCGCTTAAAGGCAAAAAAAGTGATTTTGTTTGGTTCGTTTGCCAGGGGCAGAGCCGACCTTTTTACCGACCTGGATCTTATTGTTGTGCTGGAAAGCGAGCTTCCCTTTGTAGAGCGGACCGGTTGGCTGTACCGGCAACTTGTTCCGCGGGTCGCCGTGGATATTTTGCCCTATACTCCGTTAGAATGGGAAAAAGTGCAGGAGCGTCCCTTTATTCAAAAGGCAATATCAGAAGGGAAGGTTCTTTATGCGCAGAGAACCGGTAGAAGAAGCGCGACGCTGGCTTGAACAGGCCGGAGAAGATCTTCGGTGGGCACGTCACCTGGTGGAAGCAGGGGGCTTCTACTTAAGTTGCTTTTTAGCCCAGCAGGTGGCTGAAAAAGCAATTAAAGCCTTTCTTTACGCGCAAGGGGAGTCTCTGGTTCTGGGACATTCCGTGGATGCTCTGGCGGAACGGGCAGCCCTTTATAATAAGGAGATACAGGATAAACGCAGTTCATGGGCTGTTTTGGATGGTTACTATATTCCCACCAGGTATCCGAATGGTTTGCCTGATAGCATCCCAGCCCGGGTTTATAATAAAAAGATTGCCGGCGATGCTGTTGCTCTGGCTGCTGATGCGGTTCAAACTGTGGCTGTTCTTACGGGAATTGTGGTTTCTCAATTGAACGAAGGGAAAGAGGAATAATACGGTTTTTGTGGGGACGAGACCCGGACGGGTTAAACTATTACATGAGCGAAGCGAGTAACGGCTGCAAAAATAATAGCCGTTATTTGGCGGAGAGATGTGGTTGGAGTCCGGAAAAGGAGGGAGAAATGAGCGTGGACGAAGCGGAAATCAAAAAAAGAACGCGGGAAACAGCAAACAAGCTGTTCGGTAAAGGGATCAAAAAGGACCCTCCTTATAAAACGTGGCGGGAGTTTGACAGGGAGTTAGCCAACGATTTTTCCAAATTTATCACAGGCAACCTTTACTCGCGCACCGTTCTTACCCTGCCGGAAAGACAGATGATTACGGTAGCCGCGCTGGCGGCTTTGCGGGCCGGTGAGGAACTGCGCCTGCATGTCAACGCCGCCTTAAACGTCGGTTGCGACCCTAAAAAGCTGGCCGAGATCTTTTTCCAAATCGGTACCTATGCCGGAATGCCGGCTGTAAACGAAGCGCTGGCGGTTTACCGGGATGTTCTGCAGGAAAGAGGGGAGTGGCCGGTCGAATAAGGGCTGAATCCCTTCTGGCATAGGAACCGAAAGGGATGATTTTGCGGAGTAAGGCAATATTTTTCTTTTTTTTAGAGGATTTCGTTATTGTAAGTGACAGCCCTTCTTGTTATACTGTATGTAATACATGTGAGGTGTTTTAAATGGCTGTTCCTCATCGAATCTCTAAAATAACGGCGGTCAGGTTGCCCTTAATGATCGTCGAAAAGATCGATGCATTGGTGGGCAAGGGTAATCGCTCCAGGTTTATTGCTCTAGCTGTCGAAAGAGAGCTTAAACGCCAGGCACGCCTGGCACATATTTCCGGCTCGGAAGGGTTTTTTGATGATGACGTGGACACCCTGGCCTTTATCGACCGCTTGAGAGCTTCCGACGAAAGGAGGATATTTTTAGGCTGTGATTTGCGATAATATTCCAGACGTGTATAAGGGGCAAGCTGCCAGGGAAAGCAAGGTAGCTGGTGATAGTTGGAATAATGGCTTATGATAATAAAGACCCAAGGCTTTTTATGCCGTTTGAAGTTTATACCGGAAACCTCCTTATAAGCCGGGTGATTGACCTGGGTGGGCGGGGCTTGCCTCTGCGCGTTCTCGTTGTTTGTGAAAGCGGCAGTTGCTTGCGTGATTTCTTGAATCCAGCCTGCGAAATGAGCGAACTGGGTTTTGACGAATTTGCCGGAAGCGAGTTTGCTGATGACAGTTTTGAGGCGGTGGTGCTGCCCGATTTCGGGCAGGTCCTCCCGGAGGAGCGGCCCGGTGTTTTGGCGAAAGCGTTCCGGATAGCGGGGAAAGCGATTATCCTGGGAGCTTCTTTTTTTTCGGAAGAAACCGCCCGGGCAGAGAAGCTGGCAGGCGGCTTTTTTGCGGAGTTTGCCGGCCGGCCTGGTTTTCTGCCTGCGGACCGGTCGGAAGACGTACCGCCCGGTGCCGGCATGGTGGAAGATTTTTTTAAAGAGAAGGGCTGTCCCTTTGCATTTGTTGAGTATAACAACCTGGAAAACTGGCTGTGGCTCAAATGCTTTTCTTTTTACGCCGGCGCCGGGGACATGCCGGAGGACAGGGTGAGGGAGGTTTACAGGTTTTACAACAGCTATTGCGGGCCGCTCGGCGACTTTTCCGCACCGGGCTTCCGGAAGTTGCTTGTTGCTTCCAAAGGAGAGGAGGCGCCGCGCCTGTCTTCGCCGGCTCCCGCCGATCGTTTTCTCCGGCAGTTGTTTTTTCGCCGGTTGCTGGATTACATGCTGGAGCAGGCACGTGAACCGGACGGGCGGAACAGGCTGCTGAGAGCGGTGGGGAAGTTTAATGATTTCGGAGGAACTCCTTTTAATGCGGGCACGTCGTATAGCCAGTTGCTCAGTCGGTTGGAGGAAAAAGATGAGGAACTCCGGGAGATTTTTAACGCTTTGACTGCTGTAACCGGCTCCAGGTTCTACGGGTTTGTTAAAGGATGGGAACGCTGGCGGGAAAGGCTTTTCCCCGGAGGGTCGAAGAGGCGCGCCGGGTACGACTTTTTGCAAAAGAGCTGGAACGTGTTATTTGATGAAGGGGTAGGCATTTTTTTTAAGCGAAGTTTTGTTTACCTGCGGAAATATGGTCTGAAAGGTAAGGCTAGATTTGAGGATTATGATTATCGCTACAAGCTGCTGATTGCAAAGACGGAGCCGAAACAGGCAGACTTCCCTGTGTTGAGGCGGCAGGCGGAAAGTCTCCCCCGGCGGCCGATGATCAGCATTGTCATGGCAGTTGGGGGCCCTGGGGAATTGCGTCTGAAGGCGGCTGTAGACTCGGTCTGCCGGCAGGTTTACCCGCACTGGGAGCTGTGCCTCGGCGCTATTTCCGTTGCTTCTGAGATGAAAGCTGTTCTGGCGGAATACTGCCGGCAGGACGGGCGGATTAAGGTTTCCTGGCCGGCGGAAGGGGAGAGCGTCCCTGCGGCTCTCAGCGCTGCCCTGGAGCTTGCCGCTGGTGAATTTGTGGGTATTTTGGACCAGGAGGACGAACTTTCTCCCATGGCTCTCCTGTCGGTGGCGAAGCTGGCAAACAGTGAGCCGGAGACTGATTTTATCTATACCGACGAGGATAAGATCGGGCCGGACGGCAGGAGAGAGAAGCCCTTCTTTAAGCCCGGCTGGTCGCCCGACCTGCTTATGTCGATGAATTACATCGGCCGCTTTACTGTTTTCCGCCGCTCGCTGCTGGGAGAAGCGGGCGGTTTCCGGCCGGATTTTGCGGGTGACTGGTACTACGATTTGCTCCTGCGCCTGACCGGGCGCGCCGGTAAGATAGCGCGCATACCCGAGATTTTGTATCACCGCTGCGGCGGCGGGGAGACTGGTCCGGAGGACGGTGGCGGGGACGGCGGGTCGGCTGTCCGTGCCCTGGAGGAGGTGCTGGGGAGGCGGGGGCTGGACGGCCGGGTGGAGCCGGCCGGACCGGGACGGTACCGGGTGCGTTATGTGGTAAAGGGCCGGCCGCTGGTAAGCATTATCATTCCCACGAAGGATAAGGTTGGGCTCTTGCGCCGCTGCATTTCTTCTATTGAGGAGAGGAGCACTTACCGGCCGTATGAGATTATTGTGGTGAACAACAGAAGCGTAGAAGAAGCAACCCTGGTTTACCTGGAGAATATACGAAAAAAGGGCCTTAGGGTGCTGGATTATAATGAGCCTTTTAACTATGCGGCCATCAATAATTTTGCGGCCGGAGAAGCAAGAGGAGACTACCTTTTATTTTTAAATAACGACGTGGAGGTGATCACTCCCGGCTGGCTGGAAGAGATGCTCGGACACGCTCAAAGGCTGGAGGTTGGCGCGGTGGGAGCGAAGCTTCTTTACCCGGATGGTACTGTTCAGCATGCTGGAATAATTGCGGGGTTCGGCGGCGTGGCCGGCCATGCTTTTTACAGGCAGCCCGGTGAATCGTCCGGCTACATGGGTCTGGCGGCGGTCGTTCGCAATTGCGCCGCTGTTACCGGGGCCTGCCTTTTAATGCGGCGGAAGGTTTTCGAAGAAACCGGCGGCTTCGATGAAAAGCTTGCCGTAGTTTGCAACGATGTGGATTTATGCCTGCGGATTGTAGAGAAAGGCTATTTTATCGTCTGGACACCGTATGCCGAACTCTATCATTACGAGGCGGTTTCCCGCGGCCGCAAAGTGCCGAAGCGGGACAACAGTTATTTTCGCAGAAAGTGGCGTCATTTTTTGCACAAAGGCGACCCTTTTTACAACCCGAATCTGGCATTGGACAGGACGGAATTCATGATAAGGATATTTTAGTGACTTATTATTGAGGTAACGTTTTCAGAATAGAACCATGCCTTCGTTTAAGGCTTTTTTAAGAAAAGAATTATTTTCCTTGACCATTTTTTCAAATTCTTCTTCTGTATAGCATAAAGGTTCGACGGGTAGTTCTGTCAGGGCCAGGACGTTTGCCGTTCTCTTGTGAAATTTCTCATTGAAATTACCGACGATAATCAAATCAATGTCGCTGCCTTCGTTTAAATCCCTTCTGACATAGGAACCAAAGGCGATGATTTTGCGGATTCTATATTTTTTGCGTAATTTTTTGCAAAATTGCTTTAAGCCGGCTCCTATTTCTCTATAAGTTGCATCACCTTTTTTAATATCGATTCTGCATAGCTGATGCATTCTTTGGCATTCTCCTCTTCAAAATATTCGGAAGGGGTTAAACTTCCAGCAATTCCGTTCGGGTATCTGGCGGAAATATAGATGCTGTCCAGTATTTTTGACTGCTGTTTCAATTCTAAAAAGTCTTTTTCGTAAATTGAGACTTCTCTTAACAACTCGAATACGGAGTGGGTCAATATTTTTCTTAGTCCTTTTGCATATAGAATTGATTTTAAAGCTTTTTCCGCCGATTGCTGAGATTGGAAACAAGACCATTCGTAGTCGCCGGATGAAAGGCTGTTTCTGGCGGCGGTTAAGTCTTTCTCGGCCTGTTTCAGCCACCTTAATGCTTCTTTAAGATTTCCGTTCGTTTGATTGTGCATGGCCTTGTGGTTCTCCTTTGATGGGACCCGGGATGGTTCCTAAAGATTTATTTTTATTGTACGATAAGTTGGTATAAAATACAAGCGTAGGGACGTAAGTGGTTGGTGTAAAGGTTGTATTGCCGGTTTTCCAGCTGGGAGATAAGTGATAAAATCTATAGAGAAATGTTGCTGACGGCGGGAGTGGTTGCGGGTGTTGGTGGGAATTGACGCCAGGTATGGTTTGCGCCGGGAGAAGCGGGGGATTGGCTGCTATATCTATAACCTTTTGCTGGCGCTGGCCGGATTAGGCGGCGACGCGCGGTATATTTTATACGTTGACCGGACGGCGGCGCCGGAGGAAGTGGAGCGTTTTTCCAGGGAGCCTTTCCGGGTGCGCTGTCTGACGGGCGGCAATTTATTTTTTTGGGAGCAGATGTTGCTGCCGGCGGCGGCGCGGCGGGACCGGGTGGATGTGCTACATTGTACTAGTAATGTTGCCCCGCTGTTTAAGGTTTGTCCCACGGTGCTGACGGTGCATGATGTTATTGAGTTTAAACGTTTTGATTTCGGCGATGCTGATTTAAGTTTGCGGCACCGGGTGAGCCGCCTGTACCGCATGGGCATTCTACCGCGTATTGCCGGGTGGGCCGACCTTATCATTACGGATTCGTATTTTTCCCGTTCGGATATTGCTGAGGTGTTGAAGGTTGATCCGGCCATGGTCAGGGTAACTTACATGGATTTGCCTGCCAAGGAAGCGGTTGGCCCGGTCGAGGGATCGGTGGGCGCTGGCGGGTACATTCTGGCGCTGGGGGCGCTGGACGGGCGCAAGAACATGAAGGTGCTGCTGGAGGCCTTTGCGCTGGTTAAAAACAGGTTTCAAGGAGAACTGAAGCTGGTACTGGCCGGCGTTGAGGATGTGGAACTGTTCGCCGGGAGGGTGGGGCTTGAGGCGCACCCTTACCGCCGGGATATAACCTGCCTGGGGTTTGTGAGCGACAGCGAACTGGTTGGCCTTTACCGGAGCGCTTTTTGCTTTGTGTATCCTTCGCTTTACGAGGGCTTCGGCCTGCCGCTGCTGGAGGCTTTTGCCGCGGGCGTGCCGGTGGTGGCTTCGGAGACCACCGCGGTAGGGGAAATCGCCGGTGACGCCGGGTTGCTGTTCAACCCCCGGCGGCCGGATGAGTTAGCTGGAAAAATACTTTTTTTGCTGGAGAACCCGGCGGCCGGCAGGGAGTTGGTGGTTAAGGGTTGCGAGCGGTTGAAGGTTTTTTCGTGGGAGAAGTGCGCTGCACAGACGCTGGCTGTTTATAGAGAGGTGGCCGGATGAGGATTTTGGTTCTTTCTGATGCAGCGCCCGACCGGCCCGATCAGGGCGATAAGATCAGGCTTTTGCATTTAACCCGCCGGCTGGCGCAAGAACACCGGCTGACCCTGGTGTCTTTTGCCGGCGTAAGTGAGCCGGCAGGAGAGGGGGAGGCTGCGGCAGGTGTCTTTCAGGAGCGGATCACCGTGCCGCCTTTGTCTTCTTTCGGCAAAATATGCCGGGTGCTGCTCAACCCCGGCCTCCCGGCAGCGGTGGCCTTGCGGCGGACGGGCCGGGTGAGGCGGCTGCTTAAAGAACTGCTGGCGGGCGGGGATTACGACCTGGTGCTGGCCTGCCAGTTGAAAATGGGAGCACATGTTCTCGGGCTTAAAGGAATAACCAGGGTGGTGGACTTAACCGATGCCCTGTCCCTTTACTACGGCCGGATGGCCGGATACCTGCCGGCGCCGCTCAAGGCTTTTTACCGCCTGGAGCAGTTTAAGACGGCGCGTTTCGAGCGGCGGGTATTGACGGGGGTTGATCTGTGCCTGCTGGCTTCGGAGGCGGATGCGGCTTATATGCGCCAGTTTGTGCCGGAGGCGAGGGTGGCCGTGGTGCCGAACGGTGTGGACACCTCTTTTTTTACTTCCCGGCAAGGGCAAGAGGGTGGATTTAAAGTGCTATTTACCGGCAATATGGCCTACCCGCCGAATGAGGACGGGGCTTTGTTCTTTTACCGGGAGATTTTTCCGCTGGTGCTGCGGCAGTGCCCGGAGGCGCGGCTGGTGATCGCCGGCAAAAACCCGCCGTCTTCCATCCGGGCCCTGGCGGAAAACGGACGGGTGGAGGTGACCGGCTACGTGCCGGATCTGCGGCCTTACCTGGCGGGGGCGGCGGTGGTGGTCAGCCCGGTCCGCTTTGGAGCGGGCACCCGGTTGAAGCTGCTGGAGGCTTTTGCCGCAGGCAAGGCGGTGGTATCGAGTACCCTGGGCTGCGAGGGTTTGGACGTGGTGCCGGGGCGGCACCTGGAAGTGGCGGATGGGCCGGCGGAGATGTCGGCGAAGGCGGCGGCACTTTTGCGCGATCCGGCGCGGGCTGTGGAATTGGGCCGGCGGGCCAGGGAACTGGTGGAGGAAAAGTATGACTGGCGGGTTGTCGGCGAGCGGCTGGAGCGGCTGCTTATGCAGGCGAATAGCAGGGGGAAAGGGCAGGCCGGAATTTCATGAGGACGGAAGGTGCGCGGCTGAAGATTTTGCAGGTGATCACCCTTTCGGAACTGGGGGGGGCGCAGAAGGTTGTCTGCCATATTGCCGCCGGCCTGGAGCCGGAACGCTTTGCGGTGACGGCGGCCTGCGCGCCGGGCGGCGAACTGGTACGCTGGCTGGAAGGACTGCCGGGAGGGGTGAAGGTGGTGGAAATGCCGGCTTTAAAGCGGAACCCCTCGCCGCTGAACGATTTAAAGGCTTTTTGGCAGCTTTACCGGCTGATGCGCCGGGAGAGATACGACGTTGTGCACTGCCACAGTTCCAAGGCGGGTATCCTGGGCAGGCTGGCGGCGTACCTGGCCGGCGTGCCGAAAATTTATTTTACTGTGCACGGATGGGGAATCAACCGGTACCAGAGTCTGCCGGTTCGCTTTTTTTATGTTTGGGCCGAGCGGCTGGCCGGGACGGTGAGTACGAAGGTGATCTGTGTTTCCAGGCGGGATTTTGCAAAGGCCCGTTCCTGGAGGCTGGTGACGGCGGGTAAGCTTGCGCTGATCTACAACGGCCTGCCGGCGCCCAAAATGCTGCCGGGCGCCCTGCGGCGGGAGTTGGGGCTTTCCGCCGGCGATATTTTAATCGGCACGGTAGCCCGCCTGGCTCCGCCTAAGGAGGTGCTTTTTTTGCTGGAAGTGGCCCGCCGGATGGCGGACCGGCCGGACGTTTTTTTTGTGTTCATCGGGGACGGGCCCCTGCGGGCTGAGTGCGAAGCCTTTATCAAAAAGCACGGCCTGGAGGGAAAAGTTTTTATGCCGGGCGCCAGGGAAGATGCGCCCGGACTGCTGGCGGACCTTGATGTTTTCGTGCTCTTTTCCCGCTGGGAAGGGCTGCCGCTGACCGTGATTGAAGCCATGCAGGCCGGGCTCCCGGTAGTGGCCAATGCTGTGGGCGGAGTGGGCGAGCAGGTTGTGCCCGGACAGACGGGCCTGCTGATTGAGGCCTTGGAGCCGGAGGCGGCGGAGCGGTCGCTGCGGGAATTGATCGCCGACCCGGCTAAGCGAAAGCAAATGGGGGAAAGGGGCCGGCGGAGGGCGGCGGAATTGTTCTCCCTGCCGGAAATGACCGGCCGCTACCGGGAGCTTTATCTCGGAGATGCGATGGTATGATGTAGAGAAGAGGTGTGCGGATATGGCTGATGTAGATATTACCGTAATCGGAGCGGGTGTCGTGGGTCTGGCTGTGGCGGCGGCGGTGGCTGGCAGGGGGAGAAAGGTTTACGTGCTGGAAAAAAACGACGGCTTCGGCCGGGAGACCAGCAGCCGGAACAGTCAGGTTATTCACGCCGGCCTTTACTACCCGCCCGGTTCCTTAAAAGCCCGCACCTGCCTGGAAGGCAACCGGCTGCTTTACGAAATCTGCCGCAAAAACGGCATTGCCCATAAAAACCTGACGAAGATAATCGTGGCCAACGGTGAGGCCGAGGAAAAGAAACTGGAGTCTCTGCGGATAAATGGTGAGAGAAATGGTGTCGGCGG
>JAGUVT010000041.1 GCA_020062745.1 Deltaproteobacteria bacterium
CCTATACTGTCCAAATCGTGAACCTATCTTGATAAGACCCCTAAATACAGTCCTCATAAGGTGTCAACTGAGAATATTCATCCTCATACGGCATTTGGAAGACAGAATCATCATGGGTTGTATCATCAAACGGTCCGGAAGGTTTTGAAGCAGGAATGTACTGATGCTCCTTATAAAGGTTGGGAGGATCATGATTCCCCGGCATCCACAGATTCAGGTGCAGCAATATCTTCTTGATGGTCTCTTCGTCTTCTATAAAGGATATGATACGCATGGAGCCATTGCACTTGGGGCACAGCAGCGGGTCGGTATGGTAAACCTTTTGAATCAGACGGGCCCAGTTCCTGCGGAATGCCTTTTTTGAAATATCGGAATCAACTAGTGCAGGCGCTTGGCTATCAGTCTCTGTTTTTTTGCGCATTCCCCGTGACTTGTTTGAATAGTACCCGTAATACCGGACAAGTTGTTCACCCTTGTTGGGAATATGGGCAACAAGCCGGGCTAACCAATCCAGCGCCACAAAAGTTTCACGCATGAGAAAGGGGGGTCAGGTCTTGAAATGTCACTTTTAATCAGCCCTTGCCTGAGCACTTTACTGACCGTTGTGTGCGGGGGCTCGCCGGTTACAGTGGCGGGTTGACGGCCGCCACCCGTCTCCTGCCGGCGCCGCCAAAATTTTTCAAGGAATCACCTTGGTCAGGGGGTACTCAATAATATCATGGGCGCCGGCGCGCTTCAAAGCCGGAACCAGTTCCCGCACCTGCCTTTCATCCAGGATAACCTCCACCGCCACCCAATCGCTGCGAATCAACTGCGAAACGGTCGGCTGCTTCATGGCCGGCAGTACCGCCAGGATCTCCTCCAGGCGTTCGCCCGGCACATTCATCTTCAGCCCCACCTTGGCCCTGGCCCGCAAAGCGCCCTGCAAAAGCACGGCCAGGTTCTGCAGCTTCTCACGCTTCCAGGGTTCGTCCCAGGACTTCCGGTTGGCGTGCAACCTGGTGGTGGATTCCAGAATGGTGGCTATAATCCGCAAATTATTGGCCTTTAAAGAACTGCCGGTCTCGGTGATATCGGCTATGGCATCCACCAGTTGGGGCACTTTTACCTCGGTGGCGCCGTAAGAAAACTCTACCGTGGCTTCCACCCCGTTTTGCCTCAGGTAGTTCCGGGTCACCCGCACCAGTTCGGTAGCAATGCGCTTACCCTGCAGGTCGGCCACACTTTTAATGTCGCTGTCAGCGGCAACGGCAATCACCAGACGAATGGGGTTGTCGGTATTTTTCGCATATACCAGGTCGGCCACTTCCACCACGTCGGCCTCATTTTCCATAATCCAGTCCAGCCCGCTTAAGCCCGCATCTAGCACCCCCTCGCTGACATAGCGGGGGATTTCCTGGGCGCGCATCAGCACCACTTCCAGTTCCGGGTCGTCAATAGCCGGGAAATACGACCGGCCTCTTACCGAAAGATTAAACCCGGCCTGCTTAAAAAGCTGAAAGGTAGCCTCCTGGAGGCTGCCTTTCGGCAAACCGAGACGCAACTTCAATTTATTACTCCCCCCCTCCGGCAAAGCGGCATTTGTACGGTAAAAGTATACCGTCCGCCCGGCAGGTATGTCAATACCGGCCTTGCCGCCGGGCGACCGGGTATATTTTTAAACCACCTGGGTTTTACAGGAGGATTATCGATAAATTTTATAGAATATTTTTGCATACAAATTTTAACTTAATTTAGAAATTATAAAGCAACGAGCATTAAGCAAGCAGGCATTCAGTAGGTCTCATGGCCCCACTGCTGCTATTGTTTGCATCCTTAACCGAAGTTTTTAAAAAGATATCAGTGGGGTAATTCCCAAGACGTAACCTATGATATTCTCGGAGGTCCTCAGGGCAAGTATCTTATTGATAATTACAAAGCAGTAGGGATTCAAAAGAATAAGGACATTGATGATTTTAAGATCGAACTTAAAGAATATGGAAAAAAGTATGGGGAAAGAGTTATACCACCACCAGGGTTTCTTAAATAGCAGGGATGGATTAAGAACTTGAAGATAACAGTGAGTAAATTAGCAGCAAACAGGAGAACCGTCCCTTTGTTTGCCCTTTGTTTGCCTATAACTAAGAAAATCCCAGGTAGCGCAAAACTGCTTTACGTATCTTGGTCTGCAGTTCTTCCTGGCTCACCTCACCGCATCGTTCGGTCAACCTTTGTTTGGCAATAGTCCGGATCTGGTGGGCCATGACAATGGAATCCTTGGGTAAACCGGAGGTTTCCTTGCTTAGAAAAACTTCTGTAGGATAAATTTCCCGGCCTGGTTTAGCAGAAGTAACAGGTAGCACTGTGACTACAGGTAATACCTGGTTCGCCTCTTCTGCTGAGATTATCAAAACGGGTCGTTTTCCGGCTTGTTCGGAACCCATCACAGGGCTCAAGTCAGCCCAGAAAATCCTCCAGCGATAAGCTACCATTCAGGAACCATCTCTGAGGATTCGGCGTCAGAATAGCGAAACGCCGATTCTGTTTCATTCAGATCACGGATAAATACCGGGTCATTGGCTGCTGCTTCCATAGCGCGGCGGAACTCTCTGCGCTCAACATCAACTATATATAGCTCAAGAGCTTCACGTACAACAGCGTTAACGGAGGAATTGCGGTTTTTTTTAGCCAATATGCCTAACTTCTCAAGTACAGGTTCAGGTATAGAGAAGGTTGCTTTTTTAAGTTTAATTTTTTCCATCTCGTTCACCTCTATTGGTATTGTACATTATGCTGGTATAAAATGCAACCATTATTATCTTTACAAACAAAATAAGGCTTTAGCAATTCTTGATGGATTGGCTGTAACAGTGGCTACGCATAAAATACCCCGCGCCTGCTCAGCGGGCCGCCGGCAATTCTAAAACCACCAGCCGCCCCTCATTTGTTTCCGTCGCTTCGTGAATATATACCAGCCGGTTTCCCATTATCCCAAGAATGTATTTGCGGCCTCCATCGGCAGTTGTCCGTGTAGCGACAGCGTCGCGGATACGGAATATTTCATCCACGTCATTATTTACGGCACGGCTTAAGAAAAAGTCGCCTCCGTAAGTCGTCATTACACCCCCGTACAGCCACGGACCACCGGCGGAGTCCACTTCCACCGGCCGCGATCCTTCTTCCACCGCCCACAGCGTATTTCCGTCCGGTCCGGATACCAGGTAATGCACCTGCCGGCCGCCGGGGGCAACGTTTATTATGTTTATATCTGCGCCCTCCTGAACGGTCAGGTCGGTCATCTTCTTCATCTCCCCGTTCAAGCCGGCCACCCACATGGATTGCCAGGCTATGGCGGGCATCTCCCCTTCAGCGCTCCGACCGCCTTTTACCTGCCCGGCGGCAAAGGCTATCTGCCGCCCGTCGGCCGACCAGCGGAAATTGACGATTTTAGCTCCCGGCACGGACAGGCCGGCCGTCTTCTTCCCGTCCGGAGCAACGATGTCCACTCCGGGCGCCACCGCCAGCGGGCCGTCTTCCTCCGGAATCAGATCATAGCGGTCATATATGCTTTCAGCCGCCCGGTTGCCTTTTTGAGGCGCCGTATAGTACGCCAGACGCCGGCCGTCGGATGACCACTGGGGATAGAAGTTAAAGTTTTCATCATTGCGGGCCAGGGCGATTTCCTCCCCGGTTGCGGTATTAAGGGAAAAAATCCCGTTTTTATCCCGCTCGTTCAGTCCATAAGCGTAATAGTCCCCCGTTGGCGAAAGCCTGGGATAAAACAGGCCCTCATACGAAGGAAGGTTTTCCTTCAAAGGCACATTCCGGCCGTCAGTAACATTCACCCGCCACAGAGAGCCGGTAATATGGATAAAAACACTGTCTTTTTCAGGAAAGAAATCGACCTGGTCCACGATTCCGGACGGCACCGGCAGCCAGGAAACTTCCCGGACTTCTTCGCCCGGCAGCGCCGCCCGTACGGAGAGTCCCCGTTCCCCCTGATGGGAACCGTCGGGCTGGGTACCCTGACGGGCAAAAACTACCCGGCCGTCCCTGCTCCACCCCAGCAGGCGGAGAACCAGCGTGCCGGCGGTGCGTTCCTTCTCACCTGTTTCCGCCAGCAGATTGCCGGCGGAACCATCCAGCGACATGGCCCATATGGCTTCACCCCGCCCCTGCCGGGCGGCTTGCAAGGCAATCATGCGCCCATCCGGCGAAAACATGTTCCCGGGCATATGCCCGATCATTCCCCCGGCAACCGCAAAGGAAGCCAGCCGCACGCTGCCGTCCGGATGCAACGGCCCGCCGGTGGTCACTTTTACCCCGGCAACTTCCCTCGTTTCTTCCGGCCGTTCCACCGGCAAGCCCGTACCGCCGGGAGCCTTCCCCTTTCCGCGCATAACAGCATACCCAACCGAAACAACAACAGCCGCCAGAATCACAACGGCAATAATCAATCTTGTTTTACCTTTCAACACCCGCACCACTCCCCTTAAAAAACTCCCTATTATTCTACACCATTATAACCAAAATATACTAAAAAATGCAAAACAATCAGCCCTTGTTATGGAACCCATTGACAGCGCTTTTAACAAACGCTTCCGGACGGATATTATAAATCCGGTTTAACGCCCATCTCCGCTTCAAACCTCTTTTCAAACTGCCTGCGCAGTGAGGAGGCTTGATTCTTGCGTCCGGTGCTGTCATATAAATGGATAAGAATACTGCACGCCTTTTCATCGAACGGGTCGACTTTCATATGATGCACCAGCAGCGTTTCCGCCTGCTCCGGTTCGCCGCCGGCGATATAAAGCCCCGCAAGCTTATGGGAAACCTCTATAAATATCGATTTATAATGTTCGCGGGATAATTCAACCCATTCATCATAGGAATCGTCTTCCAGAAAATCTCCTTTATAAAGTTCTATCATTTGAATAAGCAGGGCCTTCATCTCTTCAGAAGGAAGCTTTCCCGACTTGTATTTTCCATAAAGCCCGGCAAACTTGTCCGCATCAGTTTCCATGGTGTTCCGGCTGCACAGGTAAAAGCCGTTTTTACCTTCCGCTATCAGAGCATCTTCACTTTCAAAGGCCATCCCGAAACGGGCAAGAATCTTTCTCAGTTCAAACAATGCCACACGCAGTGATGTATATGCGGCTTTTGAATCCGATTCCGGCCAAAATGTTGCCGCCAAAGCTTCCCTTGAAACAGTCTTTTCCGGATTAGCCAGTATGTATTTGAGTATTCCGCATATCTTGCGTGTTTTCCATTCCCTTTCCCCTATTTCCACATCGTCGACCACCAGCTTGAAGCTGCCTAATAGTTTTATCCTGATCATCTTTGCTTTCTGCAGGGGGGGTGAACAGCTTGAGATAAACGCCTTTGGATCGGCGGCTGTCTTGGCGGGAGCTTCCGCCAGGCGGGCTGCATTATCAGTATTGAAATACTTGCCTATGATTCTTAGCATATAATCGGGGCTGATATTCTTCTCGATACAGCGTGCACACACTCTTACCAGAGTGGGGTAATTCATCTCGCGAAAATACACATATCCTTTATCGGCTACGGTCTTTCCCCAGATTCTAAGATATTTTTCCTCAAGCGTATATTCTTTTTTTCGGTAATACAGATCGGCAAGGTGCATAGCAGCTCCACACATGTTCTGGCGTGCTTTTTTTCCTTTCGATACCCTGTACGCTTTAGCAAGGAGCCCTTCTGCTTCGGCATAACGGCCTGCTTCTTTGAATAATGCGCCTGCGTTGGCCCAGCATAGTTCTATAAAGCCCAGACCCGGCTTAAGCGCTTCAATGTGGTTCAACTCTGCGGACACCTTTTCGGCTAAAGGCTCCACCGCTTCATATTCTGCTTTCCACAGATACTTTGTTATGCGCTGTACATGATCCATGATTGGACTGCCATATCTGGCAAACACACTTGCCGACTCCTCCATCCGTGATACCGCGCCGGCGATGTCCCGGGTCTGATATTTAGTGTACGCAGCCAGTCTTAGGGCATAACCCAGTGCATAATCGGAGTTGTATTTTTCTGCCAGGGATGCCAGTTCTCCGATAAGTTTTTGTGAGGCATCGGTATCTCCCATCAGAGATGTAATGTTATGGCACGAGACAAGCCCGATTGTCCTCCAGTGGTCATTTGCCAGTGCTACCGGATGAATTGGAAGCTGCTTGATGATTTCTCTGGCTGCTTCAAGGTCTCCTTTTCTATACAGCAGTATGACTTTTGCCATCTTAAAGGTATAGTCCCACAAAGGCTCATAAAAACCCTGACGCTCCACGAGCTTGTAAAGGATATCGCCCAAAACCAATTTGTCCGACCACACGGCATTCATAAATGCACTTATCAACAGTGTGACACGTGCATATCTGCTCTTTGTGACCGCCTTGAATTTGTTTATGAGTGAGATAATTCCCTTTATACTCTTCAGGTCATTTTTCTGGTAGGAGATAGAGATCATCAAGCCTAATGCCCTGGTCTGGAGGCCCAGGTTACCACTCTGACGAAAGCTCATAAACGACCTGTAGAGGTATGCGTAGCTCTGGTCAATCTCGGTGCTCATCAATGATGCGCCGCGCAGAAACAGGAGGTATGGATTGTTTGGCATCCATTCCTCGGGAAAGGCCTGTACAATGGAAGTTACTCTGTCCGTATCGCCAGCATCCATGAACCGTACACCCTCGGCCGATGCAATGCCGATGGCCTCGTCAGCCCTGCCCGCGGCTATCAGGAACCTGATGGCCGAATTAAAATCACCAATGCTTTTATAGTGATGCGCGGCATTCAGGTTCATCCTGTTTATTTCAACGGGAGTAAACAGTTCATTCAGGACCGAAAGCAGTGCGCTTCGGAAAAGGGAGTGAAAACGGTAGCTTGTAGTCCTCGTTTCGGTTTTCTGTATATAGATGTTGTTTTTTTCCAGCCATGCGATGGTTTCAGCGGCATCTTCCATGTTGAAAACGGCTTTCAGGTCGTCACAGGTGAAATCCGGCAGAATGGATATGCTGGCGAGGGTTTTCATCATGTCCTTACCGGTCCCGCCGAAAGCTTCACTCAAAAGGTACCCGGATATATCCTGCCTGTTGCCATGGGTAAGCAGTTTCCCAAGATTGCAAGGATCGGAGCCGGCCGCATGGAGCAACAGTGTTATCCCGGCAATCCAGCCCTCGGAGTACTCATGCATCGTATGGATATCTTCGGAGTCTATTTTAATTTTATAGATATCCGAGGTAAGCTTTGCAATTTCTTCTTTTGAAAAGCGCAGAGCATCCTCGTCAATCAGTAGGATATCTTCGTTTAAAATCAGTTTACCGGTCCGGATACCGGTATCGACTCTCGACATAACGATGATTCGCATATTGGGAGGCAGGTTGGAAATAAAGTATTTCACCGTCTCCACGATGGCTGTATTGTCCGCTACATTCTGAAAGTCGTCGAAAACCAGGTATATTTGGTTATTATGGTCCGGATACTGTGTCCATGCGTCCTGACATATGACTGCGTTGAGGAGGGGGTATTCCTCTGAGATCTTGCCGATGCTGGCGAGGCTGCGGGCAGAGTCGGTTGCGTCTTTATCTTCCCGGCCCAAAAGAGCTTCAATCAAATGGGCAAAGAAAACGGGCAAAAAGGAGTCCTCCCTCTCCATCCTGTACCAGAGCATGTTATCACGGTGCTTGCGCAGGGACAACAGGACAGAGGTGGTTTTGCCGAAGCCCGCGGGAGCTGTAATGATTACCGCCCGGGATCCGGCTATATTCAGATTTTTAATCCTTCCGCTGAAGAGTACCCTGCCGGGGATCTCGGGGATAGTCAGCTTTGCCTTTAAAAGCGGAACGCCATTCATGCATTCACCCTTTTCAGCAAAAAAAAATTTTTAAATTTATAAAAAAAATTTAAAATTTAACGCTCATTTAACGCCTGCTTTAGTAGCATAAACCTCGCAAGCATATCAAAAGGAAAGGAGGCTATATTTCATGACGGGTTTATTCAGCAAGTGCCACACGTGCAGACAGCCGGTCAGTCTGGAAGACCGCATATGCGGCCGGTGCGGGGCACAGTTGCATGTCTTATGCCCGTCATGCGGTCAGGAGACCTTTATTCAAAGTAATTGCAGATACTGCCGGTCGTCGTTGTACGTGGTATGTCCGGATAAAAACTGCAAAAAAACACAGCTTATCTCACCCGGCGGCAGATGCAGATTCTGCGGGGCTCAAACGACCGATATAAAACCTGACTGAAACACACCGGGCTTTGCCAAAACCTTGTATGCATATCATAGCTTTCAATTGCATTGTAGCACCAAGATGGCGGACTTGTAAAGTTGGCTGGAAAAAATCAGGATCAATAAGGGAGGTATCCATTACATGCGCTGATTTGGAAAGCAGTTCTGGTACCGCAGGCTTTGGATAGAATTTTAAGTTCAATAGAGTTTAAATAAAATTATGGGAGGAATTAATCTGAAAACAACAACAAAGAAAATCCTGTCGGCTATTATGAGCTTCGTGCTTATGCTGATAATGACGTGCGGTTTTTCAATAATCGCACAGGCGGCAACGGTTGCTGTTGGGACTGCAAAAGGAACGCAGGGTTATGATTATATCAGTGTGGAATTAACCGCAGGCGATTTTTCTCCGGTTGACGCTGATGTGAAAAATACCGCAAACTGGACATTGACTGCATCCGGCGGTCAAACCATTATGAGTATCGATAAAGGCGACTCCAAATATGTTGTACTTACTTTGTCCAGCGTCATAGGGCAGGGGGACACCTTCCAGCTTCAAGCAGCCACAGGTGTATTTGAAGCCGGCACCGACCCATTTGCGCCTTTGGACGTGAATGTCACTGTGCCAGTACCGGCAACGGGAACCGCAACGGCAACGGCCGGCACAAAGGATATTGCGATAACGCTCAGTAGTGGTACGTTCGCTCCAAATGCCTCAACCGTGCAAACGGTTAGCCTTTGGACATTGGGCGGGGCTTCTGCGGCAGCTAATCCAATTACCAGCGTTACTTATACGGACGCCGCAACTACCAGAACGCACGTTACAATCACGCTTACCAATAACATAAATATAGATGACACCTACACCATTTCCGCTTCACAGGGTGTATTCGTCAACATTGCGGTAGCGCCCTTCGCGACGCCTTTGCCTGTTACGGTACAAGGCGAAAACGTATGCGAAATCAACGGAAATCAATACGCTGTTTTTGACGATGCGTTGGCGGATGTGGCAACAGGGCAGACAATCAAGCTATTAAAGGATGTTTCGTACGCTTCAAAGATAGAAGCAAGCAATAAATCATTTATTATTGATGTCAGCGGCTTTATGCTGACGGTCAATGTGTCCGGGGACGACTGCGTATCGGCAATCAACGGGCAAAGCATAACGATTGAAGACAGCGCAGGCGGAGGCAGCCTTGAGGTAAACGGCTCGGGTATGAAAAACGGTTACGGTATTAACGGGCTGTATGCGGACGGAACCGCCAGCGCAATCAACGTGACCGTGCCCGCGACAATCAACGTAACGGGACAGAGCAATATCGGCGTACATGCGCGCAGCAAAGGCGTTGTAGACGCTAAGCTCACCGACATCAATAATTCGGCGGGGCAAGGATATGTATACGGCTTGATAGTTTACGAAGGCGGAACCGCCCATGTGGGCAATATAACGGTTGCGAAAAGCGGCAATTGGTGTATTGGCGTGTATGTATCCGGCGATCCTCTAACCCACGGGCAGACAGCCGCAACCGTGGATGGCGCAATATCATCTGGCGACGAATACATCCGTATGGGAGTTTCGACATTGAATATGGCAGATGAGACGCTTCCCACAACGAAGGCCGGTTATAGGACTTATAAGCTGGACAGCGCCGCAAACGCCAATACCGTGTGGGTTAAGATACCAAGCATGACCGACGCGGAGAAAGTAGCGGCGGATAAAGCGGCCCTGACATTTGACGCAATCAAGAATCAAAACACGGCCCCCTCCAACATCACCGGCAATCTGGTCACACTTCCGGCGACAGGCGCTAACGGCTCGGCAATTAACTGGTCGTCAAGCGACCCAAGCACGGTATCCAGCTCTGGATCAGTGACCAGACCTGCAAACGGTACAGGCGACAAGACGGTTACATTGACGGCTACCATAACAAGCGGCGCTGCGTCAGATACGGTTGTGTTTAGTCTGACGGTGAAAGAAATGACACAGACCGCGGACCCCGCACCGCCCCAAACGCCCACAATCAGCCCGAACGGCGGCGCTTTTACCGGCAGCACAACTGTCACCATTACTGGCAGTGGCGGTACCGTTTACTACACCACCGACGGCTCGAATCCAACAACGGGCAGCACTCAGTATACGGCGCCATTTACATTAAGCCAATCGGCCACAGTAAAAGCGGCTGTCTACAGTAGCAGTAATAAGTGGAGCGGTGTTGCCAGCGCGACATTCACCATTACTGCTTCACCGGGCGGCAGCAGCGGAGGTGGCGGCGGAGGCGGCGGAACTTCCGCAAAGCCTGAAAAACCGGCCGCCCAGGTGCTGGATTCCAGCGGGAACGTCATCGAGAGCATTGCTACAAATCTGGATAACAGCACAGGCGTTGTTGCAGTTGAAGTAAATTCAGGCTCATTAGCCAACGCATTCGATAAGTTGAAGGCGGATGCTAAAGGGGTTAAAACAGTAGTAGTTGATATCCCTGAAATAGAAGGAGCAAAGATATACGAACCTATTCTACCCGCAAGCTTTTTGACATCGGGGGATACAACGAAAGCAGTTGAAATAAAAACCGGCATAGCGGCTGTGACGGTTTCAGGCAATATGCTTACCACAGCAAATACAGCCGGGGCGCAAAACGTCTCACTGAAAATCGCCGCAGGTGACAAAACCGGGCTGGATGCGGCAGTACAGGCTCAGATAGGCGACCGGCCCGTCATAGAACTGAATTTGAAGATAAATGGACAAAAGGTTTCCTGGCACAATGAAAGCGCACCCGTAACGGTAACCGTACCTTATACCCCAGCGGCAGACGAATTGAAAAACCCCGAGCACATTACGGTATGGTATATCGACGGCAGCGGCAGGGCGGCAACCGTTCCCAGCGGAAGGTATGACCCGGAAACCGGAACCGTAACCTTTACCGCCACCCATTTTAGCTACTACGCAGTAGCCTATGTGCATAAAACCTTCAGCGACCTGGGCAGCGTGGAATGGGCGAGGAAGTCCATCGAGGTCATGGCTTCCAAAGGCATTATCAACGGCACCGGGTCGAACACCTACTCACCGGCGGCCAACATCAGCAGGGCCGACTATCTTGTATTGCTTATAAAGACCCTGGGACTGACGGCGGACTTTGACGGCAACTTTGACGATGTACAGCGCGGCACCTATTATTATGAAGCGGCAGGCATAGCCAAAAAGCTCGGCATTGCCGCAGGCAGCGGCAGCAACCGGTTCAACCCTAAAGAGAATATTTCCAGGCAGGACATGATGGCGCTGACAGCCCGCGCCCTGGAAAAGTTCGAAAACCTTAAAGCTTCAGGGAATCCCGCCGTGCTGGATAAATTCAGCGACAAGAGAGACATCGCCGGGTATGCCGTAGAAAGTCTGGCAACCCTGGTTAAGGAAGGTCTGATTACAGGCTCAGCGGATAAATTAAATCCCCGTGCAAATACTACCCGTGCCGAAGCGGCGGTATTCCTGTACAGGATATACCTTTACGGACTGCAGAGAATATAAAATAAATATAAAAAATACGAGGAGGTATTTATCATGTTTTGTACAAAATGCGGCAAGGATGCAGGAGACGCCAAGTTCTGCCCCGAATGCGGTGCGGGTCTGGGTGCTGAGGTCTTAAAAACTGAAAATCCGAATGGTACGGCAGAAAACATAGCGGGTCTTCTTTCATATGTTCTAGGATGGGTAACGGGAATTGTATTTTTCCTCATTGACAAACGTCCTTTCGTCCGGTTTCACGCGATGCAGTCCATCATTGTCTTTGGGGTGTTGACCGTGGCAAATATCATTTTGGGCGGTTTTATTGTCCACCTTCCCTATGGACTGTGGTCTTTGTTCAATATGGTCAACAGGCTCATATCCCTCGCAGGCTTTGTCCTATGGGTGCTGTTGATTGTAAAGGCCTACCAGGGCAAATATTATAAGCTTCCTGCCGCCGGCGATATAGCCGAACGCTTTGCAGCAAGTGCCGGACATCTTTAGAAATATAAAAACAGAATGGAGACAAGTATTCTGAAAAAGGTAGCAGGTCTCATCCCAGACCGCCAGTACGGGGAATAAACAACTCTTGCCCCGGGAAGATAATATCCGCAGCCGGGATGTTATTCACCGCCGTAATGGCTTCTACCGTGGTATGGAAAGTGCGGGCAATGGACCAGAGGGTGTCCCCTTCCCGCACTACATACCGGACCAGCGGCACGGCGCTCACCAGCCAGACCTGCACATAACCGTCTGCCGTGCCCAACGCCAGGCGCCCGGCGCCGGCGCCGGCCAGGCTGTATACCGGTCTGCCGATCCTGGCGGCCCAGTCCGGGCTTGCTCCGGTTACCGGCAGCCGGTAACCGAAAAGAAACCCTTCCGGCGTGCCAGCCAGCAGGACGCCGGCCTGTTCCCCGGCCGGGCCGGCGGCAGCCAGGGCGGTAACGGCGCTGCCGAGGTTGTCGGTAACCAGCGCCGTGTCCAGAACATCATTTACTTCCATTATCCTGGCTCTGCCGTCATTTCCGCCCCAGGCCGGCTCCTCGCCCTCTCCCGGCGTGAAATCGCCTGCCGTCAGCGCCGTCACCCCGGCCGGCAGAGCATCTACGGCCGGCCCTTCGGCAAACCCCATTTCGGTATAGCTTAGCGTCAACAGCCCGGAAACATTGCCCTGCCGGTAAGCGACAACTATTAACGGCAGTTGCCCGCCGCCCCGCTTCAGAACCACCGTTTTTTGGGCCGGTCCGGGAAGTACCCTGACGGCAAGCAGCTCGAGGCGCAACCCGGCCCCAGTCTCATCACCCAACCGGTAGATATAAAGCGACTCGTTTCCTTCCGCCGCAGCAACAACCTCCTCGCGGCCGTCGCCGTCCAGGTCGCCTAACGCCAGGTTCACAAACAGGGCCCCGGCTTCAGGCTCCGTTTCCCCTAAAAAGCTTACCGTTCCCTGGCTGCCGCCGTATACCAGAAGCCGGTCTGCCGTACCAAGGATAACGTTATCCAGATTGAAAACGGGAAGTCCGACGGCCAGGCTGAGCACGGGGACACCGGTGTCTACATCGTTAAGTAAGGTATAACCGCCGTTCCAGGGCGAGAAAAGGTAGAATTTTTGTCCCGCTGCCGCCGCCACTTCCGGCTGATCCGCGGTAATTCTCCCGCTTCCCACCAGCACTGGTCCGTCGAGGCCGCCCCGCTCAAGCAAGAGAGCGACAAGAGAAGACATCTTCAAACACCTCTCCCGGTTAGTTTACCTATTCTTATGCCGGGAGCCGCCGGTAATGAACAAAAAAATGAGAGATTGCTTCGCTTTGCTCGCAATGACACAAAAAAACCAAATGACCCAAAAGAGCTATCTGCCGGACAGAACGTGTTTTTTTAGAACCAAAGCCGCCGTCCTGGTGATGTCGTAATCCGTCAAGTCCGCCAAGGGCACCCAGCGCACATCAAGGTTCTCCGGCGAGTTGCGGAGAACGCCGGAAAGATACCGGCCGGCAAATACCAGGATTACATAATGGAAGCGAACTCGCTCACCGTTATAAACTATGCCGTCCACATATTCGATAAGATCACCGACTGCCACGTCAACGCCGCATTCTTCGAAGACCTCGCGGGCCGCCGCATTCCTGGCGGTTTCGCCCAGTTCGATCAAGCCGCCCGGCAGGCTCCACTTTCCATAGCTGGGCTCAAACGCCCGCTTTACCAGCAAAACCTCCCTTTCCCGCACAACCAGAACGCTTGCCGCGACAATCGGATGCTTCGGGTATTCCCTTTCAATTTCGAGTTCCTCCATGATTTCCTGCCTCTCCAAACCTTATTTTTTCTAATTTTCAAAAACACAATATTTCCTTCGCTGGTTGAGAAGGGTTTTCCTGCCCGCGGCCGAATGTAAAAATTACTTGAAATATTCCGGTTTTAGTGTAAGAATAGCAAAGACAAGATTTTTGCAACCGGCTAAAGGAGTGGATATGCTTGGCAATTTCTAAAAAAATTGAAAATTTTCTGGTCAGCGCCTCCTGGATTCGTAAAATGTTCGAGGAAGGTGAACGCCTGCGGCAGCTTCACGGCACCGACAAAGTCTTCGACTTTACCCTCGGCAACCCGAACCTGGAACCACCGGCGGCATTTAAAGAAGAACTGCGAAAACTGGTCCAAAATCCCGTACCGGGCATGCACCGCTACATGAGTAATGCCGGCTACCCGGATACCCGCCGGGCAATAGCTGCGGTGCTGGCCGAACAAAGCAATCTTCCTTTTAATGAAAACCACGTCGTAATGACCTGCGGCGCCGGCGGGGCCTTAAACGTCATCCTGAAAACGCTGCTCGATCCCGGCGACGAGGTAATCGTCCTCACCCCTTACTTCATGGAATACCGGTTCTACATCGACAACCACGGCGGCACGGTTAAAGAAGCACCTACAGGCGAAGAATTTCAGCCGGACCCGGAAGTACTCTCCAAGTCCATTACGGCAAAAACAAAAGCCATTATCATCAACTCCCCGAACAACCCCACCGGCGTGATTTACAACGATTCCTCTTTAAAACAACTTGGGCAACTTCTAAAAAACAAAGAGGAGGAACTGGGCACCACCATCTACGTCATTTCCGACGAGCCGTACGCCAAAATCGTTTATGACGGCCTCCCGGTACCCAATATTTTCAATTTCGTGGAAAACGCCATCGTCGCCACCTCCCACAGCAAGGATCTGGCCCTGCCCGGGGAACGCATCGGTTATGCCGCCGCCAGCCCGAAGATCAAAAATGTCGAGTTGCTCATGGAGGGAATGGTATTCTGCAACCGCACCCTTGGCTTTGTCAACGCCCCGGCTCTGATGCAGCGGCTGGTGACAGGACTGCAGCGGGAAAGCGCGGACGTTGCCGGATACCGGGAAAACCGGGATATTCTTTACGACAATCTCACTGCCATGGGTTTTAAAATGGTCAAGCCGCAGGGGGCCTTTTACCTTTTCCCCCGCTCCCCGCTTCCCGACGACATCGAATTCGTCAAAACGGCTCAAAAACACAACATCCTGCTGGTGCCGGGCAGCGGCTTCGGCACGCCCGGCTATTTCCGCATCGCCTACTGCCTGGACAGGCAAGTGATCCTCAACTCTCTCCCGGCTTTTGCCGGTCTAGCCGCAGAAACGGGCCTAAAAAAATAAAGGCCTGCAGGTAAAATCATAACAAGCCAAGAATCATAAATTAAGAGGGGGCTTTTTAAATGAACGAAAAGAATTATCCCGCATCTACCAGCCGGGAAGTGCAAGGTTCACTGGCCAGGATCCTCTACGAAAAAAACGGCCCTTCAGTATTGCCGCTGGTTTCTTCTATCTTTGCAGAATTTGGAGCAATTGAAGGGAAAAAAGCCAGAAAGAAAACCGGTGAGGTAGACTTCGCCACCGCGGTAAAAACTTTTTTTGCCCCGGCCCTGGAAAGCAAGCCGCCGCGGGCGGAAATCGTCTCTGTTTGCGGAACCAAACTGGTTTTGAAAGGTTTCAAGTGCGCCATGGGCCTGCAAGGCGCCGGGAGAGAAGTATGCAGAGCAGTTATGGCCATTGACCAGGCCGTTATTGAAAACTTAACCGGCAAAGATGTTAAAATGGACATTAAACAAAGTCTGGCCGGTGACGACGAGTACTGTCTGGTAGAATTCTCAGTAGACACGGGGAGTTGATATCAGCAGAATATTGCGAAAAGAAAAAATTATTTGCATGGGGGGAACAAAGATTGTCTTCTACCACCAACACCACATCAGGAGAAGTAAAAAACTACTCCTGGGCAATCCTGGCCATCCTTACCCTGGCCCAGTTGTTCATGTCCATGGGCGCATACGCCTGGGGGCCCCTGGCGCCGTTTCTGAGAGATGAATTCAACATCAGCCGGACCCAGATCGGTGCGATCACCTCGGCTCTGTATTTTGCATCGGTAGCTGTAGCCATTCCCTCGGGAATTTTGGTCGATCGTTTAAGCGCCCGTTTTATGCTTATTTTATGCCTTGTCATAATGGGCGTCCCCTTTACCGCCCTGGCCCTGGCCAACAACTACCTGGTATTTTTAGTCATTGCCGCTGTCAGCGGCCTCGGCTACGGAATCATAAACCAGGTTTCCACCAAGGGCATTATGTACTGGTTTACCACCAAAACCAGGGCTACTGCCATGGGCATCAAACAAACCGGGGTTACCACCGGCGGGGCCATAGTGGCCGTTCTTTTGCCCGCCCTGACATTTACTTACGGCTGGCGCACGGCAGTGCTCGTTGTCGGCATTTTAATGCTCGGGATGGCGGCCGCTTCCCTGATCTTTTACAGAGAACGGCCGGCGGCGGCGGCACCCCCGGTTTCTGCTTCTAAAGGAAACCCTTCCTCTAAAAAAAGTCAAAAAGAAAACCTGCGCCGGGTACTGACCAACCCGAACCTGATCATAATCTGCCTCCTGACCCCGCTTATGGCCTGGGCGCAAACCAGCATCAGCTCTTTTCTGGTTCTCTACCTGGAAGAAACCTTAAATTTTTCCGTGGGGCTGGCCGGCAGTTGCCTGACCGCCGCCATGATTGCCGGCACCGCCGGCAGAGTGGGATGGGGTGTCCTCAGCGACCGTGTATTTCATGGAGATAGATACAAGCCGACAGTTATTCTAACCATAATCGCCTTCACCGGCGCTTTGGGCACGGCTTTCTTAGCCCCCGGCGCACCAGTCTGGCTGCCCTTCCTTTATTCCATCCTGATGGGAGCCACCTTTATCGGCTGGAACGCCTTACTGATTACCCTGGCCGCGGAACTCGCCGGTACCGCCCTGGCCGGGACGGTTATGGGCATCTTGATTACCATCGGATGGAGCGGCATAATTATCGGGCCGCCGGTTTTCGGCTACATCGCCGACAACGCCGGCTATTTCTGGGGGTGGTTGATGCTCGCCGCCTTTGGTATCATAAACGCGCTGGGTTTCATATATTTAACATTGAGGAACAGAAAAAGCGCTCCATCCGTTACGGCCTGATTCATCAACCAGTTGAAAGGCGGCTTTCAATGCGTAAAACAACAGTATACATTCTGGTCGTACTTGCCTTCCTGCTGCTGACCGGAACCGCCGGATGCGCCGTCAACTCCGGCGACACCCGGGTTACCGTGGAACGGGTAATAGACGGCGACACCTTTAAAATTGCCGGCAGCGGTGAAAAGGTCCGGCTGATCGGCGTGGACACCCCCGAATCGGTAAAACCGGGAGAGGCGCCCGAACCTTACGGCAAAGAAGCAGCGGCCTATTCCAAAAAACTGCTTGCCGGGAAAAAGGTAAGACTGGCTTACGATGTGCAGGAAAGGGATAAATACGGCCGCCTGCTGGCCTACGTTTACCTGGAAGACGGTACGTTTGTAAACGCTTTGCTGGTCAAAGAAGGCTACGCGCAGGTGATGACCGTGCCGCCGAACGTCGCCCACGCCGAGGAATTCCTCCAACTGGAGCGGGAAGCCAGGTCGGCGAAAAGGGGCCTTTGGGGTCTCGAACCGGAAAATAACATGAATCAGGACCGGTTGGCAGGTACACACCGGTCCTGTTTTTTTAAATGCTTTTAACTTTCCCGGGCATTACATAATCGCGGTGAAAAACCAGATAATCATAATCAATTCGATGGTTATCTTTAAAGCGGTGCCCCCCAGAAATCCCAACAGGGTGCCGAAACCCACCCGGAAAGCTTTTTCCAGGGGCCGCCTGTGGTATAATTCCCCTCCCACCGCCCCGATAAACGGGCCAACAATCAGCCCGAAAGGGCCGAAAACAAATATTCCCAAAATCCCGCCCAGGATACTGCCCCAGGCAGCCGTTTTGGAACCGCCGTAATACCGGACCCCCCAGACACCGGCCAGGTAATCAAGCAAAAAAATCAGGAGCACGGCAATCCCCTGACCGAGGTAAAAAGTCCAGGGCAGATTGGTAAATTTGACCATGAGGCCGTAAATAAACATGCCCAGCCAGATTAGGGGGGCGCCGGGCAGGGCCGGCAAGATCGTGCCCATAATACCGATTGTAAATAAGGCGATGGCAATGATCAAACCCGGAATCGACATCGGTTTATCACCTGCCGCTATGATTTTTTAAAGCAACATTTTTTTCTTGCGGTACACTATACCGTGGGCCAAAGCCACCGGCTCCCCGGACTCATCCTCCACCAGTATACGGTACAGAGCCGTGCCGGGCGTCCGGTTTTCTTCAGACGCAGTGGCCGTAAGAGTTTTTCCCGCCCCGGTGGCCTTTAAAAAAGAAATGCTGACATTAAGCGCCAGGGCCGTCTGGCCGTGTGAATTACTGGCTGCCGCAAAAGCAGCGTCGGCCAGGGCAAACACCGCCCCGCCGTGGGTCACACCGTGAAAATTAAGCATTTCTTCTCTTACCGTCAACGCCGTCCGGGCATAACCCGGTTTTAAGTCCAAAAGCTTTATGCCCATAAAACCGGCAAACGAATCCCGGCATATTTTATCTCTAACTTCAGAATCAACCGGCATTTTCATATAGCCCTTCTTTCATTATATTATGCGACTTAAAGCAGTGTCCTTATCCTCCCGGTTCCTATCATAATTTTCGACCAATCTGCAAAAAATGTCAATAAAAACATAAAAAGCCCGGCCGGGCTTTTTCAAGTGGAACACTTTTCTCTGATCGTCCTCTTTTCTTTGCAATCACGGCAGTTCCCGGCACAATCCATCTGCTTGAACAGGATTGCATAACAGCGCGGGCACCGGACGGCGTCCGCCATTTCGAAGGAATAGCCGCACTGCGGGCAGGTAACCTGCTTTTTCTCCACAAGAAAGTCTCCTTGCTTATCCTGCAATACTGCCGGCGCCGGGTTTTTTAAACAGGCGGCAAACCCCGGCTGTGATCAGGGCCAGCCCGCTGAAAATAAAGAGCACCCACACCGTCCCCGACAGTCTTCCGTCGGGATTGAAAGCTGTGAAAAGCTGCGCTACGATGCCGCCCACCAGAAAAGCCGCCACCCAGCTGCTTCCCCAGATCAGGGCGGCTTCACCCTTGCTCCGTTCTTTAAAAATAATCAAAATGGAGGCGATGCAGGGAACAAACAGAGTAATGGTGATCAGCGCCACCACAGTCTGCACCGGCGCGAGGGCCATGCCGGTCAAGCCGGCGGCGCCGAAGTCCCGCCTGACGATGCCCATTATAAAAGCAGTGGCGGTTTCTTTGGGCAGATTAAGCCAGCCTACCGTAAAAGGCGCCAGGAGGTCCTGTAAAAACGCCAGGACGCCGGTAACCTGGAAAACGCTGATGAGCAAAGCGCCCAGGGCAAACAACGGCGTGGCTTCTTTCAAAAAGCTGTAAGACTTGTTGGCTGTTTTTTTCAGGACGTTATCCAGCCTGGGCCATCTTAAAGGGGGCAAATCAATTAAAAGAGCCACCGGCTGTCCGGACAAAACGGTGTTCAAAACAGTCCCCGTCATCACCAGCACGATAAAAATAACCAGCGCATACAAAGCCACGTACTGCCCGCCCAGCCCGCCCAGCATGCCGGCTATAACCCCCATCTGGGCCGAACAGGGAATGGTCAATCCGAGCAAAATGATGGCAATCCGGCGCTCCCGGTCGGAAGCCAGCAGACGGGTGGTAATGGTAGCCATCGTCACGCAGCCGAACCCCAGGATAAGGGGGATTATTGCCCTGCCGTTCAAGCCCAGGTATGTGAGAAAACGGTCGACCAGCGTGGCGATTCTGGGCAGGTAACCGGAATCTTCAAAGAGCGAAAGGAAGAAATAAAAGCCGATGACCAGGGGCATTAAAAGACCAAGCACGTAGGTAACCGTCATGGTCAGAACTCCGAATTCGCCCGTAAGAATGATTCCCGCTACCGAGTCGGCTGGCACAAACCGGCCGGTAAAGCCGCGTACGGCCGGCTCATAAATACCCTGCATGATCGTTTCCTCGGTAATGCCGACCACCGTTCCGGCAATGAACTTGCCGATTAAAAGGTACATGAGATAGAGGGCCGCCAACAGAATCGGTATACCGGTAAGAGGCTTGATCATCAGACGCCCCAGGAGGTTTTTCAAAGATATTCCGGCAGTGCTTTCCAAAAGTACGTGGCGCACGACGTCGTTAACCCGTTCCCGCCGCTTCAGGTAAATTTCTTCCCGGCAGTTTTCCGGCTCCAGGCCGTGGCGCCCGGCCACCGCCGCATCACCTTCCAAAATTAAAAGGGCTTCTCCCTGGCTGCCCACCCGGTTTAAAAAATGTTCGAGGCGCTTTTGCAATCCCGGCGTAACATGTCCCTTACCGGCACAGGGGATCGCCTTTTTCACTTCTTCCAGACCTTCCTTGCGGACGGCCACCGTAGGCACAACCGGAACGCCGAGCAGATCGCTTAAAAGATCATCGTCGATTTTAAGGCCCTGTTTCAAAGCCTCGTCAACCATATTCAAAGCCACGACAACCGGCACCCCGGTATCAATGATCTGCTGGGTTAAAAATAAATCCCTTTCCAAATGCACCGCGTCCACCACATTGATCACAACATCGGCCGCCAGGATAATATCACGGGCAATCCGCTCTTCATCATTAAAAGACGATATGCCGTACACGCCGGGAGTATCAATGATCAGATCGGAACCAAAGCGGCCGTGCGAAATCTCCAGGGTGGTGCCGGGATAATTGGACACGTCGACATACATGCCCGTAAAGTAATTAAAAAATACCGACTTCCCCGCATTGGGGTTGCCGGCCAGAACTATCTTCCGGGCTCCATCCGGTATGTTTTTAAGGCCGGTACCGGCAACATGACAATGGGCCATTGTAATCCTCCTCTTTACTTCTCCGGCTTAATTTTTATCTGCCTGGCCAGTTCCCGCCCCAGCGCCAGCATCTGCCTGTTCTTGCGGATGACAACCGGCCCCGCCGGCACCACCTCTTCACAATAAACCTCTTCTCCTTCGTTAATCCCGAAACGAATGGCCTGAGCGCGCACCGTTTCACTGGGAATGGAAACAATTTTAAAGGCCTGCCCTCTTTTAATCCGGTCCAGCGTCATGAACGACCACCCTCTTTTTCCTGAAACAATTTTTTTCTGACGGATAATGATAATAATTATCAATCTCATTTTAATTTTATCCAGTTCTTTCTTTTTTGTCAACACTTTTAAAAAATATTTATTCCCCCTGGAACATTCCCGTTACCTATGTATATTTATAAAGAGTAAACATCTTGCCGGCCAATAATCACCTTCAAGCTTAACTTTAATCCATAATAGTTTCCAGGAGGGAAAGACAAAAATATGCTTCCAACGCCAACAAAATTTACCCTGGTTGCCGGGGCTGCCGAAGGTTCCACCAAACTAAACGCCTTCGATCATGCCTTGCTGAAAGCCGGCATAGGCAACTGCAACCTGATTAAGGTCAGCAGTATTCTACCGCCCGGCGCCGAGCATGTCCGGGAACTTTTCATCCCCCCGGGCTCACTGGTTCCCATTGCTTACGGGGCAATCAGCCTGGCCGCTCCCGGAGAAATTATCTCAGCCGCGGTTGCTGTTGGAATATCGGCAGATTCGTACGGGGTAATAATGGAATATTCCAGCCTGAACAGCCGGCTGGAAGCGGAAGAAATAATCAGGGCCATGGTGGAAGAAGCTTTTGCCGCCCGGCGCCTCACGCCAGCCAATTACCTTGTAAAGTCGGTGGAACACCGGGTGGTCAGTACCGGTTGTGCGTTCGCCGGACTCGTCCTCTGGTATTAGTTTTAACTTGATCTAATTTTTTAAGACCCCCACTTCTATAAGTGGGGATTACTCTTTTCACTTCAGATGGGGTAGAATCCCCATCTGAAGCCCCGATGTTCAGCGTAAG
>JAGUVT010000047.1 GCA_020062745.1 Deltaproteobacteria bacterium
CGGCCCGCCCGTCTTCAGGTTTTATTGTCTACTCAATGTATGGGCCATATGACTGTATGGTAGCGACGTGGGTGCCATTGGTGTGCTTATACTCCCCATGTCACTTATTAAAAATTGTGAAAAATGGTTGCTTCCAGTAACGCCGGAGTAAAAAATACTTACTCAGGAAGTCCCAGGATGGAAGTTAACTCCCGTCGAAAACTTTCATACTCCTGACTTTCTTCAATAAGCAAAGTGCTGATCGCGTAAAACCGGTTTGTACTCGGCGAGCGCATCCGGGCCGTTTGTTCATCTACTGGAACACCTATGATTGTCCAGCGCAGGACGCCACTTGCGGATAGCTTTAAATGGCTTTTCTCCGCTTCGCCTAATCTGTTGTGAATATTGGAAGGGTCGCTGCCGCCTTTAACCTCTATGGCCAACAAGTGCCGGTAGCGGTTTGCGGAACACTCACTAACCAATATGTCTGGGTCAGATCCAAAACGTATTTTTACCTGCCGGCCTGCTGCGTTGTTGAATTCGATTTCGTTCTCCCTTTCCTGGAAACTATCAGGGTTTTTGGGTTTAACAATTTTTTCAATTAAGTCCCGGATAACGGCTACCGCTTTTTGGCCGACAATAACCCGATAACTACCGTCAAATTGCGCGCCCAGAGTTAGCAAGGTGAGTTCATGGAAAAAGTCTTCAGTAATATTATCCCTATTGCTGATAACGCTCAATAACTGTTCTCCCGCTTTAATCAGAGCAACGCAAAGGTTCCGGATTTCGCTTTCCGAAATAGTATTGCTTTTTCCTTTCTCAATTTCAACCCACTTACCCAGGCCTTTTCTGCCATACTCTTTTTGCGAGATTCCCAGGATAAGTCGGTAGTATCCGGAAATAGTCAGCTTTTCTTTAATCAGGCAGGGCACGGCAAAAAGGACTTCCCCGCGCAGGCCAAACGCTCCCAACTTATTAAGTGCATTCTTGTTTACTAAAGTATGAAGATCATGATCAATTGTTTGAATACCTACTCTTTCTATTGCCCCTCTTAAAGCGTCCCGCAAGACTTTTCCGCGCTCAGTTCTCAAACGGGTAATAATCCATAATTGCTTTGTGGGAGTGAAAAGTTCCACAAGTTAAGCCTCCGTTTTCAGGATTGTAGCATAAGGAGCCAGCCTTTTTTCGGCCAACTCGCAATATTCAGGGTGTAGTTCAATGCCGATAAAATTCCTTTTCTGTTGTAGGGCTACTAATCCTGTGGTACCCGAGCCTAAAAAAGGATCAAGTATGAAATCTCCTGGTTTCGAACCGGCCAGGATACAAGGCAGGATGAGTGACGGAGGAAAGGTTGCGAAATGTGCTTGCGGATAGGGTTCGGTATTTACGACCCAAACCGACCGTTTGTTCCGGCGACCTTTGCCAGATACTGCCGGCTCAAGAATAGCCTTGTAATCATAGTAATAGTGTTCGCTTTTGGTGAATAAAAAGACGTATTCATGAGCAATGGTCGGCCTATCTTTAACGCTTTCTGGCAGAATATTCGGCTTATACCAAACAATATCCGCCCTTAAATACCAGCCGTCCTCCTGTAAAAGAAAAGCCAGACGCCACGGCAAACCCAGGAGGTCTTTTGGTTTTAATCCTGCCGGTGTAGGAGGCCGGAAGGGCAACCCGCGTACCACGTGACCGTTGTCGGTTTTTCTGTCAGGGGCACGGTAAGTCCTTCCCCCGCTTGTATAGCCATCGCCTATATTTAACCAGAAAGTGCCGTCGGTTTTCAGGACTCTCTTAACATCCCGGAATACCTTAACCAACCTGTTAAGATACTCAGAGATGTCCATTTCCGTGCCGATCTGATTTTGGATGCCGTAATCGCGAAGTCCCCAATAGGGTGGTGAAGTAACACATGTCTGAATAGTTTCTTCGGGTAACTGTCTTAGTGCAGTTAAGGCGTTTCCTGTTATTATGTACGATGTTTCTTTGTTAACCGTAGAAAGCAATGATGGGGGACCAACAACGATGGTGTTCTCTCTCTGAGTATCTTTAGTGTGACATAAAGGATCGAGTGAAATTGGTACAACTCCTTCCAAATCGTTCACTCCCGGCTTGGTGTTAATATATCCATTCGACATTTGCTTTGAGTTCACCCCCAGAGTGTTTTTTCTACACCTACGTTTAAAATCCTGCTTTCCTGTAATTTTAAACCGGTAGCCCCGTCACATACGAAAGCAATACCCGGCGCCCTCCGCCAAGCGTTTTTATAATAAATAATCAAGCGGTCGAGCCTTCGGGCCGGCCACTTTTCGTTTTTTCGGGAGGGATTTGCGTGAACGAAAAAACTCTGGTGATCCTCGATCCTGTCTTGCGGCGCGGTTTCACGTCGATACCGAATTGCGTCCTGTTTGCTCCGGACCTGTCGATGGCGGCAAAGTGCCTCTACACCATCCTGCTGTCCTTTGCCTGGCAGGAAGATGAATGCTGGCCCGGGCAGGATCGGCTGGCTGGAGCCGCCGGCTGCCATGTCAATACGGTAGAAAAATACCTGAAGGAACTGAGAGACTACGGCCTCATTTCATGGAAACGCCGGGGTCTGAACAGGCCCAACATTTATTTCGTACATAACCTGGCGGATGTGGAAAAACTGCGGTTTCATGAATCGAAAGAAGATGCTTGCCGGGGGAAAAACACGGGATTACCGGGTGACACCGGGGAAAATGCAGCGGTCGGAGGCCTCAAAGCCTTGAAAACAGCGGATTCACAAGGGCGTGTGAATCCGGAATCACAAGGGTGTGTGAATCAAGAATCACAAGCCCTTGTGGATAAAGAATACTCAGTAGAATATAATGTTGTTGTTGAGGACAACCAGCCTCAGGAAATGCCAGGCGGGTGTTCCCGTGAATCAGGTCGCGATGGTAAAGCCGGGAAAGTTGTTCTTGCGTTGCAGGCTGCGGTAAAAAAGGCGTGTGGTGCGGAAATCCCGGGGGAATTGCTTAACGATCTCCTCGGGAAGTATTCAGAGAAAAAAATAAAAGAAAAAATTGCCCTGATGGGGACGGGAACAATAGAAATGAAAAACGTTCCCGGCTGGCTGGTGGCTGCGTTGAAAGAAGACTATAAACATGTACCCGGCAGGGGCAGGGATCCGGCAACGGTTAAAAAGAGGAAGATGCCATATCAACCGGGAATAAGCAAAGAGAAAGAGCTTATCAGGTCGCTGTATCTTTCGTGAAAGTTATTTAGGGTTGTTTTTTAATTTCAGGCAGAAGAATTTGCCGCCCTATCGGAAAAATATTTTTGCCTGAACTGTCTCTTTGAGAGTCGATTTTGCAATCGGCTTTTCTTTTTGGGTCGGTGATTTCAGAAGAGATTACAGCAAAGACGGAGAGAGAAGACGTAGTGGATATAGACGAAGCAAGATTCATCGAAAGTCAGAGAATTTTAAGGCACCTGGGGAGAATATTCGACCGCAGGCCGAAGCTGAACCCGCAATCACTTGAAATAACTTTCAACGGGACCCGCGGTCAGATCGAGAAAGCGGCTGGAGTACTGGAACGCAGCGAAATCTGGTACGTCGTCGACTGGCGGCACCAGAACGAAGAACCGCACCCGTTTACAATAACGGTACAGATAGACCTCCTTTTCCTGGAGAAGCAGAAATGAAAGGTCTCTTGTCAATGTTGCCTGTATCTGTTAAACTGTTATTACAGCTAAGCCGATACGGGAGGTATCATTTATGCCGGAAATAATTCAACAGGTGCAAAAAAGAATGCTAATTAGTCTGGCCCGGATTGCCAAGGTAATGAACATTCAGGAAGGCGATCGTGTTGCGCTTGAGGTGCGGGATGGGGGTGTTTTTATCAGGCCTGTCTCATGGCACGACAAGAGCCAGGAATACTTTTGGTCCGACGAGTGGCAGCAAAAGGTAAAGCGAAGCGCAGAAGCAATAAAAGAGGGGAAGGTAAAAATATTCAGTAGCACAGCCGACCTTTTAAAAGAACTGGGTGAAGAAGATGCCGGCGATCATTCTAACTGAGCCATTCGAGATAGACTTTTGGAAATTGTCCAAAACAGAGCAGAAACAATCAAGGAAAACGTTGCGTTTTCTGGCGGACAACCCGAAACACCCCTCCCTTCAGGTTCACCGGGTCAGAGGGACATCTTTCTGGGAAGCTTATGTCAACATGGACATACGAATAATTTTCGAGCAAAATAGCGACACCCTTATTCTTTATGCTATCGGCACCATGATATTCTAAGAAAATAAAAAGACAAACCTGCAACGAAAATGGAGTAAAAGGTTAATACTTATTTTTCCTGCCTGGCAGGATTTTTTGTTATAAGGGGAGAATAAAACGTTTTTTAAGGTGAGGTGTAGATCGTGCCCGATGGGCCAGCTTTTGTGGATCTTTTTTGCGGAGCGGGTGGGCTTTCGCTGGGTTTTCTTCTGGAAGGTTTCAACTGCCTTCTTGCAGTTGATAATGATCCTTCTGCAGTCGCCTGTTATAATACTAATCTTCGTGGTTCTTTTGATAGAGGAGCTTTTCTTTATGATCTATCCAGGCTGGATAATCACGAAGCAATTGTTTCTTTTCTGGAATTGTATGCACCGGGTGTGAGAAGATGCGATGTGGTTGTTGGTGGACCGCCGTGTCAGGGTTTTTCTGTTGTTGGGAAAAACAAGATACAGGCGCTTGTTCAGTCCGATAATAATCTTGAGATGTACTGGAAAAAGCGTAACGAGGAGCGTTGCATGCTTTATGAGTCTTTTGCTATGTTTATAGAGGTTCTCGAACCGAGGTGGTTTTTGTTTGAAAATGTACCGGCGATCATGGGCCATGATATATTCCCGTCCATAATCGATCGTTTTTCCAGTCTTCTTACTCCTGACGGCAGGAAACTGGACTACAGGCTGGTTTGCAGTAAATATATTGCTTCCAGCTATGGGGTTCCTCAGAATAGAAAACGCTTTATCATGATCGGGCGTCGAGAGGATATCAAAGGCGCTGGAGAATGGAAACCTCCAGAGACAGGGATGCCAGTCACTGTACTCGAAGCGTTGGGTGACCTTCCACCGGTCAGAGAGGGGCACAGAGAAAGAGTGATGTTTTACCCGGGATCGCCAGCAGGCAATTATCAGCACAGGATGCGCGAGGGTATGGTGGGGTTTGAAAAAGGAATTGTGTACGACCATATTTGCAGAACCCATAATAAGGATGATGTTGCTTTGTTTGCCCGCATGTCTCCTGGTTCCAGGTTTGCTGATTCCGAGGTCCAGAGGGCAGTCAGGGAGATCAATCCGGAACACAAGCTTATCAAATATTCAGTAGAAAAGTTCAGGGACAAACTGCACAGGTTACGTCCTGATGAGCCGGCGTGGACGGTAACTGCGCACCTTCAAAAGGACTGTTACAAGTTCATACATTACAACCAGCCCAGAACAGTTACAGTGCGCGAGGCTGCCCGCCTCCAGAGTTTCCCGGATCGTTTTGTGTTTACCGGGATTTCAATGATCACATCATTTCGTCTTACTGGTAACGCTGTTCCGCCGTTGATGGCTGCGGCTTTTGCCAGGGGCATACTTGATGCGGATGTTTGTCTGAACATGCTGGCGTCGCGGAGGAGTTTTCAGGATATCTGGAACGAACCTGCAGTGACGGAGAACTGGTCTGGCGAACAGATCAGGCAGGGCGTTTCAGGGTGAGGTGGCCGGTATGTGTCCCGCAGATGACATGAGCCACAGCGGCATTTTTGTCTCTGAAGGGGACGTAATGGCTTTTCGCAGAACGATAATTGCCTGGGGGAGGGAGCATTTTCGTCCGTTTCCCTGGAGATTTACTGCTGATCCGTACCGTATTCTGATGGCCGAGGTGATGTTGCATCGTACCAGGGCAGCGCAGGTGGTACCGGTATATAGTAAATTTGTGGGGAGCTATCCGGACGTTCCGGCCCTGGCTCGTGCAACCGGAGAAGAATTATATAAGACACTGTACCCGCTGGGCTTGCGCTGGCGGGTTGCCCTGATTTATGAAATGGCAACTCATTTGGCTGGTCGGTTTAATGGCAGTGTGCCAGTTGAAAAGGAGGCGTTGCTCTCACTTCCTGGCATAAGCGACTACATTGCCAGTGCCGTGAGATGTTTTGCCTGGGGTTATCCTGATTTTCTTGCAGATACCAATACAGTGCGTGTTGTCGGACGCATGTTTGGGTTAAAGATCAGGGATTCATCACGGCGCAATTCCCGTTTTCGAAACATACTGGCTGCACTTGTGGATATGGAGTATCCCCGATTATATAATTATGCTTTGCTGGACGTGGCGGACAGAATCTGTGTAAAGAAAAGGCCGCCAGAATGCAATGTTTGTCCGGTAGCGAAATGGTGTATTCAGGCAGGAGGGATACCGATACATGGAAAAGGGATCTGCGAAGACTGATGTGAAACCTGTCAGGCAACCAGGAGAGCAGTTGTCTGGCAGAGGGGTGTTGCGTCCCAGGGCGCGGGTTCTGCGCGTCCTGGGTGATGAACTGATTAGTAGCGATGCTGTTGCTGTTGTCGAACTTATCAAAAATGCGTATGATGCTGATGCTACGCGGGTTTTTATTCGTTTTCTCGGTCCTCTGGAAGCTGGTCATGGTGGTGTCGAGATCATAGATAACGGTCACGGCATGTCTCTTGATACCATTAAGAGAGCCTGGATGGAACCAGCCACACCTTTCAGGAAGCGTCGAACCCGTAGTGAGCAGCGTTGTCGCCGTGTTCTGGGAGAAAAAGGTATTGGACGTTTTGCGTCATCACGTCTTGCGGATATCCTGGAAATTGTGACGCGCCGTACTGGCATGGAGCGTGAGGTAAGAGTTCTTTTTGACTGGAGGCAGTTCGATAATGAAGAGAGATACCTGGATGAAGTTGAAGTTATCTGGGAGGAAACAGAGCCAACAGAGATTTGTCCCGGTGGAACCATAGAAGCCCTGTGGGAAAATGATATATGTCCTCCGCAGGAGGAGGAACTGCTTCATGGGACTGTTATGCGTATGCGGGGCTTGCGGTCCAAGTGGGGAGAAAATCAGTTTAAAGTCCTGCGTAGTGCTCTGTCCAGGCTTGTATCGCCATTCTGGGGCAGGGATGCAGGGAGTGAAGAATTTCAGATCCGTCTGGAAGTGCCCGAGTCTTTTATAAAATTCTCTGATGTTGTTGAGCCGCCGGAGATAATAAAAAGACCGCACTATATGATTGCGGGAAATGTTGACAGGAATGGACGTTGCAGACTGGCCATCAAATTGAGGGGTGATGGAGGAGAGGAACAGATAGAGAAACAGATAGAGAAACAGCTAACGTTTCCGGAAGGTCGTAAGCCACAGTGCGGGCCTTTCTATATTGAACTGCGTGTCTGGGATCGTGATGTGGAATCCCTGAATAAACTCGCTAGCCAGTACGGTTCTTCTGTTTCTTCCATCCGTGAAGATCTGGATAATGCAGCTGGCATCAGTATTTATCGCGATGGCTTCAGAGTTCTACCATATGGTGAGTTATATAACGACTGGCTACGTCTTGACCTGCGCAGCCGCCTTAATCCAACACTCCGGCTGGCCAATAATCAGGTGATTGGTTATGTTTTGATTTCTGCTGATTCTAACCCGCTCTTGCGCGATCAGAGCAACCGGGAAGGTCTTATTGAGGGAGCAGCCCTGGATGATCTCCGCGAGCTTGTTCAAGGGGTACTGAACGAGATTGAAGTAAGGCGGTACAGTGCGCGTCCTCATACAGGAAAATCAAAAGTACAACGTGACGGGCTGTTTTCCAGGTTAGACCTGGGTGATGTCCAGAGCTTGATAGAAAAGCGGTACCCCAAAGATACCGAACTTATTGAGATGCTGGCCAGTAAAGAGAAAGACCTGAAACATCAGGTAAAGGAGGTCCAGGAGATACTGGCTCGTTACCATCGTCTTGCTACGCTGGGACAGTTAATTGATACTGTGCTTCATGAAGGGCGAACACCTGTTGCGAAGATTGGAAATGAAGCGCAACTGGGGCTGCGGGATATTGACCGTGGGGGAACTGAGGAGAAACTTTTTCTCAGCCTCTTTCGTCAGCGGTTTGGTATGATAAAAACACAGTCCGGTGTGTTGGCAACTGTTTTTCGTCGAATAGAGCCTTTTGGCGGTCGGAAAAGAGGCAAGCCAGTTATTTCCCGCCTGGAGCAGGTAATCGCTGATGGTTTTGCTGTGCTGAATGCGAAGATTAAAAGAAGTGGGGTTCGTGTTAGCCTGCCGGAGACCAGTACGCAGGTTGCTGTGGATCCGGCGGAGATACAGGAAGTAATCGTTAACCTCCTGCAGAACAGCCTTTACTGGTTACACCATGTTCCTGAGGAACGCCGTAAAATGGTAGTAATGGTTTCCCGGAAAGAGGCGGATGAGGTTGAAATCCTGTTCTCTGACAGTGGTCCCGGTGTTGCTCCTCAGTTTAGAGAACGTATTTTTGAACCGTACTTTTCAACCAAGCCTGATGGTATTGGACTGGGGTTAACAATTGCAGGCGAGATTGTAAAGGAATATTACAATGGAGAACTGGAACTCGTTGATGGGGGGCTACTTCCTGGTGCCACATTTAGAATAATCCTTCGCAGGAGGGTCTAATATGGAGGAAAGTGTTGTCTGGCAGGTACTGCTGGTTGATGATGACGAGGACTTTTGTTATCAGGCAAAAGATTTTCTGGAGGGTGAGACTGTTTCTGATTCCAGTGGCCGTTTGCAGGTCGAGACTATTAGTAGCTTTGATGATGCTATTAAGGCTATAGAAAGGTATCGTTTTGATTTGATTATTCTGGATGTCAGACTTGGAAGCGGAAGAGTGGTTTCCTCAGAAGAGGGAGCTGGCATTCAAACTCTGGAGTCTGTTAAAAAGAGATGTTTTCTACCTGTCGTTTTTTATACCGCTGTACCTCATCTTGTCCGCGACCTGGAGAGCCCGGGGGTTCATGTGGTTGAAAAAACTCAAGGGTTGTCTTCTTTGCTTGAAACAGTAAAAGAGGTTATTAAAAGCGGCCTTCCTCTCATCAATCGGGCGCTGATCCGACATCAGGAGAGGGTGCAGTGTAAGTATATGTGGGATTTTGTAATGAGCCGCTGGAAGGAATTCAGTACCAGTTCTGATCTCACTGCACTGGCCTATCTTCTGGCGAGACGCCTTGCACTTTCTCTCTCTGAATCAGGTATTTATGAACTTGTCAGGGATCTCGGTGGTTCTTTTGAAGATAATAGTGGTGAAGAGAAAGTTCACCCAATGCAGTATTATGTGATGCCACCATTGGAGGACAGGCATCTCGCGGGTGACCTGTATCACGGCCAGATCGGTGAGCAAAATGGTTATTGGGTACTGCTGACTCCCACCTGCGACATATGGCAAAAGAAGGCGGAAAGGGTTTTGCTGGCCTCCTGCGATTTGCTGACGAATCAGCCAGAATACAGGGAGTGGCGTGAGGGCTTACCAGAACCGTCGAATAAGGTTAAGAAAAAATTCATGAGGTTGCTTATCAATAATCGGGAGAGTGGTCAACCAGAACGTTACTTTTATTTGCCTGGTGTACCGTTTTTTCCAGACCTGGTTGTTGACTTTCAAAAACTGGTTGCATGGAAATGTAACGATCTTGGTGACCTGAGGAGGCTGGCTTCACTGGACAGTCCCTTTGCCGGTGAACTTCTGGCGCGCTTTACCCGCTACTTCGGGCGGCGTGGAGCACCTGATCTGGGTGTGGAGATGGTAATGGAACACTTGAAAAACCTGGGAACTTCTTCTTGCCCTGCTTCTGAAGTGGCTCCGGCAGGGGAAAATTAATTTTTGGTTCTTAAACCAGTGGTAGATCACAGGCACGATAACTTAACCGTGCTTATTATTTGCCTGTCGATCTTGTATTTACCGGCGCACTGCAGAAACTCCATCTTGCGGAACAAGAGCCAGGCAGTTACCCCGAAGTAGTCGGCCAGCACCTTGCACTTGTGGAACCCTTCATCAAAAAGGCGAAGCAACTCATTGGTAGGAATGAGCCTGTCTGTCGCCCACCTCAACGCCTTTTCATCTTCAGTCGTCATCTTTCTTTTCACAGAGTAGCTGGGGTAAAAAGCGAAAGCCGTCCGGCTTCCGGTAAAATGGTGGCCCAACTCCTCCGCCAGGACGCAGCGGTGGAGCTTCGGCAGTTTTTTAAGTCCGGCGTCCAGGCAGATCAGCTTCCTGGCGGGGAGGTACATACCGTGGAGGCCTTCCTTGTGGATGCGGAGCGGCATATATATCAGTTTCAGATCTTCTGCAATAACTAATTGTAAAAGCTTTTCCACGTATTTTTCAATTTCCTTTCCTGCTCCTGCGGGAAGGTTTGTTTTGTATTCGAAACGCTACCTCATAGGCAAACTTCCACATATACTCTCAACCAGTAAAGGTGTAAACTGTATTTCCAAAAAAGCGCTTACGAAAAGAATTACCAATCCGAGTAGAAAAACCTTTAAAGCAATGGAATCAAAAACAGCAAGCTCATCTAACTTTTTATTGAAAAGTGTGCAAAATGTGGCAAGCGGAAAAGATAATGCAAATATTTCTGTATAACCGTGATAACCTAGAATGGCGAGGAATGCCGTTTTTAAAGCGTACCCGTTGCTTAAAAACCATCCCAAGAAGGCTGATATTAACCAGATTATTTGGTACTGTGCCAGGCACAGTACAAGCAGGGATGTAATTAATATGAGTAAAGAAAATGGGATTGATAAAGATTTAAAAAAGAAGAAAGCAAGAAGTTTTGTACTGTCAAAAGACTCTTTTCTTATTCTGTAAAAGGCACCCAAAGCCAGGATAGACATTAAGAAAGAGACTGAAAAAATTCCTGCATTAACCAGAAACAGCGGAACAATTCCATTGCCAGTTAGTTGATAAACAGCCTGAATTGTTTTTATCGAAGTATTTATTTCCGGAACTGTGAAGGTTTGCTGAAAAAGCCATGCGAGAAAGAAATAAGCGCCTTCGATTGCGATAGAGTAAAATAGGATTTTTGGCAAGGCTGCTTTTGTTGTTCTCGTCGAGTTTGCCATGTGTACCTCCGGCCCAGGACAAGTATGATTTTTAATGAAAGGCGGTAATGATCCTTGGAAACCTTGAAAAGAAATATTTTTAAAAAGATATTTATAGTATTGCTCCTTGCCATAGGGGTGTTATATATTCACATGAGTTTGAAAAATCCCTGCTTATTTGCGCCTTGCCCGTATGCACTCATGGAATACATTAATAAGCATCCCGAGCTTTTTAAACTAAACTGACAACGAATGCTGCAATCTCTCATAGTTAAAGGTCTGTGCCTTTTTCCTCCTCAAGGTACTTTTCGAGCATCTCATTGAGCTTGATCGAAACTTTCAGGAGGGCTTCCAGTCCGGGCGTCAGCACCAGCGGATCCCCTTCGTTATGTGCAGCCACCGGCATGTTGCGGAGATCGATTTCCTCCTCCGTCTCAAAGTCCGGATGAGCATCGATGTACCTGAGGAACCCTTCCTTTTGCTCCGGGGTGAGAGGTCTGCCTTTTACCGTGAGTTCGATGATGTCGTCTTCAACAAGTTTTTTAAGGTTGCTTAAGTCAATGTCGCTGTCATGGGAAGGCGGGCCTGCTTTCGAAGCATCCCGCTCTTCTTTTCCGGTCATCCCGGTTTCTTTCAGTCTGTTGAACTCCGCCAACTCGTCCACGGTTCTCTGCACAAGTTCCAGTTGGTGTGGGACGAGCCGACGAGCCGATTCGACCAGGCGGCGTATTCCCGGCGGCGTTACCTTAGTTTCGGCGTTTTCGGCAAAAAACTCGGAAAGAGTGATGCCCAGGGCGGAGCAGATGCGTTGCAGTAAGCTTATAGACAGGCTAGAATTGCCGGTTTCAATTTTTGTTATGTGAGATTGGCTGGTTCCTGTTATATTTGCAAGATTTGTTGTGGATAAACCTGCTTTTGTTCGTAAGATTTTTATTTTTTGGCCGATATCCAAGGTAATTATGCCCCCAAAATATTATGGCTGACAGCCATAATAATCTTGTATATAGAATAATTGAAAAAAGCTGAAAATGCAAGGATAAAGGCTTAAAAACAAGAAAAAAGAATGTATCTATGATTATTTACCATAATTTACGATTGAAACTTATGGGCAAAAGCCATACAATAAAGTTTGAAGTAAAGGATGATAACCATGAAAATACTTCTTAAACCTATTCGCAAGGCAAAGAGAATGACGCAAGTTGAATTAGCGCTGAAGAGCGGTACTGATCAAACTCATATTAGTAAACTGGAAAACCACAAGTCGAATGCTTCGTTAAGCACATTAGAACGTCTTGCCGCCGCCCTCGGCGTTCCCGTGGCGGCCCTGCTTGATGGAGATCAGGGAACAACTTAACATACTTCAACACCCGGCAGGAAATACCTGCCAAACAGTAGTTCTGATTCGAAAACTTACCTTGTGAGAACCCGGCGGTTAGCCCCGGGTGAGATACATCAGTATACTCCGTAAAAAAAACCGGAACAAACCGGCGGTGTATATATGGATTCGTATTGCCCAGGCAAGAAAACTGTTGATCTTTTTTGCCGCAATTTACCAGGCAACCGGCGACTGCAGTTAAAAAACGGCAGCCGGCGTCTGAAAAACGGCGAACTGATGCTGCTTACGGCAAAGGCCCTTATGATTTTCCATAACGTACCACCCGGCGAACTGATAACTCTAACGGGCGTCGACAGGAGCACCTTCCACCGCACCGTAAAAAAGCTGAAAACCACCCTCCAAGACTCCCTGATCATACCCGGCCTGGGTGAAAAAGAAACAGCCGCCCTCCGGGAAATATTCTCCGCCGAAGAAAATAAACGGGAGAAAGAACAGATCAGGAGAAAAAGAGAAGGAGACCTGCGGCAATCGTGGAAAACAAGCGAACACGACCTGCACCTGGAAACCTACCTCCGCCTGCAGGCAAAAAGAATTCCCCGCCGGCTTTCCATCTCACGCACCGCTCTGGCCGAGTGGTGCAGGCAGCACTACGACCACGCCGCCGGCCGCCTGGCGCTGCCGCAGGGCTTAAGACCGCCTTCCGACCTGCCGCGGCGGTACCCGCATCCGCAACTGGTGATCCTGCCGGAGACCCCCGCGCCGGAGCCGGAAGCAGCCACACTGCTGGCGAAAATAACTGGTACCGCAGCAGGGCGCAGAAGAATAAGCTACCTGCGGATGTTTTAAAACTAAAAAAGCCGTATTTTCCCCTGTACGGCTGAAAAATGTGGTAAAATGAACAAGGGAGGATGATCACCAATGCGTAAACTGAATAACCTGTTGATCCTGGCGACCCTTATCGTGGCCTTATTCGTTGTAGCCTCCCCGGCGGGGGCGAAGTGCTCTGCTTGCAATGAGTATGCCCGCCTGGAGGCTCCCTACGCCGTGCCCCCGGTGGACGCCAAATTCGTCGTCGGAGAAGCGAGCTACACAGCAAGCGGCAAAATGTATGATATGGACGCTAGGTCGTTCATCGAGAACGGTAGGACCTACGTCCCTATTCGCTATATTGCTTACGCCCTGGGCGTACCGGAGAGCGGCGTGGTGTGGGACGAGCCGACAAAGACTGTGCAATTGGTGAGAGGTTATAACGTGCTCAAGTTCCGGGTCGGCAGCAAGGAGAGCAACTTCTACCAGACTTACTGGGGATACTGCCCGAACGACAACCCGTGGTACCTTACCTACCAAACCGAGCTCGGCGGCGACGAAACATACATAAAGAAATGCTACAAGATGATGGACGTTGCACCGCTGATTAGAAATGACCGGACATATCTACCGGCGCGGTACGTGGCTGAGGGGTTCGGAGTAGACGTAGGCTGGGACCCCGCTACCAAAACTGTGACCCTCCGGCAGCCGCAGCGGAGGAGTTCGCCTTTCTCGCCCCCGGCCGGGCTGAACACGCTGGGCTTCAAGGTGGGCGATAAGAACGCTTACGTGAATCCCACGATCAGGGAGGAGCCGTTTACCGAAAAGGATTGGACGGGCGGTTATGTGGTTGGTAAGAAGCACTACATAGAAGGCGGCGCTCCGCTGGCTCTGTCCGCCGCGCCGTTTATGGACAAGGATAAGTTTATCTACCTGCCGGTCGTAGACACCCTCAAAGCCCTGGGCGTGCCGGAGGAAAACTTGATCTGGGACGGCCAGACGCTGAAGATGTACATGTACCCGGACTACTGGTTTGAGATTGACGCAGGCAGTAGCCTGCTGAAGCTGAACGGGTATATTATGGAATATGCCGACCAAATGAAAAGGCCGGGAATCGAACTGGTGGGGGTTAACACTCCGCAAGTGGTCAACGGGGCGATGATGCTCGGTAACTATAATATAGACGAAATTTACATGATATTGGACAACAGCAGATATGTACCCGGAGGTAGATTGGGATGCCATGAGGATGAGAAGATCGGTATAGTTGTTTTTCAGAGTTGGGATTAAGAGCCCAGTAATCGTAAGTCAGCATGAGGCGGGAGTTTTCTCCCGTCTTATTTGGTAATCTTGCCTGGAAACGGGAAATCAGTTAAAATGAAAAGGCGATACGTATAAGGAGTGGAGCCGTAGTGGGAATAGACAGGCTGGAAGAAGAAATTCGCAGTTTGCCGGCCAAGTTAAAAAACGAGCTGTTCAAGCGGTTGAAGGTGGTGCCTGCTGAGAAAAAGTGTGCGCTCGAAAAGCTGATCGGTATAGATGGTGGACCAAAAGATAAAGGGTCTCATACCTATGAGGAGGACCTGTATGGCGGGCAAAAGCCTCTCTAAGGTTCTTTACGATTCCGACAGGTTCACTACCTTACTTTAACTGAAGATGGAGGCGTTTTTTATGCAGGTTTTTTGTGTAATTGAGAAAACTGATGATGAGTATCTTGCCTATTGCGATGAATTGAGAGCCACTGCAAGTGGTGACACGGAACAGGAAGCTTTGGAGAACTTGAAACTTGCCATAAACGAACTGGTGAAGTGTTGCAGAGAGGAAATTATCGGATCAAATAAGAAGAGGGTTTTGGTGGAGGTGAGTTAAAGATAGCGTCTCTACCAGAAATAACCTACAAGGAGCTTATTGCTCTGGTGAAGCGCTTTGGTCTTATCCTGCGTGGAGATGGCTCGCCGGTTGTTGTAGGTAGAAATCGAAAGGGCGTGTCTTTTACAATACACCATCATCCGGGCAAGCGAGTCAGGCCACAAAAACTGGCTAAGATACTGAAGCACATTGGGGTATCGCACGAAGAGTTTTGGGACTGGTACAAATAGGGGCGGAAATATATACCGCTCTTTATTTTTTTTGAAAATGTTGAGCAGGATGGAGAATCTGCTCTTTTTGTTTTTTAAGGATTATTTTAGAGGGGTGTGATCCTAATGTGAACAGATTTAATTCCAATGTTTCTAAAACGTGGATTTCCAAAGAAAGGAGAGTAGTAATCATGTTTACCGGACTGAAAAACAGAATAAGAAATTTCCCCAGGCCGCTGTTCATCGTGGCTGCTATATTCCTGATCATGGGGGTGGTCGCAGTTTTTGCGGCTGATAATAGCACATGGACAAAGGAAGGTGGTGGTAAGGATGGCAACAAATACCCCACCCCCGACGAATACAAATACGACGGCGTCTCCCGCAAGTACGCTTACATGACCTGGGCCAAATTCGGATACAAAATCCTCCTCGGCGGGGGCGCCGAAGCGGTGCGCACCATCGATACCATGTACGTGCCCAGCTTCGACCACAAATTCGACAACCCCGCAGACTACTTTGACACCGGCCAGGCCGCCGTACCTGCGGACGAAGTATTCAAGACGCTCAAAGATTCCTACTTCGACCCCCTGAACTGGCCGTTTCTGTCCGGCGGCAGGTACTACGACCTGAGTGACCGTCCCGGCGGGTGGAAAGACACTGTGGGCAACAAAGAGTGGAACCGGGCCGCGAATATGTACAAGCTGGAGGTAAATGTCACCAGAACGAAGGGGGACGATTACACGAAGTACAAGGACAGAACCCCCGACCCTAACGCCACCCCTGGCGACCCGCAGCGCGTCAAAGACGGCGACGGCTCCGCCTCCAAACCCGCCGACGTAGGCTGGCGCGACGGCAACGGCAACTTCGTCTACAAAAAATCCAGCGGCCCCATCACCTACACCGACATGGACGGCAATACCGCATCCACCCCTGGTGACATCGGCTGGTGGGGCATGACCGAGTGGTGCGGCAAGATGCTGGTCTCTGTACGGAACAAAACCGGCGGCTACGGAGACGTGGTAATAGCCCAGAACTACAACATAATGCTGGTGGGTCTGGAACGCACCTACATGGCCAGGGAACCCGGCGAGAAGGACCGCTTCACCGTAAGCCTGGTGAACGAGATGCCGTTCGATGTAAGAAACGTCCACCTGCGCGCTTACATCAAGGCCTCCGGCAAGGCCCCCATCCTGATCTACAATGAAACAGTATCAAAACTGCGCGGCTACGGCAGAGGCTGGGACACCGAAGGCCCGCAGGCGATCGTCAGCAAGGAGTTCGAGGCTCCCGTGCCGGAAGGGCTGCCGGGAGGCGAAGCCCCTCAATACGAGATCATCGCCACCGCTAATATCTATTATAGCAACGGCTGGGTCAATCAAAACCTGGTCTCCGAGTGGCGCAACAATGGGAGGAAAATCTTCGGCGACAGCGGGGCCGCCGAGACCAATTATGCGGACAACGTCCAGAAGGTGGCTTTAGTGGGCCTTAAGAAAGGTGAAAACCGGCCCGAGCCGACTCCGACGCCGACTCCGACTCCGCAACCGGAGCCCAAACCGCAGCCCAAACCGCAGCCCGAACCGGAGCCTGAACCCGAACCGCCGTGGACCCCGATAAAAACCGGCTGGTGGGAGGAAGGAGTGTACTACCCCGTAATCACAAAGCCCGTCTATAAAGAAGTGATCGTAGAAGAACCGGTGACGAAGCTTAAGTGGGTGCCATATAAAGAAGCCACCCCGCCTAAAATAAAAGTGAGGCTCATTTCGTGGCTCTCGCCCCGGCAGGCCTGGGCGGGGGACGACAACCGGCCGGAATGGACGTACCTGTGGGACGGCAACTGCTATTACGGGAGATGGGTTGATGCGGGCATGATCATTTTCATCGAATACGACCCGGATACCGGCAGACCTACCGGCCGCGCCGGCGTGCCTGAAGCGACCGTGATTAAGAAAACCATAAAAGTGCTCGACCGGTACGAAACCGCGCCGGACTACAGCAGCCCGAAGCCGTTGAGGCCCCTGGTGAACTCACAGGCGTTCTGGGGAGGGAGCAAAGACACCTTTTCCCTGCGTCGTTTCGAACTGTACGGCCAGTACGACCCAAACAACCCCAACCGGCAGATCGGAGCGATGAGCTCTCCGCCGGTGGTTCTCTACTCGCCATACGGGAACAATTACCCGGACTACTGGCGGTGGATAATCTTCGGCTTTTACAACCAGAATCCCGTATCTCTGGACGGCAAAGCCAGGGTGACGGGTTCCGCCTTCTCGGAAGAAGGCGCGACGCGTTTCGCCCCGTACCAGACGAAGATGATGAGGCTGGTCATGCCGAAAATAGAAAATAAAGACTCCGTGGAGAGCAGAAGCTTCATGACCGCCACCGAAGTTACCGGCGTTGAAAACGCCGTGCTCGGCAAAGCCGCATGGGAACTCGCCGAGCGCCAGGGCGTGCGGATAGAAACCGAATACAACACTTCCCCGAATGAACGCGTGATCAGATACTACGACGGGCAGCCGAAAGAAGAGTGGATACCTTACTACTCCAAAGAGTTGCGCACCCTGACGCGCGGCGTCAAGTGGGCGCCCCGATGGGTGTCCGAAAGCCCGGATTCTTCCTTCGGCCGCCTGGAATACGATCCCAAACCGGCATGGGTGTGGGGTGTGACGGGAGACTGGCCGAACCATGAAGGCAGCGTGAAAATGCCGGGCATGCCCTCCGTGCAGCACGGCCGGTACGGCGAATGGACGGAGGAAAAACCGGCCGGCCCGGTGGACGCGCCGCATTACAAAACAAACATCATGTGGAAGTATGTTTACGATCCTTCCATACAGAAAAACCAGGGCTGGGACCCCATGCTCGCCGGCTGGGTTCCCATCGAGAGAAAAAACCCGTACTGGAACAACTCCAGAGACTACCGGGGATGGGTGTCACCGGACAGAAACGGCGACGAGGTTTACGTCAAAACATACATCCGGGACCGGAACGGAAACGTAACGACGTCCGAACGTTTTTACAGAAAGGTTTCGGAGACCTGGGACATCTCAAAAGTTTATCCTTACTGGTGGAACTCGGGAAGATACACATCGACCTTAAAAGAATCGACCGGGGACCCGATGGCGGACAATGAAATCCGGCTGGAACTCCTTCCCAGGGACCAGATGAGATACGGGCCGGGCGACGGGTGGTACTACGAACAGTTCAAGCCGATACAGCGCATAAACGTGCCCGTGGTGTACAGGCCGATCGTGGGAAGTCACTTCCAGGTGGCTTCATACAAAGAACCAGGCCGCCGCTGGGGCTGGATTAAGCATCCGTGGGGGTACGGAGGATACTGGGGCTGGGTTGATGAACCGGCCCGGGCGCATCTGAAAGTGACCGCGTACATGCACAACCCCAACGATTATGCGGTCACCGTGAAAGACATCGAGGGAATATACGCATATGAAGAGAATGAGAAAATTCACATCGCCAATATCGGCCCTCAACCGTTAAACATTGCGCCGCGCAGCTTCGGCGCCTTTACGGGCGATCTTGTACTCGACGGCTGGTCTGCGGAAAGATTCCACGACCGCTGGGTGAGAATGGGAAAACCTGAATACATGCTGCCGTATGGGACATATTGGGGTTTCCGCACCACCCTCAAAACGGACAGCATTGTGGGATACGACTACGGCGCGTTTAGAGCCTACCTTGCGCCGGGCTTCTGGACGACGGGTTATATCCAGAACGTGGCGTGGTGGGCCTCTCAGAACAGCCAGTTTACGATCATCGGCCCGGGCGTGAGCGGCCACGTCCTGAAAGCGGAGAACGCCATGACGGACGAGGAATTGCAGCGATTCGTAAACACGCCCTACGTATCGACGAGAGCGCGGGGAAACATCAGGCGGATCACTTCAAACGATCACACGGTGTGGCTGCCCGTCAAGCGGGAGCTGTACTACAACAGCTATGGTGACTGGTGGGTGGAAAGGACGGTGCTGGAGAACTGAGGAGCAAATTTCACCCTGCGGAGGCAGACCGGCGCAAAACCTGGGGCGGGAGGGGCCGGATATGAGGGGAGTCGTCCGGCGCCGCAGGGGTGAAATATTTTTGAGAGGAAGGAGCCGGTTTCGGCTCCTTTTTATCCTGGATGAAGAAAAAAAAGGAGGGTTTATGTGTGAAAAAGTTATGTTGTCCGAATCGTGACAAAGAAATCGAAAACAAAAACCGTCATGAGTCACACGGCAGTACGGTTGAGTGGTTCTTCTATATTCACCCGGGTATAGCCTTGTGCCACATTTAAACGGAAACCAATGTTTTAATTATATCGGTTCATTAATCAGGATTATTAAACCCCAGTCTTTCAAAGGCACGTTCTACAATGTCGTCTGTAATGTATTTTGGGTTATTCTGCTGTATTTGTAGAATAATATCCCTGGCATGCATAACAGAAAGCCCGCCCGATTCCACCAATATACAAATTAGCTCAATTCCCCAAATCATTGGTACACCCTCTAATTCACACTGTCTTCTTAACGGTTTATCATTTGTTACACATGCCCAACCATATTTTTTAGCAAGAATTAAACATAAATGGTCTTGGAAAGATAAGGACCCCCTATTTTCCACTGCTGACATAACCTGTTCCAGTTCTGGTTCCACAAGTCTAATCCCAAGTTCTATACAATCACCTTCGCTTATTTCATTGATTTCATTCAAAACAGGCGTAGCTAGGTAGATGTGACCTACATAAATGCACAGTAGTTTGATAATAGTTTTGTCACATTTAAAGAAGTCGATAAGAATGTTCGCATCCAGTATTAGAAAATGCTGTTTTTTCGTTCTCATTCACCTACTCCCAAGAAGAAATTCTTTCTCGCATGGCTTCAAGGTCTAATCTTAGTATTTCGGCACCACGACTCAAGGTAATTTTATCTTTTTCAATGCCAATGCGAACTAGTTTAGATAAACGATCTTCAATGAAATCAGATGAGGATAGAGAGTCCGGTTCCTGAGAACGTAAAACCTCCGACATGGATTGTTGAAATTTATTCGGAGATAGAGCTTCCGGCTCTTCGCTAGTACCCAAAGTTTTACCAGTTCTTAATTTATAAGCGCTCTGAAACTTTCTCCATACGGGATTTCCTATTTTCTCGGATAGCCGATAAAGGACGGTTTTATAACTAACCTGAAATATTCGTTTCACCTTAAGCACGCGATCTACAAAGGATAAGCCGTAAGTATCCTCCCATTCCGATTCAAAAGCTTTTTCAGGCATTAGGAAATAGGAAGCAAAGACATTCGCTTCAACTTCTTGATCTTTATCTTCGGTACTTTCATTTACATCATAGGCGCCCAAATGAAGCAATAAATGCCCTAGTTCATGAGCAGCACTAAAAATCCATCGTTCAACAGAAATCCGCTCCCAAACGTTAATAATGATAGCAGGACCTCCATCTCCATCGGAAACTGACAAGCCAAAGAATCCGTCCGATGCAAGACTAATGGTGTGTAGTTTTATTCCATTTGACTCTAACAAACCAGCAATATCGCGAATTGGTTCTTTTTCGCCTAGATTTAGCTCTTTTCTTGCAAGCTTAGCTACCTGCTTTGCTCTGTCAACCCCTGCAGGAATGGCAGATGAACGATTGGCAAGATCCTTAAATCGATATTCTACATGATTGTCTAATAAATTTTCCAGGTAATTATAGTCATCAACCCATCGGGTTACTTCAGATAAAATATAATCTCGGCTATTCATCCTCTTTAATGCTCGAAATCTGACTTTCTCTAAAGTGCGAGTTTGTCTAAATAAATCTTGTAATTTTACTCCAAGCGCAGTAGCGATACTTTGTAAGGTTGATACTTTTGGGGTTGAGTTTCCATTTTCAATATTCCGATATGCAGGCCTTGAAATCCCGGCAAGAGCAGCCACTTGAAATTGGCTCAAGCCTCTTGCTTCACGAATTCGGCGAAGGTTTAACCCGATTATTTTTTGTTCCATGTTCACCACCCTTTTTTATATTTATATATATTATATACGGAAATACATAATTCGTAAACATGATAAGTTAACTTGCCATAAAAATATTTTTGGTATATAATTAAAATCAACCAGTTGGTAACGTGAAAAAATATAGATCAGGAAGGAGGAATTAGGTTTAGCGAAACAATCCATAAGAATCAGGGTATTATCAGATGAAAGGTGTGTGAATCCTATGGCTTATATTATGAATAACCTTCATGGGAACGGCAAATCATCTTCGGGGCGTCCTGTAGATCCAGGGCGACGGCCTGTAGAACCACCTGGTCCTCCGCCGGAGCGGCCACCACGCCGCGACCGTGATGATCGTCCACCGCAGCCAGATCGTCGTCACGGGTGAGCACTGATGATTAAGCCATATCAGCTGTGGTATGAAAGGCACCCTGAACGTTTTGAAGAGGAAGTTGCTGACATGGAAAAACGGGGCTTCGTCCTTGATGACGAAGTCCTGCAACTCCATCAGCATGTGGTGTTCACCGGTGCTTCGTCAGTAGACTATAGCAGACCGTTAGTGATTAAGTACCCTGGAGCTTTTCCATCTATGCCACCTCGTATTTTTAGCGAAACGCCGGGACGGCTTTTGCGTCGTCACCAACGTCCTGGAACATGGGAGATATGTCTATTTGGACCTGGGCAAAGGCGATGGTCTGCGGAGTTGTCGGGCTCGGTGGCCATTGACGAGGCCGAGGAAATTATCCGGTTGTTTTCGGACAAAGCGGAAGTAGTTGAGGATGAGGTGCCTGAGCCTGCTTCAGCTTTATACCATTACGCTGTAGATTCAGCCATTTTCGTGCCGCCCGAAGTGGCAACCCCTGATATCGTAGCCGCCGACGTTCCACTTATTGGGACTTTCCGTCTAAGATTTCGCAGGAGCACAAGTAACCACAGTAAAGGTTCCATCAAAGGCCGTGGAATTATATTGAGTGCTAAACTTGGCGAGTGGCATGGACAGGTCGGGGCTGCTTTTAGTAATTGGTGCTCAGGCGGACAAGAAGAAAAAGGGCCACTTGTATGGTTGCCGAAACCGTTGCCTTTCTTAGAAGGACCCAAGGACTTCAGTACGTGGCTTGATCAGCATAATTTAAAGACCAAACAGTGGATAGCATTTGTCTTTCCAGAGCAATCTGGAACCGTATTGGGGCAACGTTTTGGGTGGTTGGTGGTTCAGGCCCCTACTAGTGGCACTTTTCATTACATACGTGCATTTCCTTATCGTAGCGAAGAACGCGTGGCTAGGATTCCTGGTCTCGGCGGTTTGGCTGGCAAAAAGGTCGTCTTCGTTGGCTGTGGAAGCATGGGTTCCAAAATTGCTGTCGCATTGGCTTCAAGTGGGATCAACCGATTTGGTTTGGTTGATTTTGATATGTTTAAACCCGAAAACTCGGTAAGGCATGAGGTAGGGGTTTGCTGTTATGGCGATCCTAAGGTTTTAGCTTTAGCAAAGCGGTTATATGAAATGAATCCTATGATTAACGTTGATAAGCTATGTATGAGAATCGGAGACCTTGATTTTTCTGCGGATGAGAATATACTGTTTGACCTCCTTGCCGCAGCGGATTTGGTGATCGAAACCACAGGTTCTCATGGTGTCAGCCGATGGGTTAACGATATGTGTCATGACTTTGGTGTACCGTCGGTTTATGCAACTGTAACGAATGGTGCCTGGGGTGGGGAGATTGTGCGAGTAATACCTGGTAGAACTGCTTGCTGGCAATGCTGGTATGCTGAATGGGAGACTGATCGCCCCCCAGGGGCTCCTGCCCCTAAGGTCGGGATTTTCGCGCCTGGTTGTGAACAGCCTACTTTTACCGGGGCAACATATGAAATTGGGGTTGTAGCTAACTTGGCTGCGTGGGTAGCAGTCGAAACGCTGCTTCGTGATGAATCAGGACGGAAAGATTTCCGTGGCGACTACGTCCGGTGGGTTGCGCGCACCAGTGAAGGTGTACCAGACCTCGCTCCGGCGGTTTTAGAGATTCACAAACGGCCGGGATGCCCGGTGTGTAATCCCTTATGATGTACCGACACGTTTTCATCCTTAGCGGCGCATTGGACACGATACGTCAAGAAGTGCGGCGTACACCATTTTTGAAAGAAACAGGTGGTCCGATGGTTGGTTACGTTTCCACTGACGAGGCTGTCGTTGTTACGCATGCAGCCGGTCCAGGGCCACTAGGGAAGCGAGGTTACTTCAGTGTCTTAATCGATGGCCGCTACGCCACGCAGTTTTGCAACCGGGCTGGGCAGGAGTTCAATGGCTGCTTTTACTACGTAGGAGACTGGCACTGTCATAGGGGGTGGTCATTAAAGCCTAGTCATGACGACTTGAAAGCCATGCGTGTCATGGCTGCTTATGTAGGTTGCCCAATGAAGCGCCCGATTTCGCTAATCTATCGTTATTATCCAGAGGAGTATAGGGCATACACTTTAAACTCCGCCGGACGGCTTGAACCAACTCCAGTTAGTGAATTGGCCGAAGTTCCATATATTCTACACAGCAGAAAGCTGCTGAAATGAAAGAAAATATCTAGCCCCTCGTAAATGAACACCGAGCACGTATACCATAATTACTTGTTGATGTGCTGTAGTACAAAGTAGCAATACTTTCTTTTTGTGTTTCATTCGGCCTTGTACACGTTTCCTCTGTTATCGAAATGGAGATCGATGCTATTTGGAAGGAATACGGTTCTTTCGGAGAAATCAGCGAAGAAGAGTTTTGGCGCTACTTCGAGGGATGCGAGCGTGGGAGCGTATTGACGTTCTCAAGAATTATAGAGTTTTCGGTGCCGTTTGATTCCCGGGAGGTCCTACCGAACTTTGTTCCCCCTCAAAACTATCGTTGCTTAAACGAAAAGGAAGCCAGCTTACTGATGAAACAGTCAAATTTAACGGAGTAAAAAAAGAATCTTTAGCATCTTTAAGACAAAAGCCTCCGGTCCTCGCCGACCGGGGGCTTTTTTGTGGTGGTGCGCCCGGCATGGGCGGTAGCTTGGCGGTGAAAGTCCGCTATGGACTTGGCAGTGGGAACCATTAGCCAATGGCAAGGGTGTCCATCGCGAGGTGGAATCTGAAGGAAGCCGGAGGCAAAGTCCCGACCTGATGAACAAAAACCGCATACAAGGCTGATGTGGGGCGGACGAGTTTGCCATACAAAGCAAAGTCCAACACTGCCCGAATCCCACACAGTAGATGCGGCGGGTACATGGGATGAAGGCTATCGTTCTTACCCGGGGAGGTCTGGCAGATACGCCATGAAGATGAACTTCGAAGGGGCAACCCGTACAGTAATGTGCGACTGAACTGCCAGAAGTCAGCAGAGGCCATAATAGGTTGGTTGTCATGAACACCAACTGAAGGACCGAACGTCAGGAGGTTTTTGGAAGTTTGCGGTACTCGACGGATACGCACAGAAAGCAGAAAACTTCAAGTGAAGGCTGGCCTGCAAAGAATAGGGTGGAACCCAAAGGTATGCAGGGAGTGCCGAGCGTATCTGCGGCGTCCAAGAACGGAAGAAACGGCGGCAACGGGTATTCCGATTACCTGCTTTTTGAAGATTGTGGACAGGAACAACCTGAACCAAGCCTACAAGCGGGTAAAGGCCAACAGAGGCAGCCATGGCGTGGACGGAATGAAGGTAGATGAACTTCTGCCTTACCTGAAACAGCATGGCAGTGCTATCCGGCAGGCCATACTGGAAGGGAGTTACGTCCCAAACCCGGTCAGGCGAAAGGGGATTCCCAAGCCTGATGGGGGAGTTAGTCTGCTCGGTATCCCGACAGTGCTTGACAGAATGATTCAGAAGGCTATTACACAGGTGCTAACACCCATCTTCGACCCGAAATTCTCTGAACACAGCTATGGATTCAGGCCGGGACGAAGTGCGAAAGAAGCCGTAACCCAGGCAAAAGAGTACATTCAAGAAGGTTACAGGTGGGTGGTGGACATCGACCTTGCCCGGTATTTCGATACCGTAAATCATGACAATCTCATGAGCCTGGTGGCAAGAAAAGTAACGGACAGAAGGGTGCTTAAACTAATCCGGGCCTATCTGGAATCCGGAGTCATGGTAAATGGCGTGGTGGTGGAAGTGGATGGAGGCTGTCCTCAGGGCGGACACTAAAGCCCACTACTAAGCAACATCATGCTGGATGAACTGGATAAGGAACTGGAAAAGCGGGGACACAAATTCTGCCGTTACGCCGATGACAGTAACATCTATTTAAGAAGTCAACGCGCCGGAGAAAGAGTTATGCAAAGCATAACGGAGTATATTGAGGGCGCACTGAAGATGAGAGTCAACAGGGAGAAAAGCGCAGCGGACAGGCCTTGGAGGCGAAAGTTTCTGGGCTTTTCCTTCTACTTCAAAAAGAGTGGAGTAGGAATACGAGTCCACGCAAAACCAGTTAAGAAATTCAAGGACAAGGTGAGGCAGATTCTATCCAGAAGTAACGGCCAAAGTACGGAACAAAGGGTAGAAGCTCTAAACCGCTGTATCATTGGCTGGGTTAACTACTTCGGGCTGGCAGACATGAAAGGCCTAGCCCGTGACCTGGACGAGTGGATTATGCGAAGAACTCGCATGTGTATCTGGAAACAATGGCCGAAAATTAAAACGAGGCACAGTAACCTGGTAAAACTGGGAATAGACAATGGCAAAGCATGGGAATTCGCCAACACAAGAAAAGGCTACTGGAGAGTATCCAGAAGCCCTATTCTAAACCGCACCTTAACCAATGAATATCTTGCAAAGCTGGGTTTTGTAAGCCTAACACAAAGATACTCGAAGTGTGCTCATTCTGACGAACCGCCGTATGCCAGACCGGCTTGTACGGTGGTGTAGGAGGGTTGGCGGCTTAAAGCCGCCCCCTATCCTAATCAATGTTCGGGGAAAAGCGGGACCGAGGAGGTGGTGACGGAACCGGAATCCCGCCGAAACGTTTGTAGTGAATAGGAGGTGTTTGAAACTGTGGCGATGCGAGTGGTCTTGTTGTTTTCTTTGTGTCTTGCGCTGGTGGTTTTCACATTGCCGGCGGCCGTCCTGGCTGCCCCGGAACAACCCGTTCCGCCGGCCGGCGTTCCGGGTGGGGATGCTGCGCCCGGCAAAGCCGTAGAGACGCCCGCAGGCGGCGCTGAAAACGGCGCCGGCAATGGTGTGAAAAACCGGGACTTCGGCATGGTCAGGCCCGTGCCGCCGGAAGTCGCCGCCGGCAAAATCACCGGGATGTTGAACAGGCTGTACGCGTCCCTGGCGTCGGTGGTGATACCTCTCTCCATGGTGGTATTGCTGATCAGCGCGCTGTTCCTGATCCCGGGCTCGTTTCTCGGCGCCGAGATGGTGCGCCGCATGGGGTGGGGCGGCATAATTGCGGGTGCGGCCGGCCTTCTGGTTTTCTGGGGCATTCCGTTGATAATCGGGATCACGAAATCGATAGCCGACGCCCTCACGTCCGGCTGAAAAAATATAAAGGAGGTAGTTGTAACCATGAGATTACACAGGCTGTTGTACGGAGCCGCGGCATACCTGGCGTCCTCGGCGTTGCTTGCCGGCGCCGCCTGTGCGGAAGGAGAGAACTACGGTCCCGTAAGTCCCGGAAACGCCGCCGAACTGGGGACGAAGATCGGGCAGCTGGTGCAGAACGTCGGGATGCCCATCGGCGGCGCCATCCTTTTCCTGTCCGTGGTCGTGGTCGGGATAAAGATCATGATGAGCCACGTCAACCCGCACGGCAGGGCCGAGGCCATGAGCAGCCTTTTTTACGTCGGCGTCGGCGGCGTCATCCTGGGCGCGGCCATGTTCCTGGCCGGTTTTTTCATCGGCATGGGCGGTCAGTTGAAGTAAAAGAGAGGGAGGGACGGCGTCATGCGCATGTTTCCGGTACCGATGGAGATCACCGAAGAAGAAAAGATCTTCGGCGGAGTCCTGTCGGTTCGCCAGGTGGTCTACCTTCTGGCCGGGGCAATCCCGGCCGTGTCCGTTTTTCTGATGCTTCACTTTGCTCCTCTCTTCCTGCGGGTGCTTGCGGCGGTGATACCCGCCGCCGCGGGACCCGTGCTGGCATTCGGGGAAGTCCGGGGCATGAAAATGGACCGGTATATTGTCAACCTGGCTCTTTTTTTAAAGAGGCGCAGGAAGTTTCTCTTGTATGGGGGCACCTGTGTGGCAGAAAAGGGGTGAATGAATGCTTATCGGCATAACCTTTGTCGTCCTGGCCGTTGTTGCCGCCGTCTCGATTCCTTTTTTGAGCCGCTTCATGGAACAGCGGGCAACGGGAGGCCGGAAGAGGCGGTCCGGGCCGGACGACAGACTTAAGCGAAAGAGGAAAAAGAAAGATGATTTCAAAGAGATGTGGGACATAGAAGACATACGCCACGGCGTGATCACCCTTTCCGGGGGCCGGTACCGGGCGATCCTGCGCCTGGGCTCCGTCGACTACCACCTGATGTCCGAAGCGGAGCAGCACGGCATCGAGTCCGTTCTCATGCAGCTGGCGATGTCCTTGAATCAGCCGGTGCAGTTTCTCACCACCACCGAGATGGTCGACGCCGTGCGCTGCATTGCGGACATCGTCTCCGGGCGGGAGGGCATGCCGGAGAAGCTTCAGGCCTACGGCTCGCAGATGGTGGAGTTCCTGTCGATGGTCATGCAGGACCGTTCCGTTCAGACCAGGCAGAGCTACGCGGTCGTCTGCTGCGATACGGCGGACGGCTTTGAGAAGGCGCGGGCGGAGCTTTACCGCCAGGCGTCCATAGTTTCCGGCGGGCTGTCCCGGGCGCAGATACCGGTTTCCATTCTCGACACCGGGGAGATAGTTGATCTCCTGCACCGGCTGCTGAACCGGTGGCGGACCGCCAGGCCGTCGGAGGCGGCCGCGGCGGGCGGGATTGAACCGTACAAGTACGGGAAGGAGGGGATACCCCTTGCTTTTCATGAATCGTCGTAAAGAAAACAGCGGGCCGGCTTTTGAGCGCAACGTGCCTGATTTGTACGACCTGTTCCTGCCTGACGGCCTGGTCGAAGAATACGACCGGCTCATGCTTGGCGCCTCCCGGTACTGCCGCGTCTACGCCGTGGCAGTGTACCCCCGCGAAGTTCATCCCGGCTGGCTTTCCGACAGCATACTCGCCATCGGGGACATAGACCTTTCGGTGCATGTGCTGCCGGTTCCCGACCGGGCCGTGATCACCGCCCTGACGAAGAAGGTCACTTCAGCCTACGCCCAGAGGCTGGTCGATCAGAAGGCCGGGAACATTTTGCGCCTGCCGGAACTGGACGAAATCATCCGGGACCTGGAGGGCATCCGGGAAGTCATCCAGACCAACCGGGACCGCATGTTCTACGTCCTGATCATGATTGCCCTTCACGCGCGCAGCGCGGAAGACCTGGACCGCCGGTCCGACCTGCTGGAGGACACCCTGGCGCGCATGGCGACCCAGGGCCGGGTGTGGATCATGCGCCAGGCGGAGGGTTTGAAGACTTCCCTGCCGTTGGGGCGGCAGCCCCGGGGAAAGTACCCTTTTCGCAATCTGACATCGGGTGCGGTGGCCGCCAACGTTCCGGTGGCCAACCCCGACCTTTCGCATCCCTCCGGGGTGTTCCTGGGACACAACTACTTTACCGGCTCGCCGATTTTTTATGATTCCTTCATCGGACCGCCCCACCTGCTGAACCAGCACGCCGCCTGTTTCGGTATGGCCGGCTCGGGCAAAAGCGCCACCTTGAAACTGATGCTGCTTCGTTCGGCGCTGCTGGGCGTGCGCACGGTGGTCATCGACCCGGAGCGGGAGTACATGCGGTTGACGGAACACGTCGGCGGCGCGCACATACGGCTGGTGCCCGGCGTTTCCTCCGGCATCAACCCGCTGGACGTGGAGCCGGAAGAAGACGAAGCCGGCAACAGGACGATAAACCTGTACGACAAGGTGACGGAGGTGAGGGCGATAATCCGCGCCGCGGTGCAGGACCTCGCCGGCCGGACGCTCGACCCGCAGGAATCCGCGCTGCTGGAGGAATCGTTGCGGGAAGAGTACGCCGCCCGGAATATCGTTTGCGACCCGGAGAGCATATATGAAACCGGGAAAACGCATGCCGACGGGAGCATTTCGGTCGGCCTTACGAAAAAGGAAATGCCCACCCTGTCCGACCTGGTGCGGCGGCTTTCTACGAAACCGGCGGCGGAGAACCTGGCGGTGATCTTGAAACCCTTCCTGCGCGGCTCCAGCATGGGCATGTTCGACTGCCAGACCGCGGTGAACATATCGGACGCCCCGGTGGTGTGCTTCGACGTGAACGAAATCAAGGACGAGTTCACCCGCTTCTACGCCATGTTCGTGCTGCTGGGCTGGACGTGGCAGAAATTCGCCCAGAAGAACAGGGACGCCAGGAAGCGCGTGATCGTGGACGAGGCGTGGATGTTCATGAAGCACGGGGACACGGCGGTATTCCTGGAGACTCTGGCCCGGCGCGGCAGAAAACACAACACCTCGCTGGTGGTGGCCAGCCAGCACATTGAGGAGTTCCTGGGGAAAGAAGAAGGACGGGCGGTGATTTCCAACTGCGCCACCCTGATCCTCCTGCGCCAGCATCCCACCCTGGTGAACCGGGTTGTGGAGGAGTTCCACCTCTCGAAGGGATGCGCCCAGATGCTGGAGACGTTCGCTCCCGGCGAATGCCTGGTTTCTTTAAACGGCAGCACCGTTGCGGTGCGCGTCACCCCTGCGCCCTTTGAGTGGCCGCTGGTGAGCACCACGGCCGGGGAGGTACTGACATGAAAAGTATAAACAAAAGGGCGGTTTTTGCGGTTCTGGTATTAATGCTCGTGCTCGGCATGCCGCTGCCGGCGTTCGCCGCGTCAGTAACTGACGCCGTCAGGAACCCGGACGGGAGCGTAACCGTAACCTGGTCCGGCGATGAGCAGGGTAAGACGTTAACAATCCAGCGCAAATCCGGTATCGGTTACGATGATATTGCGGAAGTACAGCAGGTGGACGGCTCATATACCGACAGGACCGCCGACCCCGATGAAACGTTGTATTACCGGCTGCACTACGGCGTCGGGAAGTTTACGCCGGACGCGGAGGTTCGGCCTTATAATCCCCCGCCTTCCGAACAGCCGGCTCCCGGCCGGCCGGAACAGCCTGTAAAGGACGAAGGCGGCATGCTGGAGAGGGCCATAGCGGGGGTTTTAAACGGCGGCATCGTCCTGATCGAGGGCCTGGAAAAAATGGCCGGATTCAAAACCTTCGACGAGCTGGTTTTCAACATCAATAACGGCAATAAGGAAATACTTCCCTTCACCGCCGGAGAGTGGGACGCGGCACACCAGTGGTACGCCGGCATGGCCGCCGGCGCCGGGATGCTGGTGCTGATCGCCGTATTTCTGACCGCTCTGAAACTGATGTTTTCCGCCGTCAACCCGGCTGAGAGGTCGGAAGCGATGGAAAGCATCTGGCGGTGGGTCTGGGCGGTTTTCATCATCGCCGGCGCCCCCCTCCTGATCTGGGCGGTGTTCCAGATAAACGTCGCCCTCGTCGACACCTTCCTGGAAGTGGCCGCAGGCATCCAGGGTAACAACGTTTCGGACCTGGCGCAGCTCACCTCGACGGGCAGGGGCTTTCTCAAGAACCTGCAGACCGGCTCCGTGTTGGGCACGGCGATCGTGAAGCTGGCGTTTCTCGTTTTGGGTTTGTACATAAACGTTTTATATATCGTTCGCAAGTACGTACTGTTCGTGCTGTTCGTGTTCACCCCGCTCATGGCTTGGCTGTGGGCCGTAAACAAAAACGTCAACGCCTCCGCCGTATGGCTGGGAGAACTGCTTTCGAACGCCTTCATGCAGGCGTCCCACGCCCTGGTGTTCCTGATCTTCATGACCCTGGTGGACTTCAAAAACCTGGGCAACGGCACCTGGCTTACCGCCCTCGTCATGCTGGCCGCCGTCATTCCCGTATCGGAAATGCTGCGGAACTCCCTCCAGGGATTGTTTGCCAGGATGTCCGGCGTGGATGAAAGCGGAGTGGCGAGGACCGCCATGGGCGTATTCGGTCTCTCTTCCATAGCCGGTCTGGGTGCGGTGGCGGGAACCTTGAGACCCCGGGCTCCGCTGCCGCCGTGGAAGAAGGATCCTTCTTCCGCACCTTCCGGCACCTCTTCGGGCGCCGGTTCTTTCGGAGGCCGGGAAGTATCGCCTCCGCCCGCTCCGCCTCCTGCGGCGCCGGGGCCTGCGGGCGCATCCCCGGCGGGAGCGGGAGCATCGTTTTCCGCAGGTGCGGCCGCCCTTTCTCCCGGCTACAGGCAGTCTCCGTCCGGCCTCATTGTGCCGGCAGGAGCGGCGTCTGCACCGGTGAAGCCACCTCTACCGGGAACCTTGTCTCCGGCGTCCACGCCCGGCGGCATGACCGGCGCCGTCCTGCGCGGAGAAAGGGCGGGACTGGCGGGAGCGAATGCGGGCAGGGTTATCGGCGGCGCGGCGGGCGGCATGATTGCTGCCCCCATCCGCAACTACGGCGGAGGTTTCCTCAAGGCGCCCGTCCGGGCGGGAGCGACGCTCGCCGGGGCCGTGGCCGGGCGCGGTCTCGCCACGGGCTACGGCATGGCGAAAGAAGTGTACGGTAAGATGAAAAAAGACAATGTTTCCGTCGGAGAAGCGATTAAGGACGTTACGGGCAGTCGGAGCGCGGCCGGCGGCATCGGCCGGGCGGCTGCGGTTACGGCGGCGACTGCCGTCCATGCCGGCATGGGGAAACGGATGGCGAACAGGTTTAAACCCGCATCCGTGACCACCCTGGACAACCGGGTGGATTAGCGGGCGGTTGAAAAAAGTAAAAAGGCCGGTATCAGCCGGCCTTCATTAACGTTGCCCGGAGACGGTCTGGTGTAAGACCATGCGGATTAAGGCGGTATGGCCGATGCCCAGCTTTTTCGCCGTTTTTTTAATAGCAAGTCGGAAACGGTCCTTTTTAATTTCTGAACGATGCTGCCGGGGTCGTCGAAGGCAGCTTCTTCTACTTCATCAGGCGTTATGTTGTGCCTGGCGATGTGCCGGACCCGATCAGGCGTCCAGCGGATATGGGAAATTATCATAAATACCTCCGCGGCCAATTATACCACAGTGTAGCACAACGTGCAACATAATTTTGGCAGAGTAGAGCGCGTGAGTTTGAGGTGATATTTATGCAAAACGGGGTAAAACACATGGGGAGGAACCTGGCAAAAGCGGCCCGCAGGAAACTGCTTCACCTGCTTGCGCCTTACCTCTTGCTTGCGGCGGTAATTCTTGCCGCCGCATTGCTGGTGATTATGCTCATTGCGGCGACGTACGCGGCGATGGCCCCGCAGAGAGCGCTGACCGGCGTGGACCCTTCCCCTGAAGATGCGGCCA
>JAGUVT010000057.1 GCA_020062745.1 Deltaproteobacteria bacterium
CACCACGTTTTTGGCGTTCATTACACGGGGGTCGCCGGCGGCAATGGCTTCGCCCAGTTCCAGTTGGGTCAGCACCTGCGGGCTCTCCCCGTACAGGTACTCGTTGGGCCTGTATTCTTGCGCCCCGGTGGCGATAACGGCCACGCCGTGCCTTACTTCTTCACCCGACGACAGACGGGTGGAAAAGTTGCCCACGTACCCCGAAACACCTTCTATTTCACAGCCCGTATGTACTTCAATCAGGGGATGACTGTAAACATGGTCGATCATTCCGGCCAGGAAGGCCGGTACATCTCCGCCCTTTAAGCCGTGCTTTATTCTCCTCGCCATACCGCCCAGGGAATCTTCCCTTTCCACCAGGTGCACTCCGTACCCCTGGCCGGCCAGCGTAAGGGCCGCGGTCATACCGGCGACCCCGCCGCCGACAACCAGGGCGGCTTTGGTCACATCCACCGCGCCATGCGGTATTGTTTCCAACAGAGCGGCCTTGGCCACAATCATCCGCAGCAGGTCGATCGCTTTCTCCGTGGCCTTCTCCGGCTCGTTCATGTGCACCCAGGAACACTGGTCGCGGATATTGGCCATCTCAAAGAGGTGCGGATTCAAGCCGGCTTCCCGGATAGTTTCCTGGAAAAGCGGCTTGTGGGTGCGGGGGCTGCAGGAAGCCACCACCACCCGGTTAATGTCATGTTCCTGAATGGCTTCCTTGATTTTCTCAATGCTGTCCTGCGAACAGGTAAAGAGAAACTCGTCGGCATAAACCACGTTATTCAGCTTCCCGGCATAATCCACCACTTTCGGCACGTCCACTATGCCGCCGATGTTAATGCCGCAGTTGCAGACAAACACGCCGATGCGCGGTTCCTCCCCGGAAACGTCCCGCTCCGGCGGAAACACCTTCTCTTTGGTCATGGTGCCCCTGACGTCGCCCAGGAGCTGGGCGGCATAGCCCGCCGCGGCGCTGGCCTCCATGACGGTCTCCGGAATATCCTTGGGGCCCCTGAAGACACCGCTGGCAAAGATTCCTTCCCGGGAAGTGCAGCCCGGCGCAAACTCCAGCGACTTACAGAACCCGTAGCGATCCAGTTCGACTCCCGCCGCCGCGGCCAGTTCATGTACTTTAGCAGAAGGATTCAGTCCGACGGCCAGCACTACCAGATCGAAAGTTTCGCTCTTGATATTGCCCTCTTCATCGGCATACTTTATCCTCAGGTCTCCGCCTTCCGCCTCTTCCACCGCGTAAACCCGGGAACGGACGAAGCGCACCCCGTGCTCCTTTTTGGCCCGCTCGTAGTAGCGTTCAAAATCCTTCCCGTAAGTCCGCATATCCATGTAAAATACCGTCGTCTCCAGCGGCTCGGCGGAATGCTCCTTGGAAATCACCGCTTCTTTAATCGTATACATGCAGCAGGCGGCGGAACAGTAGTTTTTGCCCGCCCGCACGTTGCGGGAACCGACGCACTGGATGAAGGCCATGCGGCGCGGCTCCTTATGGTCGGAGGGCCGTACCAAATGACCCTGGTACGGACCGGAAGCGCTTAAAGTACGCTCCAGTTCCAGGCTGGTGATCACGTTGGGGAAAACACCGTAGCCGTAATAATCAAGCTCCCCAGGTTGATAAATCTCAAAGCCCGGGCTTAAAATAACCGCCCCCACCGACAGTTCAATCTCCTGATCCTGCATTTCGTGGTCTACCGCCTGGCGCAAACAGGCCCGCACACACTCCAGGCATTCCGAGCAAACCCCGCAGTTCAGGCAGCGGCCGGCTTCTTTCAAGGCTTCCTCTTCCCTGTAACCGGCAGCCACCTCGTTAAATGAGCGGACCCGCCCGGCCGCGTCGGCCAGTGCCGCATGTACGGCTTTTTCCTGCGCCACTTCATCTTCGGCAAAGCGGGGCGGAGCAATTTCCTCTTCCGGTACGGTAAATTTTCTGTTTTCATGCAAATCTACGCCGTTAAGATACCGGTCGATTGACTCCGCTACCGTTTTACCGGCGGCAATGGCGTCAATCACTGTTTTCGGCCCGGTAACGGCGTCCCCGCCGGCAAACACACCGGGAATGCCGGTGGCCAGCGTCAGCGGGTCGGCAACAATGGTTTGTCCTCTCCCTTTTTCCAGCGCCATTCCTTCCGCAAAAGACAGGTCCGGCTGCTGACCGACGGCCAGGATAACGGTATCTACTTCCATAAAATACTCGCTGCCCGGTATGGACACCGGCCTCCGGCGGCCGCTTTCATCCGGCTCGCCCAATTCGTTGCGCAGGCACTCCATGCGGTTAATACGCTCGTTTTCACCATGAAATGCCTTCGGGCTGGTCAGCATATGGAATTCTATGCCTTCTTCCTTGGCTTCGTCAATTTCTTCCGGCAGGGCGGTAATTTCTCCTTCCGTCCGGCGGTAAACAATGGCCACCTGCTCGGCGCCCAGGCGCACCGCGGTGCGGGCGCAGTCCATGGCCGTGTTGCCTCCGCCGATCACCGCCACTCTTTTGCCGACCTGGACTTTTTCACCCAGGTTTACTTTACGCAGGAAATTAATGCCGTGGACAACACCTTCCAAATCTTCTCCGTCCACTCCCAGCCTGGTGCTGCGGTGCGCCCCCACGGCCAGGAAAACAGCCTGGTAGCCGCCGTCCAGCAGCCCCTGTACGGTAATTTCCTTGCCTACCAGGGAGTTGTAGCGGATTTCCACGCCCATTCTGGTTAAAAGAGCAACTTCTAAATCAACCCATTTTTTCGGCAGCCGGTATTCGGGAATGCCGACCCGCATCATGCCGCCGGCTACCGGCAACGCTTCAAATACAGTCACCCCGTAACCGCGCCTGGCCAGATGGTAAGCGGCCGCCAGTCCGGCCGGGCCGGCCCCGATTACAGCCACCTTCCGGTCCTGTTTGGCTTCCGCTTCCGGCAAAACAAGCTCTTCCGGTTTTTCGTAAGCCCGGTCGGTAACTACCCGCTTTAATTCCCTGATATTTACTGCTTCATCTATTTTGGCCCGGTAGCACTTTGCCTGGCACGGATGGGTGCAAACCCGCCCGCACGCCGCCGGGAAGGGATTGTCCCGGTAAATCAGCTCCCATGCTTCTTTGTATTTCCCCAGGCGGATCAACTGGATATAACCCTGGGCGTTAACTCCGGCCGGACAGGCCGCCCGGCAGGGCGACACGCCCTTCTTTTCAATGGCAAAGGCACTCGGCGTGGCCTGCGGATAGAGTTTAAAGATGGCTTTGCGCCTGCTGAGATTAACGTCAAATTCGTTCGGCATCTCCACCGGACAGACTTTCGCACAGTCGCCGCAGCCCGTACATTTACTTAAATCCACACCCCGGCGCCGCTGCCTGATCTTTACCTTAAAGTCGCCGGGCTCGCCCTGGATATCCGCTACCTCAGCCCAGGTCAGGTTTTCAATGTTCAGATGGCGCCCGCAATCCACCAGCTTGGGCGAAAGGATGCACATTGAGCAGTCGTTGGTGGGAAAGGTTTTATCCAGCATGGGCATGGTCCCGCCAATGGCCGGCGCCGCATCGACAAGGTAGACATAATAGCCGGATTCTGCCAGGTCAAGAGAAGATTGGATGCCGGCAATGCCGCCGCCTACTACTAATACTGCCCCTACCTTTTTATCAGTCATTTAAGCATCACTCTCGTTCCTTGATTTTCAGGAGCCTACCAAGGCCCTGTCAACTAATTCGTGCACATATTTCACTTGAACATCCAGGTCGTATTTCTTGTTGATTTCCTCTAACTGTTCCACGCAGTTCAGGCAGGCCGTCGCCACAATCCTGGCGCCGGTTTCCTTAATCTGTTCGGCTTTCAATTTACCCATGCTCATCCGCAACTCGTCATGCTCCGGCGCCAGCAACGCGCCGCCGCTGTTGCCGCAGCAGTAATTATAGCGGCCGCCCGGACGCATATCCCGGAAATCGGCGCAAACGCTGCTTAAAATAATCCTGGGCTGATCCACTATCTCTTCCTTGCGGCCCAGGTTGCAGGGGTCGTGATAAGTGACCGGTTCCGGATTAAGCGCAGGGTCAACTTTAATCCGGCCGCTTTTGAGCCAGTCCGCCATGGTAATCATCAGGCTCTTTGAGCCGCCGACAGCGCGGCACTGGTACATCAAGTCCCCCGGCGGCTTGATCCCGAATTTGCCTCTGATGGCATGGACCACCATGGCCATATTGACGTTCATCGGGCAGTTCATGGTACAGCGCTCGCAGACAGTGCAAAGCCACATAAACTGCGAATTCAAGACCTCTTCCCGCATACCCAGGGCAATCTGGCGCATAAACTTACGCGGGTCGATATCCTCGCGCAAACCGGAAAAAGGGCAGCCTGCCGTGCACATGCCGCAAAAAAGACATCGTTCAAAATCATTAAAGCCAACTTTTTCAGCCACTTCTTTTCTTAAGGTCGGGTCCAACTTTATGGCTGCCTGCAAATTAACCCCCTCCTCTACACTTTTGGGATTCAAGAGCAGGGCGCCCCCCGCTCCACGCCATGCTACTCTCACTGCGGCCTCGGGTACAGACCGCTGCGTTCCACTATTTCCGGCACCACTTCTTCCCAGGCGATGGCCATGATGTGTACCCCGGCCACCCCTTTAATGGCGCGAATGTGCTTGATCTGCTCGATG
>JAGUVT010000138.1 GCA_020062745.1 Deltaproteobacteria bacterium
TATTGGTTCGGCCGCTGAACATGCGGTATTCGAACAGCTTTACGGAATAGAATCCGTTTCCACTGAAAAGGTACTCACCCTGGCGAACAGGCAAGGCCTGAAGATTTATCACATCAACCGGTCAAATGCTCAGGAAATTGTTCCGCTGCTTGACACCTTCCCGGTTGTCAAGCAGAATATCATGGAAGCCGTAGACGCCGGTCTGACCGCTGTTGTACCCGAAAAGAACATCCAGATTGGCCAATGGTACGGACAGGGCTGGATAATCGTTGACGAAAATACCGGGAGTGCAGGCTACTTGCTTGCCGGACACATCGTAAGCGGTGCAATAACGGAAGAGATTACCAGTGGAGGAGCTACAGTTTATACTGTCGATACGTCTGCCGGATTGTTTATGGAGTACCTCAGGGTAGCCCACGTCATTGAGGGCTTTGCGCTGATTGTTGCGGGCGGATTACATGTTTGGGGTTCTTCGCTGGTCGTTGGTTCGCTCATGCTGGGAGGTGTACCTGCTATTCTGATCGGCGGGCTTCTTTTTGCTGAGGGATTACTTATAGCGGGAGTAGGTACCTACACCGTATATGAAGGATTCATGGAATATATTGAACTCCACTGACGCGCTGGCTGAAGCGAAATTTGCCGGAAGGATCTTGTAGGGTAAGGGTCATATCCTATGATTACTTGTTTTGATAATGTTTTTGTGCTAGGCTGTTTGAAAAGAGGTTTCATTGCGACAAAATTCTCAGGTAAACAACCGGGATGGAAAGGGGTTTCGGCTTTGAAGAAGGCGGCAATTATCATATTATCTGCAATCCCCTTGTTAATAGCGGGTTATTTGGTCTACATATCCGGACTGACCGGGTTCTTAATATTCAACGGCTTTTCGGCCGGATTTGTCGCTGGAGTTGTTTATCTTTCCTTTCTTCTGGCAAGGCGAATGCTGCCGGGGCAGTTCGTCTTGCTGTCATATTTCGCCCTGGTAGTGATGTTTCTTAGCTACTTGGCCAATTACGATTCAGCCGGTCTTTCAACGCCGTCTACTCCTGATGGGATGATTGTAACTTTTGGTTTCTTTGCCGCTGTTGGAATCACGTTATTTATCACTACCTATTTTTTGATTACAGACCCCCTATCGCATGGCATTAGAGCCCGGGATAGGGGGTGCCGGAAGTTTATCAGCAGTGTTCCTTTCGTATTTACCGTTCCGCTGACTGCTTACCTTGCGTTCTCCATTTGTTTTAGTGCTATTGTATTCGGCGCCGGCTTTGATCATCATCTTATGCAGAACCTGTGGTTCTTGGGGCTGCATATTTTAGCGTGGCTCGTGATGTTGGTTCGCAACCGGGGAATTAACTATTCAGAACTTCAGGAATGGGTCAGGAAGAGAAATCTCGGTCAGTATTCCGCCACGAAGGAACTCAAAACAGTTGTACTTCTCATTGTGGCAATCGGCACAGCCGGGGAGGCGTTCAGGGGGCTGTGGTTAACATGGTTGTTGACTTTAGTATGGCTGGGGTTGATGGTATTAAACCTTTGGAAAATCTGGGCTCCTGTGTTGGCCCGCTCTGAAAGTGAGGATTTGAAATGACAGTGATATGGGTACTGAGTATGATCGGTATACTCAACTGGTTGGCGCTCCTGGGTTTCTCTCTTTATGTCCCGGTTTACTGCAGGAGACTGGAAGAAAAGATTGACGCCAACTGGGTGCAGCAGTATGAAAAAGAATTCGGGATTCCGATCCGGACTGAAATAGAGAATTTGGATGAAGCCCTGGAGCGGCTGGAAAAAGGGGAACGCTTTGTCCTCGGCGTACTGGCTCTTACAAGTGCTGGCTTTGTGGTTCTCCTGATTATTCAGAGTCATGGTCAACTTGTATTTGACGGGGCTTTGCTTACCTCAATTGTTGTGCCATGGGTGTTCTTCATTAAACTCCTCAAGCGGATAGCAGGTGACAAAAGAAAAAGAGTCCTTCAGGTGGTGGAAAATATGTAAGTGTTTCATGCAAAATTTTTTCCAGCCCCTGCCAATCGCCTTTTCGTCAGGGGAAAGAAGAAAGCGGATCGACATGGAATACTGTTACCAGTGCGAAATATTGCGGAGCCTGGCCGAATATAAACTGCGACGGAAGTATACGACCCCGTTCTCCCGCAGTAAAAAACGGCTGCTCCCCGGGGCAGCCGTTTACAGTTGCTCAAAACAAGCAAATCCAGCTGGCTGTAACTTTTTCTTTTGCAGGTTATGGTTGTTTTTTGTCGAACTATAATGGATAGATTAATTTTTTCTGCAGAACATATAGTTATGAAATTTTTTTGTGGAGGCAGTTGCTCATGAGGAAGTTTATCTGGTTGCCTGTTGCGGTCGCTATTTTGCTACTTGCGTTTGCGGCTTACAGCAAGAGCCGCCAGGCTTTACCTGGACACCCTCCGGCTGGTGAAACTAATTTTGCCGGGCCGATTACCGGTGTAAAAGAAAACCCTTCATCTGAAAATAGGGGGAAGCCGGATGGTAATGCTTCTGGAAACGGCTCGCAGGCTCCTGCTGTTTCTGAGCCAGGCAGTCCGGCTCTGGATAATACCCGGCGCGGATGGGGACTGAAAAGGAATGATAGCCATGAACAGCCGGAGATGCCTGCTTCCATCCGTTCTCTTTTGAGCAAGTACGATGCGTATTATATCGGCGATCCTGACGCCAGGGAGGTTTATCTTACTTTTGATGAAGGTTATGAGAATGGATATACGGCAAAGATACTCGATATTTTAAAAAACAATGATGTAAAGGCGGCCTTTTTTATCACCGGCCACTATTTGAAAACCAATCCGGAGCTGGTTAAAAGGATGGTGGATGAAGGTCATATTGTAGGCAACCATACCATGAACCACCCCAGCCTGCCGGAACTGACGGCTGCCCGGATTGCCGCAGAGCTCCAGCCGTTGGAACAGGAATATGAGAAACTTACCGGGCAAAAGATGCGCTACCTGCGGCCGCCGAAAGGTGAATATAGCGAGCGTTCCCTGGCCGAAACCAGGGCCATGGGGTACTATAACATATTTTGGAGCCTGGCTTTTGTAGATTGGGTGCCTGTACCGGGAGGTGCGGCGGAATCTTACCGCTCGGTTATGGATAACCTGCATAACGGAGCTGTTATTCTTTTGCATGCGGTGTCAAAGGAGAACGTGGAAGCTCTGGACAAGATTCTCAAGGACGTAAAAGCACAGGAGTATGATTTTAAAACCCTGGATGACCTGGTAAAAAAGTAATTTTTATCCGGGTTTTGCGTGCTGTCGGCAGTTCACCTCTTTAATTTGACCGCTGAGGGGAATATTGTTGCAGTTCAAGTTAAATATGCCTTATTATAATGATGGTATTCTTGTTGGTGCTTGGGTGGCCGTCAAAGTTTAGATGGCTGCAGACAGCGGGTATAAGTGGCTTATAGGTTTTTCGGATATTATTTCTGGGGAGGGGGCATTTTATGTCGGCTGAGGTTTCTCAGGTGATGACCCGGAAATGGACAACTTTGTCGCCGGAACAACCTGTGGCGGGAGTCCTGGAACTGTTCTTGAACCGACAGCTGGAAGGGGCGCCGGTAGTGGATGAAGCCGGCAAGCCGGTAGGTGTGCTTACGCAGGGCGACCTGTTGCGTTGTATGGCAGATGGTTTTTCAGGCAGTGTCGGAGACTGGATGCGGACAAATTTTACTTCCCTTTCAGAAGATACTTTGCTGGATGCGGTATGGAAATTGCCGGGAGAGTTGTTTCCGGTATGTGATGTTTCCGGCCGGGTGGTTGGAGCGGTGACCAGGAGTACCCTCAGCAGGGCATACTGTAACCAGGTGGAATACAAGCTAAAAGAACTGGATGCCATTCTCAATTCAGCCCATAACGGTATTGTTGCCATTAACGAGAAAGGGATCATTACTACTTTTAACCCGGCTGCGGAGCATCTGACCAGGTGTTCGCGGGAGGAAGCCATCGGCCGGTTTTTAGCTGACGTGGTGGTTACCACGGGGCTTTTGGATGTAGTCCGTACCGGTGAGGCTCAGTATAGCCAGAAGTACCAGGTGGGGCACCGGAAGCATATTACCAACCGCACACCGATCATTCTGGACGGAGAGATTAAAGGGGCGGTGGGTGTTTTTCAGGATATTTCCGAGATTGAAAAATTTTCTCAGGAATTGTCCAGCGTGAGGGAATTGAATGAGGAACTGCAGGCGATCATCGATTCATCATATGATGGTATTATTGTTACCGACGAAGTTGGAAGGCTGCTTCGTTTTAACGAGGCTTTTCTCCGTATAACCGGGACATCTATCAATCAAGTGCTGGGCCAGAGTATGGATAAACTTATCGAGAACGGTATCTTCAGTGTTTCAGTGGTAGATATGGTGCGAGCCCAGGGGACGGTAACCACGGTGGAAAAGACTACCTCGTCCGGTAATTGCTTGTTGGTTACAGGTAATCCTGTTTTTGATTCCAGCGGGGAAATGGTGCGGGTAGTAATCAATGTACGCAACATAACCGAGCTTAACAAACTGCGGCAGGAGTTGGAGCGGGCACGCGAGCAGTCGGAGCGTTATCAATGTGAACTGGTTGAACTGCGTACCCAGGTGCTTAAAAAAGCCGGTATCGTGGCCA
>JAGUVT010000013.1 GCA_020062745.1 Deltaproteobacteria bacterium
AGAGCTTTATCCTACCGGACTATGGGCGGCGTTTTTTGCTATTTTTATGAACAATTTTGGTGAAATGCTGGAATTGTGGCTCTATCAGTCGAAGATTTTAATATCGCACATTTATACTCCCAAAAGTTTCTGCTGGTAATTCCTGGAAAGCCTTGTTTTAGAGAAAAATATCAGCGTGCAAAAGGTGACAAATTATGGAATTTCTAACTGCACTTATAGTTTTTTTTATTGCCTGGAAATGGGGTGATTGGAAAAATTGGAAAATATATTATCCAACTATATTATACTTTATCATTGCAAATCTCGTTAGTAACCTTTTGACCTATAATCACCCACTCTGGCAATATGAATCGTCACTTGTGAATAGAACTCTGAGCGATTTACTGATAACGGTTGTGGTGTTTCCCAGTACGGTTTTGCTTTTCCTCCCTTATTTTCCCAATAAAATAACGAGTCAAATAACTTACATTACCAAATGGGTAGCCGTCTATTCAGCAGTGGAGTGGGTTTATTACTCCAAGGGGTTTCTTTCCTATCACAATGGCTGGAATATCGGGTGGTCAATTTTATTAAACTTCATAATGTTCCCTCTTTTATGGTTGCACTATAGGAAGCCTCTTTGGACATGGCCCATATCCATGTTATTGGCCTTTTTAATCGTAATTATATTTGGAATACCATTTAACAGCATGAAATAAGTGCAAACAGTCAGTTTTATTTAGCAATTCAAGATCCAAGTTTAAAAAGTTAGTCTAATTCAAAAAGGCAAGACGAATAATAAATATTAATGTTATCGAAAAATTTTTAAGGTTGGTGTTAGGATCGGTGGAAGTAAACGATCTAGTTATAGAAACAGCTTTGATTATAATACCGCTTGCTGTCTTTTTCCTCCTCGTCGACCGAAAGAGGATTAAAGAGCTTTACCCGACCGGACTCTGGGCAGCATCGTTTGCAATGTTTACAGACCATGTTGGAGGCGAACTGGTTTTGTGGCAATATAGCACAAGGCTTTTAATATCGCATATTTATCCCCCGATGGATATAATCATAATGCCTGTCCAGTCAATGCTTTTAGTTCAGTTCCTGCCCCCAACCGGCTTAAAGCGGCTGCTTTTAGTTGTTGCTTTGAGTGGAATTAATGCTATTAGTGAATTATTGCTCCTGTATTATACTCCTATAGTCACTTATCCTAAATGGAGCGCTGTAAGTTCTTTTATCGTTTATATTATCTTTTATTTTTTGACTATCAAGCTTTACCAGTGGTATACGAGCAGCAAGGGAAATGGGGTATAGTTAATAACCTTACCTTTTTCTGACCGGGAAGGCTTTATCCTGCAGTACCTTTACGGCTTCTTCCTGCTCCCTTTCGCTGCCGAAACCAACCCTGATGGTGCCACCTTCCCCTTCCCGCACCCGCATGATTTCAATGTCGCTGATGTTCAATCCGGCCCGGGCCAGGTGCCCGGTAAATTCGGCAATGCTGCCGGGCCGGTCCGGGGCGGTAACCACTACTTCATAAAGACGCGGCAGGTAGCCTTTGATTCTGGCCGGCAGCCTGGCCCGGTTCTCCTTGGCCAGGGCCAGCCAGTTTAAAACAGTTTCACCGGCATCATCCGCCAGGACTGACTCGAAATCGCTCAGACAATTGCGGAAATCGCGCAGCATCGCCAGAACCATATCTTTGTTGGTCAGAAAAATATCCCGCCACATTACCGGGTCACCGCCGGCAATACGGGTGATATCCCGAAAGCCGCCCGCGGCCAGGGAGGAAACTCTCTCCTGACCGGACATGCCCATAACCGTGTTGACCAGCGCCGCCGCTACAAGATGAGGCAGGTGGCTTACCGCCGCCACCGCCAGGTCGTGGTCGGCGGGGTTCAGCTCAATCACCCTCGCCCCCACCCCGGCAGCCATCTTTCTTATTTTCTCAAGCGCATCCGGAAAGGTATTCCCCGTGGGAGTTAAAACGTAAAAGGCATTTTCAAAGAGGTAGGGGTCGGCGCCCCGCACTCCGGTTTGCTCGGAGCCGGCCATCGGGTGGCCGCCCACAAAGTAAATACCTTCCGGCAGTATAGACTCAACCCCCCGCACAACTGCCGCCTTGGTGCTGCCGACGTCGGTCACCACCGTGCCCGGCGAAAGAAACGGCAGAACTTCTTGCAGCAGCGAAACGGTTGTTCCGACAGGAGTTCCGAAAACAACCACCTCCGCGCCGGCCAACCCTTCTTTCGGGTTTACAGCAGCCCGGTGCACTGCTCCGAGTTCCACTGCCCGGCGCAAACTTTCCGGATTACGGCCTATTCCGACCACTTCTTCGGCCAGATTGCGGGCACACATAGCCATTCCCAGGGAGCCGCCGATCAGACCCACGCCATATATGACCACCCGGCCAAAGAATGGAAGCATTACATACTCCTCCCCATAACCGCCGCCAGCTTTTTCAGCTCGGCCATCATCAAAGTGAAGTTTTCCGGGGTGAGCGACTGCGGCCCGTCACAGAGGGCCTCGGCCGGGTTGGGATGGACTTCCACCAGCAGGCCGTCCGCTCCCGCCGCCAGGGCGGCCATGGCCATGGGCGCGACAAACCGCCACTTGCCGATGCCGTGGCTGGGGTCGACAACAACCGGCAGGTGGGACAGGTGCTTAGCCACCGGGACTGCAGACAGATCGAGAGTGTTCCTGGTATAGGTCTCAAAACTGCGGATGCCCCGCTCGCACAGGATCACGTTATAATTCCCGCCGGCCATGAGGTATTCCGCCGCCATCAGCCATTCTTCAATGGTAGCCGCGGAACTTCTTTTTAATAAGACCGGTTTGTTGACTTTGGCCACTTCCCGCAGCAGGAAAAAGTTCTGCATGTTACGCGCGCCGATTTGCAGGATATCCGCGTATTCGGCCACCAGCGGCAGCGTCCCGGCATCCATAACCTCGGTCACAATATACAAACCGGTTTCGGCGCGCGCCTCCGCCAGAATCTTCAACCCTTCTTCCTCCAGTCCCTGGAAGGCATAAGGAGATGTGCGCGGTTTAAAAGCGCCGCCTCTCAATATGGTTGCACCGGCCTCCTTAACCTGCCGGGCGGCAGTAAGCAACTGCTCCCTGTTTTCCACCGCGCACGGCCCGGCCATTACCTGAACGCCGCCGCCGCCGATTTCCAGGCTGCCCACTTTTACCACCGTAGCATCGGGATGAAAGAGGCGGTTGACCAATTTATACGGCTGCAGAACCGGCACCACTTTTTCCACACCAGGCATAGCTTCCAAGGCAGAATCCCCCAAACGCGTTTTATCACCGACAGCCCCGATAATGGTACGCTCCACTCCGCGGGACAGGTGAATCTTAAATTCGTTTTTCTCCAGGCGTTTAACCACCGCGTCAATTTCCTCATCAGTGGCCCTGTAATTCATGATCACAATCAAATTCAGTACCCTCCCCCTAGATAATAGATAAATAGTTACAAAATATATAAACTTTATCTTATCACACCAACATTAAGGTGACAATAATTCATTTTTAAATCTTTACACCGTACTCAGAGATGCCTTCAATTCTCGCACCAATGACGCAACAAACGGACCAGACTTTGCGGCGGCGCCTTTTTCCGCAACAAGCCGCACAATGGCACTCCCCACCACCACCGCATCGCAATACGCCGCCACCGCGGCCGCCTGCTCCGGTCCGGAGATGCCGAAACCGACGGCCAGCGGCAAAGTGGTGTGCTGGCGTACCCTCGCCGTAAATCCCGCCAAGCCGGTGTCGATTTTTTTCCGCACCCCGGTCACCCCGGTTACCGAAACGCAGTAGACGAACCCCCGCGCCGCGCCGGTTATGACGGCCAGCCGCCGGTCCGTCGTGGTGGGCGCCACCAGGGGAATCAGGTCCATGTCCCGCCCGGCCAGCATTTCATTTATCACCCCCGCTTCTTCAAAAGGAAGATCGGGCACGATCAGTCCGTCCACGCCGGCCTCCGCACAGGAAGCGGCAAACCTTTCCAGGCCGAACTGAAAAACCGGGTTGTAATAAGTCATCAGGATCAGGGGAACCTCGCTCTTTTGCCTGATTTCCCGCACCGCTTCAAGAATTCTCGCCACCGTCGTACCGCCGGCCAGAGACCGCTGGGAGGACTGCTGGATGGCCGGTCCGTCCGCCAGCGGGTCGGAGAAGGGAACGCCCAGTTCGATCAGATCCGCCCCAGCCGCGGCCATCTGCATGGCCAGGGCAACGGTCGAACTTAAATCAGGGTCCCCGGCCGTAATGAAAGGAATCAGGCCTTTTCTGCCGGAGGAACGCAGCGATTCAAAACAACTCCCGATCCGGCTCACGATACCACCCCCTGCTCGCCGGACACCGCCGGCACGTCTTTGTCTCCCCGCCCGGAAAGGTTAACAACAATGATCCGCTCCGGCGGCAGTCCGGGTGCCAGCTTGACCGCCCAGGCCAGGGCGTGGGCGCTCTCCAAAGCCGGAATGATTCCATCGGTGCGGCACAACAACCGGAAGGCGTCCAGCGCCTCGGCGTCGGTCACGGCAGTATAGGCCACCCGCCCGGTTTCTTTCAAGTAGCTGTGTTCGGGGCCCACCCCGGGATAATCCAGGCCGGCCGAGATGGAATGCACCGGTGCGATCTGTCCGTCGTCGTTCTGTAAAACGTAGCTGAAAGAACCGTGCAGGACGCCGGGCCGGCCCAGGTTCAAAGTAGCCGCGTGGTCGGCCGTGTCCAGTCCGTGCCCGCCGGCTTCCACACCCACCAGCTTCACTGCGCCGTCGTCCAGAAAAGAAGTAAAAATACCCATGGCATTGCTCCCGCCGCCGACGCAGGCCACAACATAGTCCGGCAGCCGGCCGGCCTGCTCCAGGATCTGGCGTCTGGCCTCCGCGCCAATCACTTTTTGAAAATCCCTCACCATCATCGGGTAGGGGTGCGGCCCGGCCACCGAGCCGATTAAATAATAGGTGGTGCGCACGTTGGTCACCCAGTCGCGGATGGCCTCATTCATGGCGTCCTTGAGCGTCTTGCTGCCCGCCGCCACGGGAACGACCTCGGCGCCCAGCAGGCGCATCCGGTAGACGTTCGGGCTCTGCCGCCTGATGTCTTCCTCTCCCATGTACACGGCGCACTCAAAGCCGAAGAGGGCCGCCGCAGTGGCCGTGGCCACCCCGTGCTGGCCGGCGCCGGTTTCGGCAATCACCCGCCGCTTATCCATCCGGCGGGCCAGGAGCATCTGGCCGATGGTGTTGTTTATTTTGTGCGCGCCGGTGTGGTTCAGATCTTCCCTTTTTAAATAGATTCCGGCCCCGCCGCA
>JAGUVT010000118.1 GCA_020062745.1 Deltaproteobacteria bacterium
CCGGAATTCAGCTTCTGCTATCATGATTTCATTCTACATGATCAGCAGGATGGAGTCCAGTATTATTTTTTAATTCGATAAGGTGGCTGAGTAGTTACTACTTTTTTGGAGTTATACCGTTTATATTATGTAGGTGAGTAAAAAGAATGCATTCTATTACTCAAAATCTATTACTCAAAATGTGAGGAGTGAAGATGAGTAATGAAATATTAGAAAAACTGTTTACAAGTAAAATGACTCTCATTTACAAATACCTTGTTAAGATAGGCTGCAGCCACGCCGACGCTGAAGATATTGTGCAGGATACCCTTGTTAAAGCAGTTATTCACTTAGAAGCCATTGATTTAGAAAAAATAACATCCTGGCTTTTTAAAGTAGCGTTAAATCATTACTATGACTTGTGCAGGAAAAACAAGAAGCTTCCGCTAGCTTCATTGGAAATTGAAAGTATTATAAACAATATGCCGGCTGAAGATTATCTTCCAGAAAATTATATTTTGGATAGTGAGAAAAAGAAACAAGTAGCCCGGGTATTGGACGATTTAAATCCAATATATAAAAACTTGCTGGTTTTAAAGTATGTAGTAGAACTTTCTTGCCGGGAAATAGCAGAAGTTGTGGACATTAATGAACAAACTGTAAAAACTTACCTTTATAGAGCCAAGCAAAAATTCAGGGATGTTTGGAGGGAGTTTAATTATGAATGATGAAGAAAAATTGAAAGAAACCTTTGATTTTAATAGCGATGAAAACAAAAAGTTATTACGAAAAGCCAAATTATTTAATCTAATTAGAACGGTTACTATTAGTTTGCTTGTTTTTGTGCTGTTAGCCGGAATAATTTTGATTGCTAACGCGATGATATTAAATCGTATTGCAGATAGTGAGTTAATCAACGAATTCCTGCTTGACTCAGTGGCCTGGCCGAACACATATATGACTCATAACCAGGTCAATGATGGTTTCCTTGTAGGAGAGGCAGAGTATATTACTTATCGAATTGTTGGCAACAGACCGGTCTATGACGGCACTCATAAAATCAAGTATAGCATTTTCCCGGTTGTTCAGGGTCTTTACGGTACCGGTAGAATTCAACCGATTCAAATTGAAAATAAATCCACTGAAAACGGGGTTGAATTTAGCTTTTATAGTAAAGTTGGTAATAAAGAGACGACATTTTACCACCCCTACATCGAATATGATGCCTACCCTAACGACCTTACCCTGCTGGACGAAACCGGCGAAGATAAGTATATTGAATTGGCTCTTTCGTTTGACCGGAGTTACACTCCCGAAGAAGTACAGAGAATGCTTCCCAGCGAAGTGAAAATAGCCTGGTATTGGGTAGATACCTATAGTGAGAAAAACCTGGATGCAATGAAAGGTCGGTATGTAGAAGTAGAACACAAAGAAGACGGACGGACGGCCACTAAAAAAGTATATCAAAAACCAATGGTTTTACGCGCCTATGATGTTTATGGAATGGATGCCATTACTGCTACCGGTGAAACAGTGGAAGAGCCTTGGCGTAATTTTATCGGAGCTATAAACATGGGCCGCAATAAAAAGAGTCATTACCAGTTTTTATTCAAAAATATATTATATGAGGTTCTGAGAAACGGCAAAGAAGAGATTACTAAGGATGATATCAGAATTATAGGAGTGGTGGTTACGGGCGACACGGCTTCCATGAAACTATTAAGAAACAATAATTTTATTAAGGCCGCAACTTTGGGAATAGTAACAGATAAGTTTTAATTGTTCAAAACTATAGGACGTCCTGTTCTGCTTGGCGTCTTTTTTTGAAAACTAACGGAAATTTGACAACCTATCACTAAAAATAGCGGGTTCTGAATCGGGAACCCGCTATTTTATTGAGCCTTCCTTAAAAAAACTCGAAAATACCACGTGCTACGTTTCCAATTTATTACCTTACAAACTCGAATATATATATGTTAATATAATATTGCTAATGTCAACTTTTGAATTGTCAACCTTTAATTACTGAGTACCCGTGCCTTTGAGCGATTTGAATAGCTTGCTCCACAGTTATTTCGCGAGTCCGCGGATTAACTTCCACCCATCTCACAGGATAATATCACCTCCGCGGAAATGATACTGGAAAAGATAAATGAAAGAATAGCCAAACTGGCGGTGTTTTCCAATATGGGTTCTGTGTTATCGGATGAGGAATATACGATTATTAAGCGTGGATACCGCTTTGTTGTTGTACATCCGTACCTTGTTTTTTACAGAATAATAGACAATACAGTTATCATTAACCGCATATTGCATGGTCGCCGGGATTACCTTCGCACATTATTTGACTAGTCAGATTTGTTCCAATTTATAACCGGATTATATGGTAAAAAGAAACCGTCACCACTCGCATTTATTGGTATTTAGCCGGGTTTACTGAATGCTTACCCCATCAATAATGCAACAGGAAAATTTCTGAACACGTCGGCAAGTAGGAGAACCCTGTCTCCAGGTAAAGGGATATCAGCCCCTTTAACAATGGATATAACCTCTCCTGTGAAGATGTTACACCAGTGGTTTGGCGATTGTTCAGGCAGAATAATAGTATCTCCCCCCCCATACTGCCTCTCCCAAAGGGAAACTGACTGCCGGCATTGCACTACCCACATCCGGCATCTGCCTTGCCGTTTGAAGCCGCGTCAATAAACGAGGAATTACTACTACAGCCCAGTTGCTTTCCAGGTGCCGGGCGAAGGCGCATACGTGCTCATTTCTAAACCCGATGACTTCCAAAGGAATATACCCCCCGGCGGCAAACAACTTCTGGTATGCTTTTAGGCGGTGACTCTCTGGAATTCCATGAAGTCTTGCAGAAACCGGTTCCCATTTATGGGTACCAAAATGGATGTTAAGAATTTTTTGAGGGCGTTCTCGTAATCGATTTTGGGGTAAAGCCAACTCGTATGGATCTTGGCCTCCCGGGCCGCCTTAACCAAATAGTCCTGAAACCGCTTTATTAAAGTTGGCATTTCTTTCCTTCGTAGCGGCCAGGTACCAATCAGCGTCTGATAGATCAGTAGTTCCATGTTGCCGTTAGGCACGGGCCGGCCATTTACAACAGGTTTCTTTAAACGATTCCAACGATGCCAGCGCTCCACTCGCTGCGCCCACGCGGCGGGAATCTCCGACAGCACGTTGATCCGCGCCCGGACATCCTCACTGCGCTTAGTGTCGTGAGTAGATGTTGCGTTGATGGTGTGTGGCCAGCGCTCTTGCCTGGCCTTGTTGCAACGGTGAAATTCCACCACAGATATACCTGTGGTTTGCGGGTCACCCCCTACCTCATTGAGGGAAATCAGCCGGGTATAAACGTAAAGGACGGTATCCTCAAACCCCTTGGCCATGATCGGACCGGTGAATTGCTGCCAGCGCATTATAAAACGCAGCCAGGCTTGCTTTTGTTCAGGGGACAGGTAGTCTGGAAATTTCAGCGACAGTAACCGGAGCAGGTATCGAGCTTGCCCGGGAAATATTCGACTCAACCCCAGGACCTTTATCGTATTTGCCACGGCATTAAGCGGGCACAGGGAAGAAGCCTTTAAAACATCTTATTTATGCCTTAGAATCCATTCCAATAGTTGTTTTTCATCCATCTCGACGGTAGCAAGCTTTAAGCCTGTTTCAATGATATCCTGATCCGAGCAAAGTGAGGCCGGCACCGTTCAGTTCGAGAAAAACCAACATGGCCAGCATCCCTGTTCTCTTATTGGCATCTACAAAGGGATGGTTTTTGATGAGGGAGTAACCCAAACGCGCCGCCTTCGCCTCCATCGTCTTGTACAAATATTCCCCGCCAAAGGTCTGAAACGGTGCGTTGACCGCTGAATCCAGCAGGTTCTCATCACGAATCCCGTCCATGCCTCCGATTTCTCTGATCAGTGCCCTGTGCATCATCACAATTTGCGGGATGCTCAACCGTTTCATTTGGCCAGTTCTTCGAACGCCGCGCGGTGCTTGGCGATCAGGCGACCGGCGATGCTTTTCACATCCTCGTTATGCGCAACTTGTTCCGCTTGGTATTCGCTGAACTCGATAATAATGTAACGCGGTATATTGTTTTTCAGAATGATCGCAACACCATTCTCATCAACCAGGCGAGCCACTTTGGAGAAATTCTGATTGGCCTCGGTAATAGATACCAGGCTTTTCGTATTGATGTTCATTCAAAACACCCCCTACTGATATTATACATAGAAATAGGATAAATTAAACCTAATTCATCAAAACATTTTCAACATGCGTTGTAGCTACAATTCGGATGTGCTTTTGTGCAAAAACTTATGTCGCATAATATCAAGTTTAACCTGGTCTTTCACTGAATTTCTGCAATTAAAGAGACCCCTAATACTAAACAGCTTGGGCCGGTGGGGAATATGGATATACAAGTGGCCGAAGAATATTGGTAAAATATGGATTAAGAACTATGGATTAAGGACACTTGGCGCCATTCACCTGGCTACATTTGTGCTGTCAGCCTCGCTGTCAAACCATCAAGCAGGACCTGGAGCCCGAACTGAAATTGTTTGTCCAGGTCCATGTTTACAACCTTATCCGCAAGGCTGACAATAGTGGGGCACTCCTCCACCGCCAGGCTTTTGAACATGCGTCGCACTTCGGAAAACGATTCTTCCATACTCTTCCCCTGATCCTTCGCCAGGCGGGCAAACCTCATTTCATCCATCACGAATGCGAGAACGTAATTGTTAATCAGGCCACCGGCCGAATAAACCTCTTCCGGCGAAAAGCCCGCGCGGGTGAAAATCCGGAACATGGCCTCAATCAAGCGAAGCCGGTTGGGAGTGGATGGGGGGGTATCCGCCAAAATCTCGGCTGAATCACGTATGGAAAGCAAAACACTACGGTACTGGTTGACCATGGAAAGTACCTGTTCTTGCCAGGGCATGTTTTGATCGGGCAAAGTAATGCGGGCACAGACTTCGTCCGCCAACATTTGCATCAATTCCGCTTTGTTCCTGACGTGCCAGTACAGGGAAGCCGCCTGTATACCGAGGGATTTCGCCAAACGGCGCATGGTCAGTTGGGGCAGACCAACTTCGTTGAGCAAATCCAGAGCGGCCTGAATAATCCATTCTCTATCCAGCGGTTCGCGAGAAGTAACTAGTTTTCCGGTATTATCAGCTCGTTTTCTAATAGTCATGGTATTCCCCCCAATAATTATATCATTTTTCCCGGAGGGTAATCTAGTATTTGTCAATATTTGTATAGCATTTCCCACATCTCATTCCCACATCTTTTCTTCTTGACAAAAGTATAACTTATCATGTAAACTAACATCGTTAGGCACCTAACAATGTTAGGCCAATAATTATTACTGGGAGGGAGTGACAAAATGGATCTTTTATTTGGAGGATTAACTACATTCGCTATGCTTCTTATGATAACCGGTCTTACTCTGCTTATCGGTAAATTTAGGAAAAATAGATTAAACATAAAGCAAAAAAATTGGTGGCTCATTACCCATATAATCTTTGTCATTATTTATTGGAGCGGGGTTTTGGGGATGCTTTTACTTGCTGTTTTGACGAAATTTACGACCGATAATAATCTGGTGCATGCTTCACATATGTTCATTAAGCGCTTTGATCATTTCTTAGTCATTCCTGGTGCTTTTGGTTCGCTCATTACCGGAATTTGGCTCGCCATACGGACGCATTGGGGAGGGCTAACGAAACATTATTGGGTTTTAGCAAAATGGATCGGTAACATAGTGGCGATTATTTTCGGCAGCACCTGTATGCGGATCTGGATAAGCAATTCACTTTCTGCTAGCAAGATTACCAGTGGTATGTTTCCTTTGCAAAATCCGGCCTATCTTGAAAATCGTCAGTTATTATTCGTTGGCCTTGCAATATGTATCGCGCTACTATCCTTTTTAGTAGTGATTTCTTATCTTAAACCATGGGGAAAAAGAGAAAATGCAGCAATAACTCATTAGTTGGTAAAAGCAACTATTTAGTGCGTATAATAAAGATGATATGCCTTGGCTGCAATTTATAGCCAGGGTATTTTCTTGTAATTGGTCGGTTACTTAACGACTGTATGATTTTACTATTGCCTTATCTCATACCTGATGCACAAATTATCGGTGAATATCGCGGCGGATGAATAAAACTGCGGCCAAAGATGGTTGCTTTTTTAGTTATAGGTCTTACAATATAGGTAAGAAGGGGGGTTTTTGCTATGGAGGTTGTAATGTTATTTTGAAATCAATCTGCTGGTCTGTTATACTGGGCAAAAAAGCGTGGAAAGATAATAACACGGTAAATTGATGTGGAGGGACAGAAAATGGAGGAAGATAATGCTGAAAAAGCTCGCCAGGGAAATCTGAAGGCCAGAAGAATAGTCTATTATATTTTGAGCGTTTTTGAAGTTCTGTTTGCTTTTCGCCTTATCTTCAAACTTCTTGGGGCAAATCCTCACAGTGCATTTGTATCCTTCATATATTCAGTGGCGCAAGTGTTCTTATACCCCTTTGCCGGTATTTTTAGACCGGCTGTGACTGAAGGAATAGAGACCAATTCGGTTTTGGAACCATCTACCATTATTGGTATGATTGTTTATGCACTCGTAGCCTGGGGGATTGTTAAATTAATTAAGATTAACAATGCTCCTGATAATACCGGAACCCTGTGAACAGGAAAATAGAGATTTTAACTATATCTGTGACAGCCATTCTTGCTGCAAAATAAAATGGATTAACTGCCACAGGAAAAGTGGATACATGCTTACGGTTATGCAGGAGAGTGCAAGATGAATAAACCTGTGATCCTCAAGGAATTCCAGCGCATACCCGGGGTGGGAAAGTCAATCGCCCAAGACCTGTGGGATTTGGGCTACCGGTCGATAAGCGAGTTAAGCCGCCAGGATCCTGAAGACATGTATGCGCGTTTGTGTCTGACCAGGGGCGGACGGTTGGACAGGTGCCTGCTTTATGTATTTCGCTGTGCGGTTTACTTTGCTTCCGAAACCACTCATGACCCTGATTTATTAAAGTGGTGGAACTGGAAAGATCGAACCGGTTGATGACCTGGTAGTTGCCAGAATGGTGCCGGAATGCCGGAATGGGAATGAAAGTATACTGGGCCTGGTTTTAAAACGATACAATAGACTATGTCATACTTATTGTTTCATGGATAACCATTATTACCTCATATCGCCTCATGTTCGAAACTCCTGACGCTGACATCTCTACCGGCATGAGACAGCTAAACAGACAAAAATTCATTACATAACAGTCAGTGTTTAATCAATGTCTGGTTAAAAAATGATATTTCAAGACCTGACCCCATTTTTCCTTGGTGTAATCATAGGCGTGACTGAAGAAGTCCTGTGGCGTGGGGTTTATGTCAGGGTCTTCCCTTTCCGCAGTTCCGTCAGTTCCCGCAGTTCCGTCCTGGTTGGAGCAGTCCGCCGCTTGTCAACTGGTTTCCTGCCCGGACACCAGGCTCCAATCAGGGGCAATGGGAACCGATGTGTCCGCATGGCCCAGGATGCTTTCCTGTTTCTCACCTTCAAGAAGAAACTGCACTTTCTTAATCCCCGGCAGTTTGGCCAGCGAATTAACCACTGAAAAAATAGTCATGTTTTCGCCGGCTGAGCCGCCCCAGTGCTTCGTCTTGAACTCCTTCGAAAAATTAGTGTAGGCAACTCCATCGACTACGGAAACCGAAAGCAATCCGGCGCTCTCTGGTATGGTGCGGGTTAAGCCGGCTTTCCGGGGGCCTTTGATTAATTCCCGGATAATTACCTCCTCCAGTGTTTCATCCCTTCTGGTTACTTCCCTTTCCTCCGGAACCAGATACATGGCCTGTCCGTCGCCAAAATAAAGGGTGACCTTCTCACTTGTTTGCACGGGTTTGGCGCTGATATCCGGCTTCTGCGAGCCGGGTTCCTTTACACCTTCCGCCATCCTGTCTCCGGCCCCCGGCGCTGCCCCGCTATTCTCCGTTCCGGGCCCGGAGACGGTTCCGGGCTTTTGAGCGCAGCCCGTCATTACCAGAGCCAGGGACAGCAGTAAAAATGCCATAACCATCATTACCCGGTGCCGAAAGAAACTTGTTTTGCGTCTTTTCATTTAAATTCAACCTCCTGTTTTTGTTTTAATGTGGTCTGAGGTAAGTATAACAGGAGAATATTTCAGCGGTGTGAAAATTTGTTACAAATTGTTAACACCTGATGGGACATGAGCACTGTCATCACCGGACGTGCGGCGGCAAGGTACAGTCCGGGGGAATGTTATCTCAAAAGAAGTTCCTTTCCCGAGGCTGCTGGCTGCAGTGATCCTCCCCCCGTGACGGTTTACAGCCTGGCGGACGATGGACAGGCCCAGGCCGGTACCTCCGGTGCTCCTGGCCCTGGCCTGGTCTACCCGGTAGAAGCGGTCGAAGATCCGGGGCAGGTACCGGGGAGGAATTCCCTCCCCGGTGTCCGTCACCCTCAAGATCATTTCTTCTTTTCCTGCCGAGCCCTCCAGGGTTATCTTGCCGCCGGCCGGTGTGTGCCGCAGGGCGTTATCCAGAAGGTTGATCAATATCCGCGTAAAGAGATCCCGGTTCACCGGCCACCAGAGGCCGGGAGTCAAATCCACCCGTAAAGTTACGCCGCCGTTTTCCGCCCGGGGCTGTATCATGGTGACCACGTTGTCAACCAACCGCCCGATGTCCTGGATTTCCAGGGTAACCGGGAGTTCCTCCTCCAGCCGGGTCAACTGCAGCATGTTTTCTACAATCCGGGTCAGCCGGTCTGCTTCGGTATCGATATCGACAAGAAACTCCCGGTAGACGGTAGGATTTTGCTCGTCGGTATCCAGGAGAGCCTGGGCCAGCGCTTTTATAGAACTCAAGGGGGACTTCAATTCGTGGGAGGCATCGGCCAGGAAGCGGCGCCGGGTGCGATCCACTTCAGCCAGTTTACTGCTCATATCGTTAAAAGCGCCAGCCAGTTGGCCCAGTTCATCCTTCCCCCGTACCGGCACCCGCTGTTCCAGGCGGCCCTGCGCCATTTGTTGAGCAGCGCCGGTTAATCCCTTTATCGGCCGGGTAAGCAGTCCGGCCAGCCAGAGGCTTAACAGGGCGGCCAAAAAGCCGCTGACCAGGGAAACAAAAAACATCTGGCGGCGGATTGCCCCCAGCGCGGCATAAATGTCGTCCAATTCCGCCACCAGCATCACGGCCCCAACTATAACTTTGTCCTGGAGCACCGGGACGGCTGCGTACAGCACCCTCTCACCGCTGCCGAGAACATGTGCTCCTGTCTTGCCGGACCCGGCCAGGGCCGCCAGCACTTCCTCATGGCCCAGAACCAGGCCCTCCAGCCACCCTTCCCCGAGAGAATCGATTATGACCTTACCCTGCCGGTCCAGAACCAGCACCCGCGCTCCCACCCGAGAGCCGAAATCGCGGATCAGGTAATAGGTGTTGCGATTGGGATACAGAAGGGCGTCCCGGCCGGCGGTGGCGATAATATTGGCGTGGGCCAGATAAGCGGCCTCCCTGACCCGTAAGTATTCCCGCTCCAGGGTATGTAAAATAAAAAGGCCGGTTAAGCCAAGAATAAAAATGATTAGAAGGAAATAAGCAGTTGCCAGCTTCCAGCGGATAGATATGCCCATTGCCTAACCTCCGGAAAAATAATAGCCGGTACCCCAGCGGGTCATAAGCCAGCGCGGGTTGGCCGGATCCGGTTCGATTTTTTGCCGAAGGCGGCGCATATAGACATCTACTACCCTGGGGTCGCCGAAATACCGCGTTCCCCAGACCTGTTCCAGCAGGATGTCCCGGGTAAAGATACGGCCGGGATGCCGGGCCAGGGTATATATCAGGTCGAATTCCCGGGCTGTGAGGCTCACTTTTTCTCCGTGCACCGTCACCCTTTGACGGGGCGGATCTATTTCCAACCCTCCGGCTCTTATTACCTGACCGGCCGGAAAGATTCCGGGCGACTCCGGCGCCGGCAACGCTCCGGGGTAATCACGGGCGCCGGCGGGATACTCCCGGCCCGGCCCGGCAACTGTCCCGGCCGGGGCAGGCTGCGCCCGGCGCAAGACAGCCTTGATCCGCGCAATCAACTCCCGGCTGTTGAAGGGCTTGGCCAGGTAATCGTCGGCTCCCAGTTCCAGGCCCACTATTTTATCCACATCGTCTCCTCTGGCGGATAGCATAATAATGGGCAGGCCGCTTATCCGCCGTATATGGCGGCAGACCTCCAGTCCATCTATGCGCGGCAGCATAATATCCAGCAACACCAGGTCCACCGGCTCACTTTTCAACAAGGCCAGGGCTTCCGTGCCGTCGTATGCCACCAGCACCTCGTAGCCCTCGGCTTCCAGGCTGCGCTTCAATCCTTTTACCAGCAACCGCTCGTCGTCTACCACCAGGATTCTGGTCAAGCGGCATCCCTCCATTCAGACCTGTCCCTATAAAAAATTCAACCTCCGAAGGCAAACTACCTGCCGGAGGAATATGGAAAATCCTGTTAATAAGGATGTCAGGGACAGGTCATAACCAATGAACATAACCGCGGCTAGTAAGAGGGTTGCTTTTTCAGCCATAGCGTCTTACAATGTAGGTAAGTATGATAAAAATAATTTTTACATCCATTATTATTATTCATGGCCTCATTCATTTAATGGGCTTTGTGAAAGCATTTCAACTTGCTGAAATAAATCAACTTACGCAAGCCATTCATAAGCCGGTCGGTCTTCTGTGGCTGATTACTGCTTTATTATTCATCATTATGGCAGCCATTTTCTTATTGAAGAAGGATTGGTGGTGGATGATGGCAGTTCCTGCTCTTGCGCTTTCGCAACTGCTCGTCATCATGTATTGGCAGGACGCCAAATATGGAACAATAGCCAATGTGATTATCCTTGTCGGAATTATTATTGGCTATGGTACCTGGAGTTTTAATACAATGACCAAATATGAACTAAAAACATTTGCTGCAACTGCAACTTCCGGGGAAAAAGTAGTGACAAAAGAAATGCTTGGTAATTTGCCGCCGGTTGTTCAAAAGTGGCTCGAACGTTCCAATGTGGTTGGCAAGCAGATACTAAAGGAGAAGAAACAGATCAAGGAGCAATGTTGAGGTATCTCGCGGAAATTGTCTGGTTTCCATCAGCCGCTTTGAATGATTACCTCCAATGGGAACAGGTGGATTCCACAACGGTTAAAGCCACGATAACCCATGGAGGAATTACTGCATCGGGTTTGTTTAAGTTTGATGCGAATGGCGATGTGGTAAGTTTCGAAGCCAAGCGATATTATAGTCGTAAAAGCGGAGCGACTTTGGAAGACTGGTTTATACAAATAGAGCCGGATGGTTATAAAGAATTCGAAGGTGTGAGAATTCCTGCCAGGTCGGCTGTTACCTGGAAATTAAAAGAAGGGGATTTCACCTGGTACAAACTAGAAATTACAGATATTCATTATAACCAGATTAAATATTGAATACCGGCTATTTCATTATAATTTTAGCAAGGAACTGATGCCTCTTTGATATTGACAAATTTCGGATAATAAGGTGTTCTGGTGGGCCGCCCTGGAGGTAAAAAAGCTTGGCCTGGATCCTGAAAATATACCGCACGAAAGGCCCGGTAATATTTAATGGACCGGTTGTTTCTGGACGCTAACGTATTGTTTTCCATAGCTTACGGGAGTCCCGGCCTGGAAATATTCTGGAATACGTACAGGGAGAGACGGTGTAAGTTGCTGGTCACCGCCTATGTTGTTTTCATCGTTGGCGATAATTTCCACAAGTTCCCGGGCGGTCATGGGCAAACACTTTCCTCCCGCAGCGCAGCCGGCTAAAAGTAACTTTAAATAACCTGACATTATGGTTTTTGTTTCTTCTGCAGGCAACTTAAATAAAATGTCCAGATTTCCGGCCGCTCGAGCAAACGGCTGAAATTCTGGATGAGCGGATCGAGGTAATCTCTATCCAGGCGGACGGATTGCCGGTTGATAATCCATTCTACATCTTCTAAATCGCGAGACCGTTCAGAAATGATTTTATGAACAATCAAATCCTCGGCAGTGCAAACCTTGATTGATAATTTGCCAACCTTTGCCGTTTTGGCCCGCCGGATGGCTGCCTCTTCGTATGGCAGCCGGGCAAAAATCAGATCGGTGCGGACTCGATCACTGGTGACTACAGGTAATACCCTGGTTTCTTGCCAAAAGGAAAGGGGGTCGGCAGGCAAAATCTGAACAATTTTGGCAAGCTTTTTAATTAGATCCGGAACCCCCTCCTCTTTGACCAGGACAGTTATATCCAGATCTTGCGTTAACCGTGTCTTGCCCCAGATCATATTGGCGATTCCGTCAACGACCATGTAAGGAATTCGTTCCTTTTCTAAAAAAGAAGTTACCTGTTTTAAACTACGTTCCAGGGTGTTCATGAAAACCTCCCAACCGGGCGAAAATGGTCCTGGTTCTTTGGATCTGCCGGACTTTCCCCCGGTCTACTTCCGGCTTTGCCCACGCAGGGTCAAGTTCGCGGGCCAACTCCCAGGCTGCGCCGTACCAGTTGAACAATTCCGTGAGGTTTGTGGCAACCCAGGCTTGCTGGTCGGACGCTTCCCAGGCGTTAAATCTTTCCCATTGTTTGTGCCTGCTTTGCAGTTGCTCCCGGTTCAAAAGCGCCTTTGTCTCCTTCCTCGGCTTCTTTTTGGATTTGTACCTTCCAGGCTAAATCTATACAGAATTCCGCACCTTCTCGACGGCTTTGAGAAGGTTAGCCGGCATACGAATTGTTGTGCGAATTTGTTCCACTTAATCGACCTTCCAACAGCCAATTAATCTTACATATATTTTAGCATACCAAACTATTTTGGAAAGAGCTTTCCGTTAATTTCGGGGACAGGCAAACAGGGGGACGGTTCTGTTGTTTGGATTAGATACCATTCAGGACCTATCAGGAACTGGACAAGGAAGGTATCATCACCACCCAAAAGAGAGGCGGCACTTTTATCGCCCCGGCGGTTAAAAAACTAAAGAAAGGGTAAAAATCGGAACAATCAAGATTTTACAGATATATCTTTCCTTCATCGCTGTCAACAGTAATTATCTGCTTATCTTTGATCGCTTTCATCACGCCCGGTATATTCACCACCGCCGGAATACCGTATTCCCTGGCGACAATAGATCCATGGGATAAGAACCCTCCGGTTTCCATAACGATGGCCGAGGCCCTTAAAAACAGGGGCGTCCAGCCGGGGTCTGTGGATGGGGCCACCAGCACATCACCATCCTTAAGCTTTCCTCCCTCATGGGGGTGGTGAATTAACCCGGCTGTTCCGGATGCCTTGCCCGCTGCCACGCCCATACCTGTTAAAGCGCTGCCTGTTGCGCCGGCGACAGGCTTCACAAACCTGGGGACATCCCCAATGATTAAATCGGGAGGGGAAAGGGCTTCCATTTCCTTCCTCCTGGCCTTCCGTTCGGCCACCAGGACAGCAAGCCCCTTCCCGTCCCAGTAACCGTTCAAAACAGAGAGGATTTCGGACCGGGTACAGTGATAGAGATCAAAACGATCGGCAATAATTCCCCTCTCGGCCAGGCGTTGTCCTATCTCTCGTAATACGACAGAAAAAGATTCATAGCTCTTGACCATTACGGACTTGGCCTTTTCCCTCATTTCCGCCCCTTTCAGCGACTGCTTCAGCCAATATTTGATCAAAATGCGCCGGTAAAGGGGCAATCTCCTCCTTATTTCAAGCCAGGCCCGGTCAGCTTTTTCTTTCTGCTGCGATTTTATTTTAGCAAGATTGGCTGTTTCCATTGTATCCTCTACCCAGGCAAAAGATTTTCCTGCCTGTCTTTTGGTCCTTGCCATTACGGCCAGAAATTTCAAAGCCCGCCATAATCGTTTTAACCCCTTGATTCCACTGTAAGGCTTTTTTTCGTTCACCCTTATTTCCGGCTGATGACCGCCAAGGGTGCTGTTTGTCACACCCGGCGCCAGGCCCAGGGCATCGTACATCAGCCATTGCTGAATAGACAGGTTGAGGTATGCCCTCCCCTGAAACAGCTTGACAAGCTGTAATCCCTCGGGCATCCGGCAGCCGATTGTTTTAAACAAAGAATCAAACAACATGTTCAGTCCAATCTTCATTATGCTCCAGTTAAGCGTCGATTGGACCATGGGGATGGCGTCCCTGAAATTGGCGTTGGACCATATATCCGGCTGATCTTTGATTTCCGGACAAGTGTACCTGGGCAGCGCCGTTACCGGCCTGGCCTGGACCAGGATAAAATCAGCGCCGTCATCCGCCCACTCGATATCCTGGTGCTGCTCCCCGCCGCCAAGGGATTCATCAACCCGGAGGACCAAAAAACCCAGTTTTCTTATATTCTCATCGGATAACACTTGACCTGCCGTTGATCCGGAAGATCTAACAAACTCAACCCCACCGTTCTTTCCGGCAGTGGTTATAATCTCTTTGCGGCCGATTCTTTTTTCCATGATTTCAGCCATCAGGTTCAAACGGTATTCATCCGGCTCAACGGCGCCGCTGACCAGGCTTTACCCCAAACCGTAATTGGCGTTTATTATTACAATATTTTCCCGTCCGGTCCGGGGGTCGCAGGCAAAGGCGACACCGGCGGCCACGGCCTCCACCATTTCCATGATCACCACGGCCATCGTCGCCTCGTAATTGTTGACGCCCATTTTTTGCCGGTAAGCAACGGCCCTGGCCGTCCATAAGGAGGCGTAACACCCCTTGATGGCGGACAGGATGTGATCTATTCCCCGGACATTTAAGAACGATTCGTGGATTCCGGCAAAAGACGCCCCGGCAGTGTCCTCGGCAGTGGCCGAAGACCTGACGGCCAACGGTCTGTCGAGGATCTGCAGTTGTTTTAGTCCGGATGTTATTTCTTCCAGGATGCGGGGAGAAATAAAGCCGGTCTTGATTTTCTCCCTGAGTGTAGAGAGTTTTTCCTCCGGTTCTTTTTCTCCTAAATTACCAAGTGTCACGGTTTGGGCGGCGTCTTTTACGGCTTCCCGGAGGCCGTTTTCTTCTATAAAGCAGTTATAAGCCCCGGTAGAAAGGACTCCTCCGATGGGTATCCGAAAACCGTATCTTTCCAGCCTGCCCAGGTTCCATCCCTTTCCCCCGGCGCCCCCCGTGCCGGCCCGGCAGGCTTCCGGCCAGTTTAGAAAGAACTTGCCGTTTATCTTTTCCATGAACATCCCTCCCGGAAAAAGTTTAACTTTGGTTTTTTTCTCTTGCGCCGTTTAGAAATAGATCGACTTCCCTGTCAACCAACTTATCCACCGAAGACCTCTCCGGGTCAGACAGCCGGAAGATCATTACTAAAACGGAAAGCCAGCCCAGGTATTCGGACAGTTCTTCGGCAGGTATATCCCGCCTGATTTCTCCCGCCTCCTGGCCCATCCTGATGATATGGGCCAGAACTCCGCTATAACCGCTTCGCAGGGTTTGATTCTTCATGGCCTCAAACCCTGTCTGCATTCTATAAAGAACTGGTAAGATCAAAATTTTCATCAAACTCACGTCCATTGAGAAATGTAAAACATACTTGACATGATGAGGTGTTGATTTTATAATTGGTGTAAAGCTTATTTTACATTTTTAAGGGGTAGAATGGATGGATAACAAACTGCGCGAATTAAGAAACCAGTTTAGGTTGCGTCAGGAGGACCTGGCAGATGAAGTAGGGGTCAGCAGGCAGACCATCATTTCTATCGAAAACGGACGCTATAATCCATCCCTTGCTCTTGCTTATAAGCTGGCCAAACTTTTCGGCTTGACTATTGAAGAGGTTTTTATTTTTGAAAAAGGGGGTTTTGAAGTTGAAAACGGCGGTTAATAATCTTCTTTTCTTTTCTGCTGTTGGAATACCCATTATCGTGGTATCATTAATTTCTCCCGGCCCATATGCGGGGCGAGCCTTGCTCCCCGGTATACTGGTAATGATTCTTGGCCTGATGTTTTCCCTTTATTACTGGATAAAGGGAAAGAAAGCCGACCAAAACTATGGTGATGAGCGGGAAAATTTTATCGTGGGAAAGTCGATGAGATTTACTTTCTGGGTCATGGCGGTGGCAGTTCAAACCTACTGGTGGTATAATTTTTCCATATGCGGCAATTACGGCAGTAACGGTGTTGATTATCCTTTGGTTCTATTAGCCGTTTTCTGGGGTTCGTTCCTGGCCGCTTATATTTACAATAAAATAAGAGTTTGAACTCTGACTTTGCGGCTTTAGCTCATCTGCGCATAAACGGTTAAAATGGGGGGCTGTTTTTCGGTGATCACTGTTCAAGAGCTCTACCACGACTATACGGCAGGGTAGAACTGTACCCCGGCTGCCGGGCCGTCGTGGAGCGGGTGGAGCGGCCGGACGACGTGGCCGGGGTTGTTCGCCGGGGAGACCGCTATGTGGTCGTGGTGGAAGGCAACGAGGCTGCGGACGTGGGCCGGATGACCGGCGCCGTCCTGGACCGGATTCTCGCTGAGAAGCCCCTGGCCGCCATCGAACGGGTCAGCCTGGGCAAAGCCAGCCCTCTGGTGAAGGAGACGGCGGCCAGCCTGCTGGTGCTTGGGATCGTCTTGATTGCCGGAGTAATGATTGGCTTTGCGATTATTGACGAAAAGGAAACCGGGGTTATCCACGCCCTGGCGGTTTCCCCTTTAAGGATGTTTGAATTTGTTCTTTCCCACGCCGTCATCGCTTTGCTGGTGACGGGAATTTTGGGGGTGATCAGCAGCGTGATCCTGCTCGGAACGGGTGTGGATTATGCCGGGTTGATCGCGGGTGTGCTATTTTCGGTGGTCTTGAGCCTCCTTTTCGGATTTGTGGTAGGCGGCCTGGCCGAAAACCAGCTGGCGGGGATTGCCGTGCTTAAAGTGGTCATGCTGGTTTTCATGGCCGTTCCCCTGGGCTCTTTATTTGTGCCTGCCGCGATCCAGTGGCCGTTTTACCCGTTCCCGAACTATTGGGCGTTCCAGGTCTTCCAGAACGTCTTCACGAAAACGGGCGCCCTGGAGTACTGGCCCTCCTGCCTGGCGACTTTCGCTTTAAGCGCCGCCGCCCTGCTGTCCCTGGCGCCGGTCCTGGGCAGAAGGCTCAAGCTGCGGTCCCGGTGAGTAAAAAGGTGGTGCGCTAAGACCTGGAGTTATTTCTTGACCAATTATCCAAATTGCCACTCTACAGTTTAGTATGGACGGGTTCCACGTGCGCCATATGTCGTCTGACTCCCGTCAAAGACGATAACAGAAACTACAGGGGTTTCAATAAAAGAATCATTACAGGCTGTCGGCCTGTTGGAGGAAGTTTATTGGGTCGATAGCCGGTACCGGGGAATTGCAAAAATCCTTTGTATTGCGTGTAACAATGTAATCGGCTTTAACTCTTCTGGCGATTGCTCCAACAAGAGCGTCTTCGAAATCTGTCACTTTGCTTGATAAGGCATTCATAATATCGGAGGCAATGGCATCTGCAATACCAACCAGCTTCAGCAACTGAATGATGACCTCCTTAGATTTGTCTGCATTCTTGTTGGCGCGGCGCAGAATGTAATAAATGTCGGTAATGGCGTTGGCGGTCACAAAGATTTCCGCTTTATCAAGTGTGGACAGCTTTAGCACATTATATGAAGCATTAAAAAAGTCAGTGCGGCGCAATAAAACATCAAGCACGATATTTGTATCGACCAGTATCCTCATTGCTTTGATAACCTATCCCTTCTGGCGTCATCCAACGTGTAGCCATCGTCCTGGACAATGCCGACAAGACTATCAAGGATATCAAGCTTGTTCTCTCGTAAGCTTGAAAGCTTTACAATCGGCTTGTTGTTTTTTGTGATGATGATATCTTGTGTTTCGGCAAGCCGAAGGTATTTTCCGATATTTGTTTTTAGCTCTGTGGCAGTAATAATCACGGCAAACGACTCCTTTTTAATTTAGTATGATTGGCACACTTATATTATATCCAAGTTGTACGAAATATGTCAATAAATAATGTGCTATTATTATGGAACATAATTAATGAGATGGTAGGGCGGTGGAATCCTCACACTTTTCTTGGCGTGCAACGGGCTATGTAGAGGAATCGTTTGTGTTTTACAGAATATTTAAAGCAAAACAGGTTTATTTTAACCATGTCCGCATTTAACTTACCATTTGGAAGGAGGATTGACGTTTCCGGAATGTTCAGAAGGAGGTGCCTGGATGGCTGATCTGACGCAAGGCGAATTTGCCGAAATTCAACAGCTTATCGGCCCGGTGGAAAGGGAGCAGCTTATCCATGTAGATTGCTTTGTTAGTAAAGATGTCGGCATGTTTATGCCGGTGACCGGGCCTTGCTATTATGCAGTTTCACCGCTGCATGCGCACCCCTCCTATATGTTTACCATTGCGTTCAACGACGGGACGGTATTAAAGCTTGGTGAAGATACGCTCCGGTCCCGGCAGGGAAAAATTTTGGCCTTGTCCCCTGGGATTCCCCACCATGAGGTGTTTTTAAACCGGCTTCCAAGATACCTGGCCATTTTTATCAACAAGGAATTTTTTGAAGAGCAACTGCTTCAATATCCCCTTATCCAAAATATGATTTTTCGCGGAAAGATTTATGATTATTCACCCGCCCTGATGTCCAAAGTCAGGGAATTTATGCTTGAAGTTGATAATAAAATACCCGGTTCCGCAATTGTTCTCCGGGCGCTCAGCGTGAAGCCTCTCCCGCCTACGCTTACGCTTAGAGGCGGGAGCTTCCTGGTTCATTGACCGCAGCCACATGGGTCTTACGCAATCTTCGCAGGCGTAAA
>JAGUVT010000141.1 GCA_020062745.1 Deltaproteobacteria bacterium
CCAAATTGCACTGATGTTTTAAAGTTGGGCGTATGGCCCGCCGACCTTGGAAGCAGCTGTTTTATTCTTAAGTCCCAGACGTTAGCCTGAGTAGTTACGTGTTGACCGTACTCGGGAAAGCTTCGGGTCTGAGGCATCGTGTCAAAGACGAGATAGCCTACGCGTACGGCTCCGCTGACAATATCTACTCTCTACTTGAGCAAGTTCATTTCCATTTGACGGCCGAAACCAATCCAGGTTTCGGCAAGGTCTCCTATGGCGAAATATTCAATGACAAGGTTCTGCAGTTTCTCTCGAAGGAGGATGTTCGTCGTCAACTCGCCGACTATGTTGATCGGTATAACCAGTTGATAGACAACTCAACCTATTTCCGACGAGGTGTGTTTAATCACAATCATGCGGCAACTGTCAGCAAGTCTCTGATGGACAACGGCTTCTTTGCTGCTAAACATACACTCTCGCTTACCGATCGGGAAGCAAAGAAGAAGGAAATTACCTCGCCACAGGAACTTGATTCGGCTATTAAGGAGGAGAAGAACCGGATTCTGAGTGACCCGGAATTGGCCTCCAGATTCGAGGCAATTGATAAGCAGATTACGCGCAACGTTGAACTCAGGCAATTCCGTAGCTACTTGGAGAGTCACCCGGAACTCATTCCTGAGTTGAGTAATCTTGATGCACTTAGGCGGAAGCTATGGCTCTCGTATTCTTTTGCGGCAGAAGTCGAGCTTCGTGAATTCGTATCTACATACCAAGCGTCTAAAAAGGATATAGCAGAAGTGGTTAGGATGGCGAGGGAAGAAGAGACTAAATGGCAAAAAGTCCTGTCAATTTTTCACCGCAGGTTTTCGGTTCCGTTCACTCTCGAGGTTGTCAATCAGCACGACGTCATACTAAAGGATGAAGCGCCTGGTTTCATTTTCACGTACCGTGATGGCGATGATCGTTGCGAAATGGGCCGCGGCGACTTGATGAACGTCTTGAGTACTGGAGAGAAGCGTGCGCTATACCTGCTCAACGTCATATTCGAAATCGAGGCACGTGCGACACAAATGGAAACGACTATCTTGGTGCTGGACGATATCGCGGATTCGTTCGATTACAAGAATAAGTATGCAATCGTTGAGTATCTGAAGGCGATTCTCGAGGATGGCAAATTCGTCATGCTAATCCTTACTCACAATTTCGATTTCTTTCGAACAGTTCAGAGCCGTCTTTCTATCGGGCGGAGACAGAACTGCTTCATGGCTATCAAGTCCGACAATACTGTGGTCCTCACACAGGCAGAGTATTTGAACCCGTTTTCGTACTGGCGAAAGAACATACACCAGAACCGGAAGTTAATGTTAGCTTCGATCCCTATGGCGCGAAATCTAATCGAATATGCAGAAGGAAATGATGCACCCGATTTTACCTTCTTGACTTCTCTTCTCCATATAAAGCCGGGATCAGATGCAATAACCATGTCGCAACTCGCGAATGTAATGAACAAAATCTTAAAAACGACGGCTACGGGTGGAACTGAAAAGGTGATAGATGTTGTTTTGGAAGAGGCGGAACTTTGCACAAACGACAGTCACACCGTTAACCTCGAGAACAAGGTTGTCCTTTCAATGGCTATAAGGTTGTTGGCAGAAAAACTTATGATTTCGAAGATTAACGACACTGCTAAGACTGATAGCATTTCCTCCAACCAGACACGCGAGCTTTTTAATATCTACAAGGAAGCATTTCCTGGAAACTCGGAAATAATCGTCATCCTTGAGAGGGTCATGTTGATGACCCCAGAGACTATTCATCTCAATTCTTTTATGTATGAGCCAATACTGGATATGTCCGATGATCACCTGAAGAATCTTTACAATGAGTTGAAGTCATTACTGCAGTGAAGGTAATTAATCATTTTGGTAATGAAATGATCAGGGTGTTTGAGGTATAATAAAGTACCATCTATTTGTAGAGGAGAGTGCCTTGTGGCGAGCGCCGACCAACTGAAGGCCCTGATAAAATCGCATCTGGAAGGTGATGACCAGCGGTTCTTTTCGGTGGCCATGCAGATGGCGGCTCATGAGGCAAAATTGGGGCATGGCAAACTCGCCGAAGAACTACGCGCCTTGATAGACGAAGCCAAGCGGAAAAGTGGCGCCGGGCAGCCGGTTCCGATAAGTCGTCCTCGGGGTGAGTTGGCCAATCTTCTGGCGGTTTCCTATCCCAAGGTATACTTGGGCGAAATAATTTTGGATGATAAGCTTGCCCGGCAAATTCAGCGCGTTATTCTCGAGCAGCGCCATGCTGCACGCATTTTGGAGCATGGTCTTTCTCCACGGCGAAAGTTGTTGCTAGTCGGCCCGCCGGGTACGGGGAAGACACTGACTGCGTCGGTTTTGGCAGGTGAGTTGGGCATTCCGCTATTCCAGATCCGTTTGGATGGTCTTATCACCAAATATTTGGGCGAGACCGCCGCTAAGCTCCGGCAGATCTTCGATGCTACGGATCACACCCGGGGCGTTTATTTCTTCGACGAGTTTGACGCTATAGGTTCCCGAAGGGGACTTGCTAACGACGTCGGTGAACTCCGGCGCGTGCTAAACAGCTTCCTGCAGATGATCGAGCAGGATCGCTCCCACAGCCTTATCGTTGCCGCCACTAATCATGCTGAAATCCTCGATAGGGCCCTCTTTCGTCGCTTCGATGACGTCCTTCATTACAATCTGCCGGACGAGTCGCAAATTATTGCACTGTTAAAGATTCGGCTTTCACAATTCGTCAATAAGGACTTTTCCTGGAAGCAGTTGGCAGAGGAAGCCTCCGGCTTGAACTATGCCGAGGTCAGCCGGGCAGCAGACGAGGTGCTGAAGGCTGCACTGATTGATGGGCGCAAATGGCTCTATGGGGCCGATATTCGTCTCATGTTGGAGGAGCGCCAGAACGTTGCCCGGAAGCTGAAAGGAAATATTTAATAGAAAATATGAGGTTCCAGAATGGCAGACAAGCGCAATAGGATAAAGCGGCATTTCATCCTTGAAGGAGTAACCACAACCGATCGATTTCGCTCACCGCGACAGGGTGGTAGCCGTTCGCGCATACCGGATCGAGACCGGCATCGTCACGGGGTAGCATTGCTCGGGCAGGTTGAGGCATTAAAGTCTGACATGACCACAGCTCGCGAGGTTCAGGAACGTGCGGGGCTGGACGGTGGGTTCGGATTACAGGTGGAGTTCGAAAGTTTCCCGGACATCGAGTTGGCTTTCGAAAGCCTGGCTCGGGAACGTTCGGGTATCGAATTGTTGAATGTGCGCCATGAGGATCAGCGCACTTTAGCGACTATATTCGTACCGGATGGAAAGCTGGAACATTTTGAAGGCCTGATTCGTGATTACCTGGCAGAGAAGCGCGATAAGAATGGACACGCCCGGGATCACAAGAGACTGATCAATGCTATTCAACAGATCCGTGCTGCAACCCTTCATGCGCTTTGGACGGATGATCCCGCGGTTTTTCCGATCTCGGATCAGGAGTCGTTTTGGTGGGAAGTGTGGTTGCCGATCCGGGGCGATCGTGCCGGCACCGTGACCACCTTCCGCAGATTGGCTGAGGCTCAGAATCTCTACCCGGCGACTGGAGAGCTGATGTTCCCAGAACGCACGGTGTTACTTGTATACGGTTCGGCTGGTCAGATGAGCCGCTCGGTTATGACCCTCAACACTATTGCTGAACTAAGGCGAGCCAAAGATACAGCGGAATTTTTCGATGCCTTGCCTCCTGAAGAGCAAGCCGAATGGCTGGATGAGTTTCTTAAAAATGCCGGATTTGTAGGAGCGGATCAGCCGGTTCCCTATGTGTGTCTACTCGATACCGGTGTTAACAAAGGCCATCCCTTGATCGCTCCGGCACTTGCCGATCCTGATATGCATACGGTGGAACCGGCGTGGGGAACAGATGATACTGAAGGACACGGTACAGCAATGGCCGGTCTCGCTCTGGCCGGTAACTTGACCGAAGTACTTGCTTCGACTGAACCTGTGCAGATCGGTCATCGCCTTGAATCGGTCAAATTACTGCCATACGATGGCGCCAATGAGAGCGATGCGAAACATCATGGTTATCTAACAATCGAAGCAGTCGCTCGGCCTGAGATTACAGCTTCGGAGCGAAGCCGGGTGTTCGGTATGGCTGTGACTGCCAGGGACAACAGGGATCGTGGTCGCCCTTCGGCGTGGTCCGCTGCGGTGGACCGGTTGGCGGCTGATGCGGACGGGGAAGGGGCGAACCCAAGGCTCCTGGTGGTGTCCGCAGGAAATATCAGGGATCCGAACGATTGGATTTACTATCCCTTCAGCAATACCACCGATGGTATACACGACCCTGGGCAAGCCTGGAATGCCCTGACCGTCGGTGCTTATACAGAATTAATCCATATTTCCGAACCGGGCGCAGGCGGCTATCAACCGGTTGCCCCATCCGGCGGACTGAGCCCTTTCAGTACGACCTCAGCGACGTGGCAATCGCATTGGCCACTAAAGCCAGATGTGGTGTTCGAGGGAGGTAATGCCGCCAAAGATGCTTTTGGAGCCGTTTGTATGCCTAGCTTGAGCCTGTTGACAACTGGCCATAAGCCGAAGAACCGGTCGTTTTCAACAATAAATGCAACCAGCGCGGCAACAGCGCTTGCCGCCCGTATGGCGGCGCAAGTGATGGCGTTTTATCCAAATCTCCGGCCAGGGACAGTACGTGCCTTAATCGTCCATTCCGCGGAATGGACAGATCGCATGAGGCAGATGTTTTTGCCGTTGCGTGGTCCAATCTCTAAATCGGATTATGAACGTCTTATTCGCCACTGTGGTTTCGGAGTTCCAAATCTGAACCGTGCCCTGTGGAGTGTTTCAAACTCGTTAACTATGATCGTGGAGGCAGACTTGCACCCCTTTGTACGCGAAGGGAGCAATGAACCGACTCTGAGGGATATGAACCTGCACCGCTTACCTTGGCCGCTGTCCGAGCTCGAAGTACTCGGCGACACAGAAGTAGAGATGCGGGTCACACTGTCCTATTTTATAGAACCCAATCCTTCGGAACGGGGCGTCCGTTCCCGATACCGTTATGAATCCCATGGACTGCGTTTTGATGTGAAGCGACCTTTGGAATCAGTGAGCGATTTCCGGTCACGTGTCAATGCGGCGGCGCGTGATGAGGAAGAGGGGACGCACAGTGGTGGAAATGATCCTGGTTGGTTAATCGGCACACAAAAGCGTCATAAAGGATCATTGCATTGCGATATCTGGCGAGGAAGCGCGGCAGATCTTGCAAGCCGCGGAGTGCTGGCGGTCTATCCGGCCCTGGGTTGGTGGAAAACGCGGCCACGTCTCGAACGTTATGAACGGGCCGCACGTTACGCATTGATCGTTTCTATTCGCGCGCCAGAGGTTGATGTCGATCTCTATACTGCGGTTGCCAATCAAATAGTTGTGGAAGTGGGGTCTTGACGGAATTCCGCATCGCCGACACCTTCACGGACAGCCTCGCCCGATTGACCCGCGAGGAGCAGAAAGCGGTGAAGACCGCTGCCTTTGACATAGGCTGAACCCTGCGAACCCGGAAATGCAGTTCCTCTTCTCCGTTCGCGCATCCAGGAAACATGATAACCTTGTTCCCGGAGCAAATTTACGAGATGCCTTGAAATGTTTTCATCTGCCAAAAATGTTAGATTCATATTGCTTCGTAAACCTCTTCGTTGGCAATTGTTTTTTGAGCAAAAAGCAAAGCGGCTTTTATGTCTTCTTCTTGAACATCATACTCTTTTATTATTTTCTGGAAGCTGTATCCCTGGACAAGCTTTTCCAGGATTAGTTCAACAGAAATTCTGGTCCCTTTAATTACAGGCTTGCCACAAAGCACGCCTGGATCAGTCGTTATTCTTTCGAGCAGATTTTTATCCATTTTCGGCTCACCTCTTTTATTTCATTAAAAATTTTTGCTACTTAATTCTATCTTGTGTGGTATGCTTGGTCAAGAAGTCGGAAGGTGTTTTTCGTGTGGATGAGATCGATCCCCGCACCATGGCCTCGCGCCTGGCGGAAGGCCTGTATTTTGCCGGCGAGGTTATGGATGTGGACGCATATACCGGCGGATTTAACATGCAGATTGCTTTTTCCACCGGCTGGGTGGCCGGGCGGTCGGCAGCCGGGCGCCCGTGCCGCTGATAAAAAAACATCAACCTCTCAAGGTAAAACCCGGCGGGCCTGGAGAATACCGCCGGGAGCGCGCAAAATTATTGCATGATGGTCAAGAACCGTCGCCGCCTGTGCGGAGGGCCCGGGTCATACTGCGGGATATTTTTGGCAAAAGTGCTTTTAAAATAGCTTTTTCTTCATCCGTCAGATCCTGCAGGAGAATATTCTGGACCTCTTCCACGATGGCCTCCAATTGAGGCTTGACGGCGATGCCCTTTTGCGTAAGGAAGACACGGCAGGATCGTTTATCGGTGCAGTCAGGCTCTTTTTCCACGTAGCCAAGCGCTGCCAGTTTATAGATGGCCCGGGCGGTGGCCGATTTGTCCACCAGCATCCGGTCGCTCAGGGCCTGTTGGGTTTGACCGTCTTCGCTGTAAAGAGCGAAGAGGTAGGCGTATTGGCCCGCCCCGATGTGCAAGGGTTGCATTCTTTTAGCCATGTAAGCGATCATGTGCCGGTAGGTAAAGGATATGTGCCTGCCGGCGTTGTTTTTCAGGTCAATCATGCCGCACCTCTTGCCACCTTGCTATGATAGTCTTTCACCACGTGGAGAAACAGGTAGGCCAGGGGGATCAGTAAAATAACCGCGCTGGCCAGGTACATCGTTCCGATGGAAGTTGCTTCGGCCAGCCAGCCCAAAGCAATGGATCCAAATCCGATACCCAGATCTATGGCCGAGAAAAAAGTGGAATTGGCAACACCCCGGCTTTGCGGCTCAACCAAATTGATAACCATCGTCTGCAGGGTGGGCCAGGTGCTGCCGTTGCCGATCCCGATCAGGACGGCGGCAGCGGTAAAGCCGGTTAAATCGCGGCCTGCCCACAGAACCAGGAAACCGGCAATCAGGCTCAAAAGGCCGGCGGCAAGAACCGGACCCGGACCCCGGCGGTCCATTACCTTTCCGGCAAGCGGTCTGGTTACGCTCATCGCTACGGCGAAGACTAAAAAGAACAGACCCCCGTTGCCGGTGCCGGTTTCATCGCTGTAAAGGGAAATAAAGGATACGATGCCGCCGTACACAACGGTTAAAAAAAATATTGCGATACAAATGGACAATACCCGGTTTTCAAAAAAAGCGCCCCAGGAAAGGGCGTGCCTGGTTAACGGCAGCCGGGGGTGGTTGACCAGACAAGCTGCGAAGAAGGCCAGGACCCCCAGGACACCGGCTGATAAAAACAGTCTGCCGTACTGATCTGCGCCCATCAGCCACAGTCCCAGCATCGGTCCCAGGGCCATGGCCAGAGTCATGGATAAGCCGAAGTAGCCGATCCCTTCCCCCCTCTTCTCCGGGGGCAGGAGATCGGCTGCGATGGTTCCGCCGCCGGTAGTGGTCGCCCCCCAGGCAAAGCCGTGCAGCAGACGCAAAAAAAGCAAGAGGATCAGGCTGACGGCCAGGTGGTAGCTGAAGGTAAGCAGGGCGAAAAATCCCATGGCCCAGAGAAAAATCTTCTTCCGGCCGGCGGAATCCAGGGCGTAGCCGGCAAATGGCCGGATGGCCACGGCGGACAGGGTGAAAACGCCGATAATGTAGCCGACCTGGCTGTTATCGGCTCCCAGGGCTTTTACTGCAAAGACCGGCGTGGTGGGAAGCAGAAAGTAGAAACCCAACGCCATGAAAAAGTTGGTTGCCCAGTGCAGGGTAAAATCCCTGGTCCAGAGCGGTTGCGGGGAATTTTGCACGGTTTAAATCGCCTCCAAAGTAGCGGGTATATAGTTGACATGTCAACTATATACTAAAAGATTTTGGATGGAAAAGCAATAGCAAACAGAGGGACGGTTCCACTGTTTGCCTGTTGTCAGGCCATTCGGGCATCTGCACCAATATCTCTCATAGTGTAAAATTGTTGTAGGATAAATAAAAACAAGAGACAACCTTTTTGGTAAAATGGTAAGTAACC
>JAGUVT010000058.1 GCA_020062745.1 Deltaproteobacteria bacterium
ACACCTGACGGTCGGTCAACATGCCCTTCTCCCGGAAATTGACCAGCATCGATCCACCGGTATACGAAGAACCGAAACTGGCTATAAAAGCCGCCGCCACTTCCGGCGGCAAGTTGGCAAACCGGGCGAAAAACCAGCCTGCAGGAACAACAAGCCTTTTCAACAGCCCCAGTTCCAGAAGGATATTCACCGCCACCAGACCCGGCAATACCCAGGCAAAAACCCATAAAGAAAATTTCAGAACCTTAACCAGTACCTCCAACTGAACTTCCAACAGCACACTCTCCCCAATAACAACACTCACCCGGATAACGGCACTTTCTCTACCCGCCGGAAGATCCTGTCCCCCGGCTTTGTTTCACAGATCACGGGCATTAACCCCACCATCTCCGTAAAAAACATAAAACCCCGGCCCTCCCATCATGGGAAAACCAGGGTTACGAACAACCACTCCTTTAAAACCGGACAGCCTGTCCCTGGTACCGCTCTCTCAATGGGAGACCGTAGACATACCGACATGCCCGGGCAGGTTTCCTGACTCATGGATCGCCGCCGCCTGCCGCCTTCCCGGGGTTCCTTCCCCCAGTGGCGTTTTCGACAGGCAACTTCCCACTTACAGTGGCCCGACCGTCCAGGATTCGCACCTGGTTCCCTATTATCCTTTGCCTCCACGGCAAAGGCACCCGGACACAACACTCGTATTATTCAGTTAAACTGCTGAAAATTAATCTAACATATTTCCACCCGGCTGTCCAGTTAATTTTTAGCAAGCAAGCTGTAATTTCCCCTCTTGCGACCGGTAACCCCGCCGATAAAATACCCCGGCCGGATCCAAACCGCAACTGACAAAAAGCAGAATAATTTCAGACAAAACTGAACATCTTATTGTCAAAAAGGAGGCATTTGAAGATGAGTTGTTCCAGCGTAAAACACCGGTTCGAGACAGAAAAGCAAAAAGGTCTGAGTTTTCTGCGGGCCATGGAACTTTATCAGGAGGTTGAAGGCTCAGTAGCCGCCCATAAAATGGAAATAGGTGAACTGCAGCACACCAACGCCGATCCAGAGCAAATCAGACACCTGCAAGAGCACATCACCGACGGCGAAAAACTGCTCCAGGAAATCAAGTCCCTGCATTTGCATTAAAATATATACTAATTTTTTTGCATTAATATTTCTAATGAAGAGGAGGACAGGCAATGATACTAAACCCAACCTCCTTTTTCTCTCCAAAATCTCTTTTATCACCGCACGCCGAAAATGGTATAGGTGGCGCTGTAAACTTTCCGGTCGTACTCTCCCTCTATTCCCTCCCGGCTGTCCTCGTGCCGGACATGGAAAAGCCAGTGCCCTTCCGCCCGCAGGGGAACTCTCGCCCGCCCGGTGGCGTCCGTCTTCACCCGGCACGGGTAGTCTCCCTTCTCATAAAAGCTCCAGGTAACGCCCAGGTCCGCCTCCGGCAGGAGTTGGCCGCGGTACCGTACTTCTACGGTCGCATCGTCTCCCTTCCGGCAAAATGCCGGCAGGACGGCGATCTCCAACTGGTGGCCGGCGAAGGAAAATTCTTCATGATGATCGCTGCCGTGCGCATGTTGATGGCCGCAACAGGCATGGCCTTCCTTTTCGTGATGCTCATGCCGGTGACAGCGACCTTGATCGTGTTCCAGGTGGTGCCCCACCGGGATGCAGGTCCTGGCATACTGGTAATAATAAGCGGCCTGCCGGGCGTCCGGGTAATCCCGCCGGGTACCGCGTTTGTACTGCCCGTCCCCGGTGACCACCAGCGGCCCGATGTCGTATTCCACCGCCAGTGTCCACATGCCTTCCTGCTCCGGCGTAAACACCGCCGCATGAAAGTCCCTTTTTCCTTCTTCCAGAATCGCTTCCACCCTTTCCCGGTCGGGACCGACTGCAAAAGCTTTGAGCCGGCTGATGTCCGCCAGCCCGTCCGGGTGCATGGCGTGGCCGTAAAAAACCCGCCCCGCCACCCGGTGTCTGGGATGCCCGTGACTGCTTTCGGCCAGAACCCAGATCTCGTGACCCTGAACCGCCTTCAACACAGAATCCATTTCCCTGCACCTCCAAATATTTTATCAAGATTATTCTTTAAGCAAAAGCAAAAAAACCACGAATCAACCCCCCCCCCGGTTCTTCCTGAGCCGGCAAAGCAAGCCTTCGTGGCCCCTCACATGCCTTTTTAGTTTTCCCATATCTACGTCTGTTAACACGTCCGTTAACCTGCCGGTATTTCCTGCACCGGCCATCCTGTCTGATTTACTTTCGACACGACGTCCCATATTCCTGCCGCCCGGCCAAAAGAATGCCTGCCGGGAGAAAACAAACCCCGGTTCCGGCCAGCAGTCTGCTTTCGCTCATACCCGGTTCCGGTTCAAGCCAAAGTGTCTATTCTCCGCTATAAAAAAGGCCGGACAACCTCTCTACTCCTTCAATCAAGCGCGGGCCGGGGCGGCAGAGCCAGTGGCAGGGGATGGTGTATATCCGCCTGTTCATTTCGCCGCGCAAACAGGACAGAGGAAGTCATCCTTTACCGGAGCGGCTCTGCAGAGCGACACCACTTCCCCGCAGGCGGAACACTTACGGTAAACCCGGCTTAAAGACGATACCGGCCGGTTCAGGGTAACCACCGTTTTTTTAAATAATGCCTGCTCCGGCAGGTTTAAAATCTTTTCTACCGCTTCGTCAACCGCCTGCTGGTAACCCGCCGCCTCCGTCCGGCCGGCTTCCCCCGCCAGAATCCTGCGCTCCACATCCCTGTTGCGGCCCAGGTCGACAAGCGGTTCGGTCAAAGCGAGCCGGAGAGTCTCCTGATGAGTTCGACCGGCCTCATGACGGGCAAAATAATAGACATGCTTGCCCAGGTCATAAATATAGAAATTCTCGTTCCCCACAGTACACCCCGTAAGGTACTGGAGAGCATCCACCGCCGGCGAAAAAATCTCGGCGATCACAAAAAAATTGTACGCATTTCTCCTGGTAATGCCCAGTTCTCCCCTGGCAATCAGCCCCGCCCGGTAACCTACCGCCAGTTCCGGGCAGAGATGCCCGTGGTAATAAACAACGTTGGCCAGATCGACCGGCATCAGAACCCTGCTGCTGGCCTCCGGAGTAAAACCGGTAATCTTTCCCCCGCCCGGCGGAATACCACCAGCCGGAATTTTCTCCTTTTGAGAAACCCTTTCTTTTGCTCCGACCCGGAATTTCAAAACCCACCTGCTCCGGCAGACAGGCGGACCGCTGCATTCCTGCAAAAGCACCAGGTTGAAAACGCCGCCGTTTGTCAGCACCAGAAAATTAACGTGTCCCGCTGTTTCCCTGCTCACCACCAGCAGTTCGAGGATCTCGTAATGCCTGCGGCCCCACTCGAATCCCAATGGCGACTGCTGCCGGTTGTCGTACTGCACCTGGACTTCTTCCTGGATAATGAAAACATCCTCCTGACAAATCTTCTGCATGATCTCCGCCAGATGACCCAAATCCACTGCTATCCCTCCTTACTTGAAAAACTACTTCTTCTACCCGTCATTGCAAGCCGCAGGCGAGGCAATCCCACATCCGGTAAAGCAAAAAAACCATGAAAGCCCCTCTCCTTCTGGAGAAAGCGGAACCTTCATGGTTTCCCGTCCAACATGAATCTATTGTAGCCTGCTTTTACCTTTGCCTCCATGGCAAAGGCACCCGGACACGACACTCGTATTATTCAGTTAAACTGCTGAAAATTAATCTAACATATTTCCACCCGGCTGTCCAGTTAATTTTTAGCAAGCAAGCTGCGATTCAGAATTAACTTGGCATATCTATCATAACTACCATAACTACCCGGAAAAATCTCCGGCCGAAAAGTTCTCCGGGCAAGTGCCTGCTTCCGGCTTAATCCCGTAAAATACCGGTTTTCATAGACTCCAACCAAAAAAGATGCTATAATAATGCGAAATCAAGGAAGGTTTTTAACAAAAACCGGCTTATAGTTTACCTGGTTTGAGGAGAAACCTTAACATGGCCCTGCGCAAGACGGGAACTTATGTGCTGCTGATGGAATTACCCGTTCCACAGCAGATCTATGTTGGATCTGTGGGGTTGATTTCTTTCCCCGCCGGGTTTTATGCCTATACAGGCTCGGCCATGGGCGGCCTGAAAGCCAGGATTGCCCGCTATTTGCGTCATGATAAAAAAATACGCTGGCACATCGACTTTCTCCTCGTCCATGCCTCAATTAAGGAAGTTTTCTGCTGGGAAAGCGCCATAAAGATGGAATGCGCCATTGCCCGGGCGCTGAACAACGAGTTTAAACCCGTCCTCCACTTCGGCTGCAGCGACTGCCGCTGCCCCAGCCATTTGCACTACAGCCAAAGTGAAAGTAAATTGAAAAATGCCCTCTTCCGCCTGGGCGGCACGACAGGCAGGCCCGTCACGTAAGCTGTAATTTCCCCTCTTTCAGCCGGTAAACCCGCTGACAAAATACGCCGGCCAGGTCTAAATCGTGGCTGATAAAGAGGTAGGCCACCCCTTTCTCCTTTTGGATTTCCTGCAAAAGCCCGATAATCTGAGCCTGAGTAATGGCATCCAGCATACTCGTAGGCTCATCCAACACGATAAACTCCGGCTCTAAAACCATCACCCGGGCGATAGCCGCCCTTTGCAACTCCCCGCCGCTCAACTGAAATGGGTAGCGCGCCAGGTGCTCAACGTAAAGGCCCACCTCTGCGAGTCGCCTGAAGAGCGATTCTTCTGAAAAAGGTATCTTGTGCAAGTAATAAGGCTCGGCCAGGCTGCGGATCAATTTCCATTTAGGGTTGAAGGCCGTCTCGGGATGCTGGAAGATAATCTGCGCCTGGCGCCGGTAAGCCGCCCTTTGCCCGGCTTTCAGGCTGGCAATGTCTTCTCCGTTAAAGAAAATCTGCCCGCCGTCCGGTTTTAAAAGACCGGTCAAAAGAAGGCCCAGGGTTGACTTGCCGCTGCCGCTTTCCCCTACCACACCCACTGTTTCCCCTTTGTTTACGGAGATGTCGGCCTGCTCGATCGCTCTCACCAGCCTTTTTTTAAACCAGCCAATCTTGTAAGTCTTGCTCAAAGTTTTTGCCTCAACAAGCATAAAGCCAGCACCTCACCCGGTGTCCGTCTTGTTCAAAAAGCGGCGGTTCCTCCTGACAGCGGCCGAAAACATGCGGGCAGCGCTTGCTAAAGCGGCACCCCGGTTCTCCATAACTGGCGTGGGCCGGCGCATAGCCGGGCAGAGGGATCAGACCACGGGCCGGCAGGGCGGCCAGCAGCGCCCGGGCATAGGGATGGAGCGGCCGGCCGAAGAATTCTTCCTGCAGGGCCACCTCCACGATCTGAGCTGCGTACATCACCGCCACCTTTTGGGCAAACCTTTCGGTAAACCAGAGATCATGAGTAACGGTCAAGATGGTCTTTTCTTTTAAACTCCGGAAGAGATTTAAGATTTCCTCCCGCCTCTGCCAGTCCACCCCTTTGGTGGGCTCGTCGGCCAGCAGGACCTGCGCCTCGGCGGCCACCCCCATGGCCACCAGCACCCTTTGTTTCATCCCCCCGCTGTACTGGTGGGGGTATTCAAAAGCCCTGCGGGAGGCTTCGGGAATCCCCAGCCGGTCAAGCAGAGAAATTGCCCTGGCCAGAGCAGGCTTCTTTTTGAAACCCAGATGCACTGTTATGGGTTCGGCCACCTGGCCCCCCACGGTCAAGACAGGGTTAAGCGCCCCTCCCGTGCCCTGAGGGATGTAGGCCACCTCCCGCCCGCGCACCCGGCGCAGTTCACCGTTGGGAGAACGAAGCAGATCTTTGCCTTTATACCACACTTCTCCGGAAATGCGGGCGCCGGCCGGTAAAAGGCGCAGTAAGGCCAAAAGGAGCACGCTTTTGCCACTGCCCGTCTCTCCCACCAGCGCCATTCTTTCCCCGTTTTTGATTGCCAGGTCCACTCCGTCTACCGCCCGGATAAAACCTTCCGGAGCAGGAAACTCGACGGTTAAGTTTTTCGCCTGGAGCGCTACCGGGTCCATTCCCAACATCCTTTTAAAATTCCAAATTCTATCGCACACCGAAAATCGTAAAGGTGGCGCTGTAAACCTTTCGGCCGTAATCCCCTTCCTTTCCCGCCCGGCTTTCTTCGCAAGGACACTTCTAGCCGGCTTCGGCTAAAAGTTGTTTAGCTTTTTCGGGATTATGAGAATAACCTTCCATTTTCAGGTGTCCCGGGACGGTGGGCACTACAAACCCTTTTGCCGGGTGACCGACTCCGTGCATGACGTGTTTTACAATCGATTCCCTGTCAATGGCGTAATTAAACGCCTGCCTTACCCTTACGTCCTTAAAATAATCCCTGTACATGTTAAACCCGAAGTACTGTGTCCGAACGCCTATTGTCTTGAGTATTTTGAACCTCTGGTCGGTTTCCAACCTGGATATTTCTGCTGAAGGCAGATCTCTGACAAGATCAACCTCTCCTGCCTGCAAGGCCATGACGCGGGTGGCGGGATCGGTGATAACCTTGTAAACTACTCTTTGGATTTCCGGCTTTTTCCCCCAGTAATCTTCATTGCGCACCAACACCACTCTTTCTTCGGGAACAAATTCTGCGAGTTTAAAAGGACCGGTACCGCACGGATACCTGCCAATTTCCCCTTTGTATTTTTCTGCGGCGGCGGGACTTATGATCGCGGCAATGGGACTCATTAACCCTTTTAACTCCCTGTCGCCTTTTCCGCGGTAATTTCTGGATGCTGACCCCCATCAGCCTTTCTTCAGGCGCCGGAGTTTGCTTCCAACATCAGTACAAATGTTCAATTCAAAGCTTGTTCTAACGGTTCACCGAAAGCTTTTCCCATTTGACCGGACAGTAAGCTGTTGTTCCAAACTCAAAACCCTGAACACGAGAGTTTGCGGCAAAAATTTCTTCCGGTATGATCTTTCGGCATAAATAATTAATACCGGTCTTGCAGAGTGATCGATAATCTTGCTCCTCACCCGAAGATAAAGAATGAACCAATAAGCAGAAGAAATAATCGCCCGAACATTTCCGGAAGCTAACCTTTCTTAACCGCCCTGATGCAGAAAGTATCGCCCCAGTAGCCGCATTTCAAATATTCCAGGGTGGTTTGCGTTAAGCGGTTGACGCCGTTGATGACGGCAACCTCATCGAAGCCGGCCGCCCGGAGAAGCTTTAAGTCTTCCTCCGGCCTTCGGGCGTACGCCAGCGGCAGGCGCAGTTTCAGCTCAGAAGAGTAATGGCTCACGAAGGGATTCCTTTTTTCTGTAAGCAGCACCAGGGAGGCGGCCAGGAACCGCCAGATTTTGTTTTTCAGAGAACCTTCCAGATTGGGGTACCAGTTGCCGTCAATAATCACCAGCTTTCCTTGTGGTTTGAGCACTCTTTTCCACTCTGCCAGTGCTTTTTCCGGCTCCAGCAGCGTCCAGAGAAGATGCCGGTTGATTACCGCATCAAAGGATTCATCGGCAAAAGGAAGTTCTTCGGCATCACTGTGGATAAAGCTAACCGGAAAGCCCGTCCGGACGGCGTTTTCCCTGGCTATGGCCAACATCTCCGCGGAGATGTCTACGCCAGTAACTGTATGGCCCAGACCAGCCAAAAGTAAGGCCATTATCCCCGGACCGGTCCCAACGTCAAGGATGGTGAGCTTCTCCGGGCCGAAGAGCGTTTTTAAAAAATCCTGCCACGCTTTTTTGCCTTTACGGCCATCCCTGCTGGCAACGGACTTGTTATACCCTTTTGCTCCTCTGCTCCAGTATTCCGCAATTGCTTCCCGCATAAAAATCCCTCCATTGTAATTTCTCTGATATAACCCGAGTTTCAAAATAAATAGTGAGTAAATATAGCCTAAAATCTTTGGCATAATTGGATTTTAGGCTTTATTTTTGTCTAATTTTATGATA
>JAGUVT010000043.1 GCA_020062745.1 Deltaproteobacteria bacterium
AAAGAACCGTAGAGGCGGGTTTGAAACCCGCCCCTACGGGAAGGACGTTGGCGTAGGTTTTGGCGCCATCCCGGTGCTTAATTTTTAATAGCGATGCCGTCCAGATCAATCCTGCAGCCGTCCGACTCTCCGTTTTTATCCCCGGTCGCCTCTATCCGCATGGTGTGCGCCCCTTCCGGCAAGTCAGCGGCAAACACCGTCATCCGATGGCGGTGTGTACTGCCGTAAAGGTCAACCGTCGTTTTGCTCTTGCCGTCGATAAAAACCACAGCCCGGCCCCGGTCGGGACCGGTTCCGGCAATCCACGCCACGGCGCTGCCGTAAAAATTAATGGAGGCCGAAGCATTGCCGCTATGAGCATAATGAACAGTCTCCAGGTAAGCGTTTTCATCCTTAATAAAACTCCACTCACCGGCATACCGGATCAGATCGCTCTGATCATCCAACGGCGCAATCATACATACAGGCTCCGACCACTCGCCCCAGTTGCCGAGAATGTCTTTCGCCCTGACCCGGAAATAATAGGTACGACCATCAACCCCTACAAAAAGCCGGCTGTTTTCACCGGTATCCGCAAGCCAGTCCTGCCAGTTCCCGCCTGTACCATCCTTCACCTGAATATTAAAGCCGGCTACTTCCCGGCCGTTGCCGGCAGCCAGCCATCCCACCCGAAACTTCAGGGAACCGGAAATTTCACTGGCATAAAGCGGCAAAGCAGCGATAAAAGCCTGCGGCGGAAGAATGCCGCCTTCCGCCTCTTCGTAAGGGCCAATGTCAAATCCCTTCCCCTGCGGGCGCACATTACCGCTAAAATCAGTCTGCGGCGCGCCGTCGCCGGTGCCCCGGTCAATTGCCGGACTATTCCGGGCAAGGCGGTAATCACCACGTTCATGGTCAATAAAAAGGGGGTCTCCGGCAAAGCTGTGCCGTCCCTTCCCGGTTTCTTTCAACCACGTCCCGGCAGCCAAATCGCTGCGGCTGTATGACCGCTGACCGGCGGTAATTTCCGCATCCTCCCGGCTCCAGTAAAGATTGTGCTCCTCCCTCTCGATAATCGCGGCGGAACCAAACCGGACGCCGCCGTAATTATAGGCAAAAATATTGTTTGCCAGGGAAATGCGGGCTTCTCCGGAAGCCGGGTTTTTCTCCGGCACAACTCCATTGCTATAGAAATCCAAAAGCGAACCAGCCCCGGCCGCTACTTTTAAGCCGTAATCGCCGCCCGGAATGCCGCACCTAATCACCAGATTATTGATTAAGGCATAAGAACCGCTGCTGCCGAGGTTAATACCAGCCATGCCGTTGCCGTCCACCACACAGTTCACCATCCGGCACTCTTCTCCATGCCATTCTATCCCGTTATATTTATTCTTTCGGGCCACACAGGCCGCCATGGACGTATTTAAAGCCTGCCCCTTAAAACCGCTGCCGCTGTTGTGATCGGCGGCACACCGGTCAAATAGAATCTCCCGGCCGCTTTCTACAGTAAAGCCGTTAGCCCGGCCTGGTCCCTCATTATATGAAGAGCGGACGTTTGAAAAACCGGCTTTGTCAAGCGGCCCCGGCGAAACCACCAAGCCCCCGCCAGCATTATTATGAAAGTAACTCTCGCCAACCTGCAGGTTTTCTGCCGAAACAATATGCAACGCCTCCCCGCAATCAAAGATATCCAGGCCTTTCAACTCAAGCGAATTGTTGGCACCCCACAAGGCTATACCGGCTCCGGCAAAGTTTTTCAGGACCAGACCCGTCAAGCGGATATGAGAGACGCCGAACTCAAAATTAAGTCCATACTGCCAGCCAAGCCCCCGGCCGTCCAGGATCACCTTTTCCCCCTGATAAGCCGAGATTACAAACGGTTTATCGCCTGTTCCGGACTTTTTAAAGGTTACGTTCTCATTATAAACACCCTCGCGGATTACCAGCCTTTCACCGGGCCGGATTTCTTCCAGAGCATGCTGAATGGTCCGCCAGGGAGCGGCCAAAGTACCCGGATTGGCATCGTCGCCCCACGTGGCGACCACATATTCGCCGCTTCCCCGGCTCATAAAAATACTCTTTTTCCCCTTTAACCAGAAAAAGTAATAAAATACAAAAGCCCAGGCCAGAAGCAAAAATATCCCTAAAATTATCATTGCTTCCAAAAAACTCACCGCCTGAAATGAAAAAGTGTGAGACTGCCTTATGATAAATCTATTCTGCGCAGCATACTTATGTGTACTAAAATATTATGGAAAGCGACCGGCAAATATGTCGCTCAAGAGTGAATAAAAAAACCCGGAGAGATCCGGGGACACAATACTTATCTACCCTGAAAATTACCCTTTTGTCATTGCAAGCCGCAGGCGAAGCAATCTCTTTCCTCCAAAGGGGATTGCTTCGTCGCTTCCCGCCACGCTGCGCTCGCGGCCTCGGCTCATTCTCGCAATGACATTATTCAAAGCGTTGTTGTTTCGCAGTCTTAAACCGCCTGCTAATTTTCCTCCAGTTGAAAAACGGTCAGCGAGCGGTTTTTCTCCCGGTGCCGCTCCAGGGCCAGCCCGATCAGGCGGTCCAGCAGTTCGCTGTAGCCGATGCCGCCGGCCTCCCATAACTTGGGGTACATACTGAACCGGGTAAAGCCGGGGATGGTGTTGATCTCGTTGACCAGCACCGCACCGTTTCGGCGTGTAACAAAAAAGTCCACCCGCGCCATGCCGGCGCAGTCCACCGCTTTAAACACCTCGACTGCCAGTTCCTGTATGCGCTTTACCGTATCCGGGGGCAGGTCGGCCGGGATAACCAGGCTCGACTTTCCATCGATATATTTGGCCTCGTAATCGTAAAATTCATTAAAAGGGATAATCTCACCGGGCGGAGAGGCGACCGGCTCATCGTTACCCAACACGCTGACTTCTACCTCCCTGACGTCGACACCTTCTTCCAGGATGATCTTGCGGTCGTATTTCGCCGCCAGGTCTATCGCCCGGACCAGTTCCGCCCGGTCGTGCGCCTTGGAGATGCCGACACTGGAGCCCAAATTGGCCGGCTTGACAAAACAGGGATAGCCCAAACGCTCCTCCACCCCGGCCACTATACCGGAACGATCCCTTTCCCACTCCCGGCGCAGGCAGAACCAGAACCGGGGCTGGGGAATGTCATGCCGGGCAAAGACGGTTTTCATCAGCACCTTATCCATCCCCAGGGCCGAAGCCAGGACGCCCGCCCCGACGTAAGGGACGTTGGCCAGTTCCAGCAGTCCCTGTACCGTCCCGTCCTCGCCGAAGGTGCCGTGCAGCACCGGGAAAAACACATCGACGGGCAGCACCGGGATCTCCGCTCCTGCCTTCGCCGGGCTTACTCCGACCAACCCCTTTTGAGCAGGGTCAGCCGGCAGATTAACAGTAACAGCATCTCTGAAATCTCCCGTCAGCAGCGCCGGCGGGTCTATGCCGGCCAGCCACTTCCCTTCCCTGGTAATGCCGACCGGGACAACTTCGTACTTTTCCCTGTCCAGAGCACCCATTACCGACAGCGCCGACTGGACGGAAATCTCGTGTTCCCCCGAGCGTCCGCCGAAAATCACCGCTACCCGTTTCTTTAAAACCACCGAGCTATCCTCTCCTCCTGCCACACTCTTTATAAAACCCGCTTCATCAGACCTTGGACCATAGACTTCGGACATTGGACTTCGGACTCCGGAGTCGAAACACCCCCCCAGAATCCTTATTATCATCAACACTAAAAATATACCACAAAAAATGAAATAATTAACGACTTTTCAAGTGAAGGTCATTGCGAACAAGCTGACATTGATTTAAACCTTCCCGGCTTCAGGCCCGGCTCCTCTCTGCGGCCAGTTCTCCAATACATTGGGCAATGTCATGCAGCGGCCGGCCCGGGCCGAAGACGGCCCTGACCCCCGCAGCCTGCATCGCCTCATAATCCTCCTGTGGAATGGTGCCGCCCAGAACCACGGGAACATCATTTACACTCCGCGCTTTGAGACATTCAAAAACCATGGGCACGTAGACCGGATGGTTGCCCGAGAGGGTGCTCAACCCGATCACGTCCACGTCCTCCTGGATCGCCGACTCCACTATGGCAGCCGGCGTTTGATTGCCGACGTAAACAACCTCCATTCCCCGATCCCGCAGAAAGCGGGCCACCATCATGGCCCCCCGCCAGTGCGAATCCAGGCCGAGCTTGGCAATGAGAACTTTAACCGGCATTTCTTTCACCTCCGCCTTTAATACAAAGGAACCTGCCAGGTGCCGCATTCTTCCCGCAAAACTCCGCCGATTTCACCCACCGTGGCCATGGCCTCCACCGCATTGAGCACGGCTTCCATGGCATTTTCACCCCGGCGGCAAACCTGCCGGAGCGCATTGAGGGCGGATTCCGCCGCCGCAGCGTCCCGCGTCTCCCGCACCGCAGCCAGGCGCTGCAACTGCCGCTCCCGCACACCGGGCGCCGGCCGGAAAACCGGTACGGGCTGCTCATGGGTGGTAAAGCAGTTGACCCCGACCACTTTCCGTTTTCCTTCCTCAACGGCTTTCTGTACCCGGTAAGAGGATTCCAGGATCTCATTGTGCAGCCACCCGCTCTGCACCACTGAAACAATGCCGCCCGCTTCCTCTATCCTGTCCATGTAGGCCTGAATGCGCCGTTCCATTTCATCCGTCAAGGATTCGATAAAATACCCGCCGCCCAGCGGGTCGGCAGTATAGGTGGTGTTCGTCTCGTTTTGCAGGATCTGCTGGGTACGCAGCGCCACCAGTGCCGCCTGTTCCGAGGGGATGCACAAAGCCTCGTCATACCCGTCGACGTGAATGGACTGGGCACCGCCCAGCACGGCCGCCAGTCCCTGGTAAGCCGCCCGTACGATATTGTTCAAAGGCTCCTGGGCGGTCAGGGCGGACCCCGCCGTCTGGACATGGTAGCGCAGGGTGAGGGTGCGCGGACCGGTCACCCCGTAACGCCGGCTCATGAGCCGGTACCAGAGCCGGCGGGCAGCCCGGTACTTGGCAATTTCCTCAAAGAAATCATTATCAGCCGAAAAAAAGAAGGACAGGCGCGGCACAAACTGATCCGCTTCATAGCCACGCCGGCGCATCTCCTCAACGGTCGCCAGGGCGTGGACAAAAACCAGCGCCACTTCCTGCACCGCATCCACCCCGGCCTCCCGGTAATTATACCCGGTGTAGCTGATCGGGTTCCACCGCGGCACATGGCGGGTGCAGTACTCCACCACATCGGTACTGAGCCTGAAGGAAGCACCCGGAGCAAGCACTGCCGGGGCAACAGCAATAGCCGTTTCCATGAGAAAATCATTCTGGACGGTGCCCGCCAGCTTATCCCAGGGAATACCCCGCTTTTTTGCCAGGGCCAGGTACATGGCCATAACGGTCAAAGATAAAACCGGAAAGCTGGCCACCAGGGAAACGCTGATCTGTTCTACCGGAATGCCCTCGAAAAGCTGCTCCATATCGGCCAGGCTGTCTATGGCCACCCCTCCCTGACCAACGTCACCGGTTGCTTCCGGCGCATCAGAATCATAACCGCGGGCGGTGGGGTAGTCAAAAACACAGTTAATGCCGGTAGACCCCTGTTCCAATAAAAACTTGAAGCGCCTGTTGGTCTCCTCGGCCGTGCCGTACCCGGCCAGTTGCCGGATTGTCCACAGCCGTCCCCGGTACATGGTATGATGAATACCCCTGGTAAACGGCGGTTCTCCTGGAAAGCCGAGCTCATCCAGGTAGCCGGCACTCTTATCCCCATCCAGGGGACTGTACACCGGTTTTACCGGAATACCGCTGTTGGTTGTAAAAACGGCATCCCTCTCTGTATATGAGTTATACTTCTCCTCCCACAATTTTTGAGCCCTGGACAACTTGCCTTCATCATTCACCGCAGCCACTCCTTTCCTTAAACTCCATTATAACAAAAAAACCGGCAGGAATTACGGTTACCGGGAAAGAATAAAAATAACGTGCCCCATTCCGTACATGCCGCGCAGAGATTCAAAATGCTGCTGACCATGATTCGTTCTTAAAGAGAGGGAGGTTTGTCACAATGAACAAGAAATGGGTGGATTTAAGACAGCCTTATTACAACCAGATGTCCTTCGCCCCGGGGCTCGGTCCTCCTAAATTCAACACATTCAGGCACGTAATGGGCGAGTCGACAATCCACGTTACCTTCTGCCGGATGACCACCCACCATGGAACCCACGTGGACGCGCCCCGGCACCTGGTGCCGGAAGGAAAGACCATTGACGAATACCCTTTTGAACACTTTGCGGGAGATGGTGTAATTCTCGACATGAGGCGCGACGGCCCCGCGGCCGTAACCGCCGCCGACTGCGAACAGGCGCAGCCGGCCGTCAAGGAAGGAGATATTGTCCTTTTCTATACCGGCTGGGCAAACAAGTTCGGTTCCGAAGAATACCACCTGCACCCGTACCTCGGCGAGGACGCCGCCCGGTGGCTGGTAAAAAAGAAAGTGCGTATCGTCGGCATAGACACCAAAACCGTAGACATACCTTCCCCGTTCAGAAAAGAAGACTTTAACTTTCCGGTGCACAAGACCCTGTTGGGAAACGACATCCTGATCATCGAACACCTGGGGCCGGGCCTCAAGGAGGTTTTAAACAAACGGGTCACCATCGCCTGCTTTCCGCTCAAGATTACCGGCGCCGACGGCGCCCCCGCGCCGGTCTTCGCCCTGGTGGAAACGTAAAAACCCGCAGCGACACCCCGGCCAATGTCATTGCGAGCGCAGCGAAGCAATCTTTTCAGCATCGAGGCCGTTTACTCCGTTCCAGGCAAAGGTGGCATACTCGCTTTTCGCAAAACAATTCAGCAACAGCCTCAATATGCACTGATCAAATCTTTCAGAGCTTCATATTTTTTATCTCCTATGCCGGAAACGTTTTTAATGTCTTCTATCGACTGGAAGGGACCGTTGGTTTCCCGGTACTGGATGATCCGCTGGGCCAGGGCCGGCCCGATGCCGGGCAGAGTGTCCAGTTGGGCGGCATCAGCCGTGTTGATGTTGACCAGCGCCGCCGTGGCGGTTTTACCCCCGGCGGAACTGCCGCCCGCCGGAACCGCAAAAGGATTGCTGCGGCCGGCGTCCGTACCGGCACTGCCCATTCCGGCCGGCGACGCCGCCTCTTTCGCCGGAACAATCACCTTCTGGCCGTCAGTCAGCGCCGCGGCCAGGTTGATGGCGTCCATATGAGCCTCGGCCGTGGGGCCGGCTTTCTCAACGGCATCCGCCACCCGGGAGCCGCGCGGCAGACGGTAGACCCCCGGCCGGGCTACCGCGCCAGCTACATGTACCAGTATTTCTCTTTTCTCGTTTTCACCCGATTTTTGCAAAACGGGTTTATCCGCCTCGGCCGCCCTTCCCTTTACCTGAGCATACTTGACACCGCCGGCAAAAAGCAGCACCCCGACCACAACCAATAAAACCAGTTGCTGCTTGCGCTCCAACTGGATCACCGCCTTATCCCTCCCATGTCATTGCGAGCCTTAAGGTAAAGCAATCCCCGTGAGACCCGGCCTGAAATTGTCTAAAGGCAATCAGGAAACTATTCTACCATTAATTACATAAACCCTCTTTTTTTTTCTCTATTTCTCGTTAATAAACAACCGGCCGTCAGTTTCCAGAGTGGCCAGCAGCACCTTCCCGGGACAAAGTCCCCGCTCGGCCAGCCTGGCGTAAAGCCACTCCCTGTCAAGGTCCGCCGCGGTCAGGTTATTTTTCATCACGTTGCCGTCCATCACCAAAATAACCGGCAGTCCCTCGTAGCCGGTTTCCACCCCCAGGTCCGCCGGGGTCAACGGCCGCTTCTGGGAGCGGGGAATAACGCTGAGCTTGCCCGAAGTCTCCAGCACGGCAAACTCCACGTCGCTTACGTTAACGATGTCTTTTTCCCGCAACTGGGCCAGCAGGTCGTCCAGGTTATACCGGGCCTTTCTCATCTCGTGCCGCTGCAGCCGCCCGTTTTTAATGATAATCTGCGGCCTGCCGTAGACCAGTTCCCGGATAAACTGGCTGAAAAGGGTGGCGTAAGACATCAGCACCTCCAGCAGCCCCAGCACCAGAAGGGGCACTATGCTGTGCCACAGGGGTATATCGGTGGCCTCCATCGGCATGGCGGCCAGTTCGGCGATAATGATCGCCACCACAAAGTCAAAAGGGGACAACTGGCCGATTTCCCGCTTCCCCATCAGGCGCACGACCACCAGCACCAGAAAATAAATTAAAATTGTCCGGTAAATATGGGTAAACAGCACACCTGCCACCCTCCCTCCGGCAAATTCTATATATAATGTGCCTGCAAAAAAAATTTTTATCAGGCTGCTCCAAAAACACGTGGTAATTTTTTCGGTAAAAAAGCCACCTGTAAAGGTGGCGCCAGATGTATTTATCAGTTATGTATTGTGTCCCCATAATTATTTGACTACGATATTTACCAGTTTGCCCGGGACAGGGATCACTTTTACTATTTCCCTGCCGCCGATTAACTTTTGAACGCGCTCTTCTTTAAGCGCCATCTCCCGCATCTCGCCGGGCGAAACGCCGGCCGGCGCCAGGATGCGGTCGCGCACCCGGCCGTTGATCTGCACCACGACGGTTATTTCATCTTCCACAATCGCCTGCGGGTCATAAGACGGCCAGGGCTGCCGGTGCACGCTGCCGGTATGGCCGGTAATCTCCCACAATTCCTCGGCAGCATGAGGCACAAAGGGCGCCAGCAAGATTATCAGCGTCTCCACCGCTTCCCGCAGCACCGCCGGCTCGCGGTCGGCCTCCGGAACTTCCCGGTACTGGTAGAGAGTATTGACCAGTTCCATGACCGCGCTGATAGCCGTGTTAAAATTAAACCGGCTGCCGATATCCTCAGTCACCTTTTTGATGGCAAAGTGAGTCGCCCGCCGCATTTCCCGGTTCACCCCGGCCAGGCTGCCGGACACCGCCGTCGGCGCTTGCCGGACAACGTCCGCCAGCGGCGCCACCAGCCGCCACACCCGGTTTAAAAAACGGTAACACCCTTCCACCCCCTGGTCGCTCCACTTCAGGTCACGCTCCGGCGGAGCGGCAAAAAGAATAAACAGGCGGGCGGTATCCGCCCCATAGGCGGCTACAATATCTTCCGGGCTGACCACGTTGCCCTTTGACTTGGACATCTTGGCCCCGTCCTTTAAAACCATTCCCTGGGTCAAAAGGTTGGTAAAGGGCTCCTGGTTGCTGATCAGACCCAGGTCGTAGAGCACCTTGGTAAAAAAGCGCGAGTAAAGGAGGTGGAGGATGGCGTGCTCCACCCCGCCGATGTACTGATCCACCGGCAGCCAGTAGTCCGTCTTGGCTTGGTCCCACGGGCCGCTGGATTCGCCGGGGCTGGTAAACCGGTAGTAATACCAGGAAGAACACATGAAGGTATCCATCGTGTCGGTTTCGCGCCTGGCTTTCCCGCCGCAGGAAGGGCAGGCGGTGTTGACATAATCCGGGCACTCCGCCAGGGGAGACCGTCCGGTCGGCTTAAACTTGACGGCCCGGGGGAGCAATACCGGCAGGTCGTCTTCCGGCACCGGCACCGTCCCGCATTTGTCGCAATAAACAATAGGTATCGGCGCACCCCAGTAACGCTGCCGGGAAATCAGCCAGTCCCGGAGGCGATAGTTTACCCTGGAACGGCCCCATCCCTTCTCTTCAAGGTAACTGGTAACGGCCCGGATCCCTTCCCGGCCGTACAGCCCGTCAAACCGGCCGGAATTAACCATTATCCCCTCTTCTTCATAAGCCGCTTCCATGGTTGCCGGGTCCAGCCCGGCGCCTGGCGGGTGAATGACCACCTTTATGGGATAACCATACTTTCTGGCAAACTCGAAGTCCCGCTGGTCGTGCGCCGGCACTCCCATCACACAACCGGTGCCGTACTCCAGCAACACGTAGTTGGCGATCAAAATCGGCACCTTTTCACCCGAAAGAGGGTTTATACAGTAAGCGCCGGTAAAAAGCCCTTCCTTTTCGGTCTCAACCGAGGTGCGGGCAATTTCACTCAGCCGCTGTACCTTACGTACAAACTCCCGGATTTCCTTCTCTTTATCAGTACCGGCAATCAGTTTCTCCACCAGCGGGTGCTCGGGAGCCAGCACCATGTACGTAACGCCGAAAACTGTATCGGGCCTGGTGGTATATACGGTGATGATATCGTCCGACCCGGCCACCGGGAAGTTGATTTCGGCTCCTTCGCTGCGCCCGATCCAGTTTTCCTGCATGATCTTAACCTTCTCCGGCCAGCCGGGAAGCAGTTCCAGGTCTTTCAGCAGGCGTTCGGCATAGTCGGTGATCTTAAAAAACCACTGGGCCAGCTCGCGCTTTTCCACCACAGTTTTACACCGCTCACAAACCCCTTCCTTAATCACCTGCTCGTTGGCCAGCACCGTGGCACAGGAAGGGCACCAGTTCACCGCCGCTTTTTTCTTGTACGCCAGCCCTTTATGGAAAAGCTGGAGGAAAAGCCACTCGGTCCAGCGGTAATAATCCGGCTCGCAGGTAGAGAATTCCCGGCGCCAGTCGTAGCTGAACCCCAATTGTTTCAACTGCTCCCGCATGGCATTAATGTTGCTGTTGGTCCAGTCGGCCGGGTGCACCCCGCCGTGCTTGATGGCCGCATTTTCAGCCGGCAGTCCGAAGGAATCCCAGCCCATGGGGTGCAGCACGTGAAAGCCATTCATAGCTTTAAAACGGGCCACCACATCGCCGATGGAGTAGTTGCGCACGTGCCCCATGTGCAATTTGCCGGAAGGGTAGGGAAACATCTCCAGGCAATAATAGTGGGGCCGATCGGAAAAATCGGGTACTTCGTAGAGGCCTTCCTCCGCCCAGCGTTTCTGCCATTTCGCTTCAACCCTTCGAAAATCATATTTCAACGGAAACCCTCCTGTTTCACAAACATTCCAGGAAATTTTATCATAAAACGATAATTATCTCAAGAAAACAAAGGGGAGTGTTGAAAGAACGCTTTAGAACAAAAACAAAGCCGGGGTGTTCTCCCTCGGCTGAAGTTGCAGGCAATCATCGCGCATGGTCATTGCGAGCAAAACGAAGCAATCTCCTCTCGTATCGGGACTGCTTCGCCGCTCTGCACCTCGAATGAAAATTTCACCAGCATCTTAACAGTTTAAACAAAGGCATGCCAACCGCTCATCATTTTTCGGGTTCAACAGAAATGATCTTCTCCCACTTCTTGCCGCCTTCCTCCCATACAATCCTCAGTTTGCTCTGGTAGACAAGCCTTTCGATTTCCTTTGGATCCCCTTCCATGAGGTACCAGGTTCTATCTAAAGACGCTTTCTCGCCAGGAAAGATTGAAGCAGGTAGCCCTACTGTGTCGTTAACGACCATTTTCTCAAGTAAAGGTTCCCAAACAGGTTCTATCAAAACAAAGTTTTTAACCCTTCTTCCATCATTTACTAAAACAGTTTCATACATAATATTACGATGTTTATCAGGATCCGGCGTCTTGTCTTTATACCATTCGTACAAGGGAGTATGAGGGTCAGGCGAATAATAAACTTTTACAATGGCTTTTTCGACTTTTAAAGTTTCTTCAGGATTATATCTCTGGCAGCCTCCATTAAGAACCGCCAGGATAAACAAGGATACAAGAAAAGCTATTGTTACTTTTCTCAAGTTCTATTTCCTCCTAGCGGCTTCTTTAGTAAGTAACATGCATATAGTAGTGAGTGCCGCCGATCTCGCTTAACTTCTTGTCTTTTGTATTATTTGTATGGTACGTCACCCGCCTGGTTCCATCTGGATCAATCTTCGTCACGATCATGGAATGGTCGTTTGCGGGTTCGCTGTCGTTAAGATTAAGCTGAACAATGTCTCCCAATTCCAACTGGCTGGCGTAAGAAACCTGAACCGCCAGGGGACGGCCATTAATATGGTGGTGAAAAGTTTTCGCCTTCACCCAACTCCAGGACCACGCATCATCATTGTTGCTGTCGAAGCTGTCGTTTCCTATCCGGTAATAATACCAGTCATCTTTATCCCAGTAAGGACGCCACTTGGCGTCAACTATCGGCACCCCGCCCCCGTCTTTGAGGCATTGAGACACGAAGTTGGTACAGTCTGCATTAAACTTATGGTAAGCAGGATTATAATTGAAAACATAGGTATAAGCGTAATTCACAGCCCCGGAACGGTTGTAATGGCCGCTTTGAATCTGAACATCTGAAGGCGCTACTTCAACCGCATTCTGATTCCCATCAATTGCCGTGTTACTCATGGGGGGAGGTATGGGCGGCGACACATTCCGGACATAATAATCGTAAGCGTATGCGTCTATAAACTCCCACTTTACGGGGTCACGGCGGCGCAGTTCACCCGCCGGGTCGGCATATTCCAGCAGACGTTTAAGGTACTCATCAGAACCATAAGCAGGCGCCTTCCCGCCCTCACGGCGCAGAAGATCTTTGAACAGCTTCCGGCCCTGTTCAACTTTTTGTTGCTCGGCAATGTGCATGTTTATCAACCCGTCAACGGAACTTTTTCCGTCCTGGCTTGCCGCCGACCATTTTCCCGCCCCGGTCAGAAGCGCGACGACAAACAAAACACCCAAAACTGCCATCCACCTAAAATTTAATTTCTTTAACATAGGGGAACATAGGGGAAAATCCTCCTTCTGGTAATTTAAAACTTTTCTTTTTTCAGAAATCTATCATTGTTAAAAAACTCTTTGCCACTTACCGCCTCCGTTTCAGCCAAGCAAATTTTTCTTCCGCACCACAAACCCATAATCCGATTCGATTAACGGGAAAGGCAAATTTCACCTCCTGTTGTCACAGCTCCCATTATTACCTGATTTAGGGCTATGGTAGCAAAAAAAAAGAGCCACTGTCAACAGTTCTTTTTGTTATTTTCTGTCGAAAACAAAAAATAAATCGTTCTATGCGTTTAAATCTGTTATGAAGAACAAATTCGCCCTTCGGGCGACTTTAAAAAGTTATCCACAAAACGGCCCGCAGCATAATTTCCTATACGTTAAAAAGAGGAGGGCTTCTTACAAAGCCCCCCCTCTTTTAGTTCTTGGTTAACCGGTCAGATTAAGAAACCTCATTGATTGTCCAGTAATCGGCGCCGCCAGCCGGCCAGAGGGCGCCCTGCGGGCCGACGGTGGCAAACTGCCAGGAAGCCTGGGTTTCTTCCAGGTTGATGGTCTTCTCTTCGCCGGTGGGCTGGCCTACTGCCGTAATCTCGTAGGCCGGAAGCTCGCGGTCGCC
>JAGUVT010000049.1 GCA_020062745.1 Deltaproteobacteria bacterium
ATGCTCCAAATTTAAAGAACTGAGCAGGGTGAGGACGGATACTTCGGAGTTTACCTATGATCCCCTGCTCCGTGCGCCGGTTTCTTTTGAGGAGAAATAGCTTGTCGGTCTAAAAGTGCAGATTCCCCTTCTCTTTTGTTTTTACCACTTGAACAGTAAAAAGAATAAGGCTTCTGCCGGATGGTTATGGGTTGAGACAAAGTGCCTTGGGGTTATAACCCTGAGGTGCTTTGACACCCATAAGTATTGATTTAAAGGAGGAATGGATATGGCAATGGACTTAGGACTTAAGCTTAAGGAAAATGCAGAATTGTTACCTGATAATACGGCGATTATTTGTCGGGATGAAAAGACTTCCTACCGGGAACTCAATAGGAAGGCGGCCTGTTTTGGCAACGCCGCGGTATCTCTGGGTTTAAAACCGAGGGATAAAGTAGCGGTGATCCTGAGAAACAGCGCCGAATATATTGAGATTATATGCGGCCTGGTAAAGGCTGGTTTGGTACATGTGCCGGTTAACTGGCGGTTTGACCCCAAAGAAATAGCCTATATTATAAACAACTCCAACTCCAGGGCGGTGATTGTAGGCGAAGAATTTTTAGAGAAAATAACGCCGGTTAAAGACAACCTGACGGAAGTCCCCGGCGGTAATTATGTCGTTGTCGGCAACAATCCGCCGGAGGGCATGCAGAAATATGAAGATCTGCTGGCCGGCGTTCCTGATACGGAGCCGGCTGTGGAAAATAGTGAATATGACCCTTATTTTATCGGCTATACTTCGGGCACTACCGGCTTGCCGAAGGGAGCCGTCACCAGGCACGCAAATTGGGAGATCAAAGTCAATGGTATGGCTATGGTCCTGGGCGTAAAAACCAGCCCAGATGAAACGCAGCTTCTAACCATGCCGCTTTTCCACATGAACGCCATCAATACAACTGGTGTAAGCTTGTACTTGGGGCAGACTGTTGTTGTCATGCCGCGGTTTGAGGCCGAAGAAGCGCTGCGACTGATTGACACTTACCAGTGCACTTTTTCTTCCATGGTGCCGACCATGTACCACCGGTTGAAGAACCTGCCCGATGAAATAAAAAACAAGTATAACATCTCTTCAATGAAAAGTTTACTTCAGTCGTCTGCCCCCCTTCCTTTTACCACCAAAAAGTGGATTGTGGAGTTTTTTAAAGAGGCAAAACTTTTCGAGGCATATGGCGGGACAGAAGCAGGAGTGGTTACCCTTTTAACCCCGGAGTATCAACTGACGAAACCCAACTCCGTCGGCCGGGGTTTACCGACGGTGGAAATAAAGCTTGTTGACGATGAAGGCAGGGAAGTGGCGACCGGGCAGGTAGGCCAGTTTATTTCCCGCCCCGCTTCTACCAGCACTCCTCTACCGGCGGTTGCCGAGTATTACAACGACCCGGAAGCAACCGGGAAAAACTTCCGGGACGGGTGGTTCTACAGCGGAGATATGGCTTATAAGGATGAAGAAGGTTTTTATTATCTGGTGGACCGGAAACATGACATGATCATCAGCGGCGGTGAGAACATCTACCCGAAAGAGGTAGAGGATACCTTATATAAAAACCCCAAAATATTCGAGGCGGCGGTTGTCGGCGTTCCTGATGAGGAGTGGGGCGAGTCGGTAAAGGCAGTGGTAGTTCTAAAAGAGGGTGAAACTGCTACTGGCGAAGAGATCATTGAGTTTTGCCGGAATAGTTTGGGCAAGTATAAAACTCCCAAGTCGGTGGATTTTGTAAACGAGCTGCCTAAAACGGACACCGGTAAAATTCTGCGAAGATTGGTTAAGGAACCGTACTGGAGAGGCCGTGACCGGAGAATTTAACACTTTACCGGGGAAGGAGATGGGAGCTTTTGTCCAGAAAAGGCGAGATTGTGATTGATGAAGAGAACTGCATGGGCTGCGGATACTGTGAAATCCATTGCGCAAAGGAATGTATTGAGATCGCAAAAAATAAGTTTAATGTTGAAGGCTATCCGCTGGCGGTGTTCGTCAGGCCGCAAGATTGTACGGCCTGCGGGAATTGTGTCATAATGTGCCCGCAGTTTGCCATTGAGGCTTATTTGCTGGTTGGCGGGGAAGAAAGGAGAAATTGATGGTGGCAGAAGCTGTTAAAAGAAATGTGGTTTTGAGATGGAGGTTTTTAACATGGCTGAAAGAGTCTTAATCGACGGTAATGAGGCGATAGCTCGTGGCGCTATCTCCGCCGGATGTAAGCACTTCTTCGGCTACCCCATTACCCCCCAGAACGAGATCCCGGAGTTTATGTCCAGGGAGTTACCCAAAATCGGCGGGGTTTTCGTGCAATCCGAGTGTGAAGCGGCCTCGGTCTACATGGTATACGGCGGCGCCCTTGCCGGAGCCAGGGTGATGACTTCTACCGCCAGCCCGGGCTTCAGTTTAATGCAGGAAGGGATTTCCTATATCGCTGAAGCCGAGGTGCCTGCCGTGATCGTTAATGTGATGCGGATGGGTCCCGGGATAGGTACCGGCGGTCAACACGGTCAGACGGATTACCGCCAGGTTACCAAAGGCGGCGGGCACGGCGCCTACCGCTGCATTGTTCTCGCCCCCTATTCCGCGCAGGAGTGCTTTGACCATATGCAGCTTGCTTTCTACCTGGCGGATAAGTACCGGGTTTTAGTGCTGGTGCTCACCGACTTCATAATTGGCCGCATGGCTGAGCCGGTGGAACTGCGGACTCTTGAATTCGACCCGTTGCCCGGGAAGGATTGGGCTCTAAAAGGCAAGGCTTTGAAGGACGGGAAGCGGAAATTCTTCGTTTCGGCTGCTTTCAACTACGGGGGGGCGCCTCCCCGCTACTACCAGCACATGGCCGAAGTATATCAGAAGATAAAGGACTCCGAGATCAGGTATGAAGCTTACAGGGAGGAAGACGCCACTCTTCTCGTGGTATCCTATGGTTCTTCGGCCAGAATGGCCAAGAGGGCAGTGGATATGGCCCGGGCTGAAGGTCGCCGGGCAGGGTTGTTCCGACCCGTAACCTTATGGCCTTTTCCGGAAGAAGCGGTGCAGCAGGCGGCTTGCCGGGCGGGCAAAGTGCTGGTGGTAGAAGATAGCCCCGGAGAATTGGTCGAGGACGTAAAGTTTGCCGTGCAGGGGAAAGTGCCGGTCCATCTTTTAGGTATATGGGGCCGGTATACCCCGAAAGGGGGTATAATGACCGGGGGCTCGGGGATCATTTATCCGGAAAATATCTTAGAGGAAGTGAGAGGGTTGGCATGAAAGGAGAAGTTGTTACCAGGGAGAAAGTTTATGGTTCGCCAAAGTTAAGAGTTCCCCTGCCCTTCAGGTTTTTCTGTCCCGGCTGCCACTATGGCGTAATTGTACGATTGATCTGCGAGGTTCTTGAAGAACTGGGGATTGAAGGCAGGGCAGTCGGCCTGGCCGGTGTCGGTTGCAGCTTTGGGCCCATCCCGGTAGCTATTGATATTGACTTTACCGCCTGTCCTCATGGGCGTGCTCCGGCTATGGCAACTGCCATTAAGCGTATTCACCCGGAAGCAGTCGTCTTTACCGTTCAGGGAGATGGGGACCTGGGCGCAATTGGTTTGGGGTGCTTTATGAATGCTTTGCTGCGGGGGGAGAAGCTGACCACCATCTTTTTGAACAATGCCTGTTATGGAACTACGGGAGGCCAGATGGCGCCCACTACTATATTGGGGATGCGGACCACCACCACTCCTGAAGGAAGAGACCCCCGGACAACCGGTTACCCGCTGCATGCCGCCGAACTGGTTGCTACGATGAAAGGAGTAGCTTATTCCGCCCGTTGTACGGTTCATACTCCGGGTAATTTCCGGCGGGCCAAGAAAGCGGTGAAAACAGCCTTTCAAAAGCAGATGGACGGTATTGGATACGGCTTTGTGGAGTTTCTTTCGGCTTGCCCGACTAACTGGCGGCTCAGTCCTCCTGATTGTTTAAAATTTATTTCCGAGAAGATGATTACTGAATACCCGCCGGCCGAGTTCAAAAACATAGATGTCAGCGAACTGCCGGTTGAGTGGAGGTGATGCGTTTATGGAGAAAGGAAGAACGGGTTATTTTGAGCTGATAGTTGCCGGGCGCGGTGGACAGGGCGCCCTGACCATCGGCCGGCTGCTGGCTGATGCCGGGATGTCCGGATACCGCCACGTAACGTATTTTCCCAACTACGGGGCGGCGATGCGCGGAGGCGAGAGCGAGTGTACGGTTATCCTTTCTGATCAGGAAATAACCGGCCTGGCGATGCTCGAGCCGGCGGCGGTAATCCTCATGGGCGCGGCGCCGCTTGAGGAGTTTGAAAGAAGGATTAAACCAGGGGGTTTGTTGATTTTTGACGGATCCCTGGCGGCTCAAAAGGTAAACAGGGAGGATATAAAAGTAATTGATCTGCCGGCAACCAGAATTGCTGCTGAACTTGGTGACAGCCGGGCAGCTAACTTTGTCTTCCTCGGAGCTTATCTTGCGGCAACGGGAGCTGTGCTGCCGGAGCTTTGTGAGGAGGTGCTGGAAAAGAAACTGAGAGGCGGAAAAAACAAAACATTGCTTTCTATTGACAAACAGGCTTTGCGTGAAGGGGCGAAGCTGGCCGGCGTTGGCTAACCCCGTATTCCTTGATTTGAGCGAGGTGATAACCATAACCAGGGATGTAGTCTTGGAAAAGTTCGATACAGTTTTAAAAGATCCGTACGGCGGCATAGAGCGGTGGAAGGGTAGTTATAAAGGTAGCATCGGTTATTTTTTACCTCACGTGCCGGAAGAAATGATTCACGCTGCCGGGTTTTTACCGGTTGCCTTGCTGGCGCGTGATCCCGGCGGGACATCATTTGGGGGGAGTCCTTTTATACCGAACATTTGCTGTTCGTATATGAGAAGTGTAATTGAAATGGTTGTAAGTCAAGAATTTGCAAAGCTTGCCGGGGTAATTACGCCGATTGTTTGTGACGCAAGCCGGGTTTTATCCGATATGTGGAGAAACGAGAGCTCATTTAAGTTTTATGAAGTATTTCGCATTCCCAGAAAAGTAAAGGGTATCGGTGTAAGAGAATATTTCCGCGGAGAACTGGAACGCATGCGCTCTTTTTTGGAAAACTATACGGGTGAGCCGCTAAGAGACGAGGATTTAAAACGCAGTATTGAAATTTACAATAAGAATAAGGAAACCCTGAAAAAATTATATCGTTTTCAGGTTGAACACCCTTCGCTGCTGACCACCAGGGAATTTTTTAACATCGTTAAATGTGCCATGGTTATGCCCAAAGAAGTGCATACCATGTGGACCGCCGAGCTTCTGGCTGTTTTGGAAGAGGAACAGGAACGTATTCCGGCTACGGAATTTATCAGGCTGGTTGCTGTGGGAAAATTGTGGGAGCCGCCGGAAGTCCTGGATATTATTTACGACAACAGGGCGATCATAGCCGGCGATAACTTTTGCGTGGGTTCTGCCTACATCGAGTCGTCGGGCGGAGTGGACGGCGGTGATCCGTACGCAGTTTTGATGGATGGCCTGTTTAAGCAGATGACCATGTTTTCCGGCTACCTGTCGCCGAGAAGGGATAAGGGAGCCGGCATCCTGAAGCTGATCGAGAAGACATCGGCCCGGGGGGCGGTCTTTTTCCAGTTGAAATTTTGCGAATTGCTGGCCTACGACTATCCGGATTTGAGGGCGGCGTTAGAAAAACGCAATATTCCTGCTCTGGCCGTTGAAACTGACTTGAGCGCTGTCAGCAGCGGGCGGGTAAAAACGCAGTTGGAGGCTTTTCTGGAAATAATCAAAGGGAGTTAGAATATGGAATCAAAAAGTAGCAAGCAGAATATAAAAACTCTGGGACTCTTAAAAGAAATAGACGGCAATTACTATAAAGAAGCGGTCCATGCCCGTCGAAACAACAGGCTGGTGGGCTGGGTCAACGCCCTGTCTCCCGTGGAAATATTATATGCTATGGATATTATTCCGATTTATCCGGAGAACCATGCGGCAATAATCCAGGCCAGAAAGATGTGTCCCGAAATAGCCGGAGTTGCTGAAGCTGAGGGTTATTCGACAGATTTATGCAGTTATGCGTTGTGTGATATCGGCTCAGCGATATCGGCCGAAAGTCCAGTGCCGGGAGGACTGCCCAGGCCGGATTTTCTTATGTTATGCAACAGCCAGTGCGGCACTTTAACCAAATGGTTTGAGGTAAATTCGAGACGTTTCGACGCTCCTTTGTTTTTGATTGATATTCCTTACTGGGGAGGGAAAAAACCGGATAAAAATGCTAAGAACTATGTGGTCCGCCAGTTTGATGAACTTATTTTGTTCCTGGAAGTCTTGACCGGCAAATCCTTCGACTGGGATAAATTTAAAGAGGTTCTGGATATTTCAGCAAGGACATGTGAGATATGGGATTACATCATCGGTCTGGGCCGGGTCGTACCTTCACCTCTCACTGTTTTTGACCAGTTTGTCGCCATGTCTCCCATCGTTGCCCAGAGGGGTACCGTAACGGCTCTGGAATTTTATCGGAAACTTAAAGCGGAGCTTGATTTAAGAGTGGAAGAAAAAGTAGCGGCGGTCCCCGGTGAGAAATACCGGCTATATTGGGATAACCTTCCCACATGGTGCAGCATGAGGCCTTTTTCTGAATTCCTGTCTGCAAAAAAGGCCTGCTTAAATGCCAACACCTATACCTGGGGGTGGACGAAACTGGCTGCCGATCCTCAGAGGCCGTTTGAAAGCTGGGCTGAAACGCATTTGAGCGCACTTTCCCTTTTTTACCTGGGAGGAAGAGTAAAAAGACTGCTGGAGATGATTGAAGAGTATAAGTTAAATGGTTTTATCATTCATTTGAACAGGAGTTGCAAGGTTCTTTCTCTGGATGCGATACGGTTGAGAGACGAAGTGGAAAACATTTCCGGAGTGCCCGGCATAGTTATTGAAGCCGACCACGGTGATCAGCGTCTTTTTTCTGAAAGCCAGGTATTCGGCAGGCTGGAGGCCTATTTTGAGATTTTGGAAAGCAAAAAACAACTTACAGAATAGGAGGAGTTGTCTTATGCGAGCAAAAATATTTTTGGGGATAGCGCCGGAAAGTTTAAAAGGGCTGGCCAGTTCCGGCGGTCCCAATGTGATGGAAGCTTTTTTAGAAGAATTGGAAGGAATAGAGGTAGATTTTGTTTTGCTTGAAAAGAGCAGGCCGATGACTCAACTGGTAAATGATGTGGATATTATAATACCGGCGGTGGCGGATGTTTCAGCAAAGGTGATCAATGCGGCGGCCAACTTGAAAGGTATTGTGCAGGTGGGCGTGGGACTGGATACCGTGGATATTCCGGCGGCCACGAAAAGAAATATACCGGTGGTCAATGAGCCCGAGGGAAGCGCCATAGCGATGGGAGAATGCGCTTTTTTATTGATGCTGTGCGCCACCAGGAGGGTGCTGGAAGCTATCGATTTGATGAAAAAGGGAGTCTTCTTTTTACCTACCACATCGGAACTTGGCGGCAAGACGCTCGGACTCATCGGGCTGGGCCGAAGCGCCAGGGAATTAATAAAGAGGGCCAGGGCGTTTGAGATGAGAATAATCGGTGTAGATAAATACCCGGAGCGGGTGGAGGTTCCCGCCCTGGATTTCCTGGGTGGTATAGACAGGTTGGACTATATTTTGGAGAACTCCGACATTGTTTCTCTTCACTGCCCGGCCAATGAAGAGACAAGAGGGATGATCAATTACGAAAAGATTTGTAAGATGAAAAGAAACGCCGTTTTGATCAACCTGGCCCGGGCCGGTATAATTGACCGGGAAGGCTTTATCAGGGCCATGAAAGAGAAAAAAATCCAGGGGGCGGGGCTTGATGTTTTCTGGGATGAGCCCATGGACCCGGAAGATGAAATCTTGAAACTGTCCAATGTATTTTGTACTCCCCACATTGCTACCAGCACGGTAGAAGCGCGGGAACGGATTTTCAGGGCCACGGCCAGAGCCATCAGAAAGGTGCTCAACGGTGAAATACCGCCCAACTGCGTAAACCTTTAAGAAAGAGCGGCCCTGTCTCCGTATGATTGAAACAATCAAGAGGCGGGGCCATCTCCAGAAATATTAAAACCACAACCGCCCCGGAGATATTTATTAAATGCCGCATGAACTGCCTTAGTTCAGATGCAACTATCCCTCTTTGAGCATGAAGTTATCTTACCAACTCATCATAATTAACCCCAATTATCACGGACTAACGGATTTTCTCAGAAATAGTTTGCTTTTGTTGCCTGGCTGGCAAGTTAGTTGGCGAAGCGCTTCTCTTCCTGTCATATTGATAAGGCGGGAATTAAAAGTTAATACCAGGCGGATGAATGGGTCCAGCCTGACGGTATGATTTTAGGGGGTGGTACGCTATGAATATTTAGTTAACCACAAGAACGTTATCTAAATAAAGTTAACAAAATAAAGTTAACAAATATTAATTAAGGGGATGAAGAAATGACCACGAAGGAAAAGGAACTTGATGAGATTCTGGAAAGAAAAGAATACTGGTGGTGGGCGGAGAAGTCCAGATCTTCAAGGATCAATTACTTAAGGAAGGCGGTTTGGTCTAAAGCGACCA
>JAGUVT010000083.1 GCA_020062745.1 Deltaproteobacteria bacterium
GAAAGCCATGCTTAACCGAAGATGAGGGAAGGCCCCTCGGAGCCGCCATACAGGTGGAGGCTTCAAACCACCGTAAGCTGCTATGGTCAAAAGCCATGGTGGTGAGCATTACGGAAAAGGCGAAGCAAGACTTCGTCAGGTAAGTGCCAATGGAGACGAACACCCGTGAACCGCTGATAAGGTGTCGAAAGCGTAGGGACGTCATCAAAACCGGGGGGTAGTCGTTAACCCGGGATAAATCTGGAGGATACCTGTTTACTGTCCAGGTGGTGACCGGCATGAAGGCGGCGTGAACGTGGCACAGGCTTCGGTTGAGAACGTGGGAACCTGCCCTCCGATGCCAAGGGAAAACTCCAAGCGGAGGACCCGCAAGGACGAAAATACCGATGCGGAGGGCAGGGGCGGAACAGCCCGTAGTAGTGATGAAGCTCCGTAATGGGAGTGGAACAAAGGGGCTGTGTCATCCAGTTTTGAACAATGGTCAACTGCAAGGGAGGAGCCAATGGACAAAACAAAGCCGTATGAAATCTCCAAACGTGCAGTGTTGGAGGCGTTCCAGCGAGTAAAAGCGAACAAAGGAGCGGCTGGAATAGACGACGAAAGCTTGGAAGCATTTGAGGCAAACTTGAAGAACAATCTCTACAAAATCTGGAACCGAATGTCTTCCGGCAGCTATTTCCCCCCACCCGTTAAAGCGGTGGAAATTCCCAAAAAGAACGGGGGTAAACGGGTACTCGGAGTGCCTACCGTGGCGGACCGGGTAGCGCAGATGGTCGTCAAAATCTACTTTGAGCCGCAAGTGGAACCACACTTTCACCCGGATTCCTATGGATACCGGCCAGGAAAGTCGGCCGCAGATGCCCTTGCCGTTACCCGGCAGCGATGCTGGAAGTACGACTGGGTACTGGAATTTGATATCAAGGGTCTATTCGATAACATTGACCATGAGCTGTTGATGAAGGCGGTCCAAAAACACACGGACAACCCGTGGGTCATCCTCTATATCCGAAGATGGCTCAAGGCAGGCTTTTCAGATGCCGGACGGCACGGTGAAAGAGCGTACAAAAGGCACCCCGCAGGGGGGCGTCGTTAGTCCCGTGCTGGCAAATCTGTTTCTCCACTATGCATTTGACATGTGGATGGCCAGAAACCATCCCGACAAGCCGTTCGCGCGCTATGCCGACGATGCTGTGGCACACTGCTGCAGCATGAAGGACGCGGAGAAACTTCTGAACAGCTTGAATAAACGGTTTAAAGAGTGTAGGTTGGAGCTCCATCCGGATAAGACCCGCATTGTTTACTGCAAGGACGACGACCGGCGAGGCAATTATCCGGAAACCAAGTTTGATTTTCTTGGCTACACCTTCCGGCCACGGAGATCCAAGAACAAGCATGACAAGTTCTTCGTCAACTTCACCCCGGCAGTCAGCAACAAGGCCAAAAAGGCTATGCGACAGACCATTCACGACTGGCGCATTCATTTAAAGCCGGACAAGACCCTTGAAGATCTTTCCCATATGTTCAATCCGGTAATCAGAGGGTGGATCAACTACTATGGGCGCTTTTACAAATCGGAACTGTACTCTGTACTTCGGCATATGAACCGGGCCTTGGTCCGCTGGGTACGACGAAAATACAAGAAATTTGCTAGACATCATCGGCGGGCGGAATATTGGATCGGTAAGATTGCCAGACGTGAACCGAAGTTGTTCTCACACTGGCAAATGGGGATTTACCCTGCGGCTGGATGATGGGAGCCGGATGAACTGAGAGGTTCAAGTCCGGTTCTGAGAGGGCCTTGGGGTGAAATTCCCCAGGGCTACTTACCTGCTTATCTTCTGCAAAAGCAAAAGGGCGGCCAAAAGAACACTGGAAAATTTAATCCTGTTCATAGAGAGGAAATTATTCCTCAAAGTGAACAGGGAAAAGACAGAAGTAGCCTATGTAGGCAAGGTCAAATTCTTAGGTTACGCGTTCTACTTCAACAAGTACAGAGATGTGGGTCTGCGCGTACACCCCAAAAGCGTGGCAAAGATGAAAGCGAAGATACGCTTGATTACAGCAAGAAGCAACGGAATGGGATACGAGCAGAGAAAGTTAAAACTCAAGCAGTTTATAAACGGATGGGTTAACTACTTTAAACTTGCGGACATGAAGAGTCTGCTGAAAACAATAGACCAATGGCTACGGAGACGTATCCGAATGGTTATCTGGAAACAGTGGAAAAGGGTAAGGACGCGATATACGATGCTCAAGAAATTGGGCATTGTAGACTGGGTAGCGTGGGAAGGTGCAAACATAAGAAAAGGTTACTGGCGCGCCGCCCGTAACCCGATCATTGCCAAAGCCATCTCTGCCGAGAGACTAAAGAAGGCTGGATACTTTAATTTTCTCGATTACTACGAGTCTGTTTGTGTGTAAACTTGGGAGGAGCCGTATACCGAACGGTACGTACGGTTCTGTGGGAGGTCGGCTGACCCAATAAGGGTCAGCCTCCTACCCGATTTTACTCAGTTTTTTGATTGCCCGGGAAGGCATGCTGCTTATTGTCCCATCATACCGCCATAATATCCGCCATTGCCTGCCCCATAGCCCCCCATCATCCCGGGTCCCATCATGCCGCCTCCGCCCATCATCTGCCCCATGGGACCGAAGCCATTCTTTTGGTGGAAGTCCCGCATGTAGTTGAAGTGTTCCTGCCAGGACTTGGCCTGTTCCGGAGTGATCTGTCCGTCCTTCTGGGCCTGGTCAAGCCACTTCTGATGCCAGTCAAACATCTGGTTGAAGAACTGCTGATTCTGGTTGCTCTGGTCGTTACCGGCCACCGCTCCGAACGCCGCCGGAGCCGCCAGAGCTAACACCAGAATTCCTACCGCCGCCAGGAGCCAAAACCTTTTTTTCATTCACGAAGCCCTCCTTTGAATTTGTTTTGCATCCATGACTCAATGATAAATTTTAAATATTACACCCCAGACACAAAAGTTTAACATTTTTATTACATAAA
>JAGUVT010000023.1 GCA_020062745.1 Deltaproteobacteria bacterium
CATGAGCATGTAAAATTCCAGGGATGCCGGTCTCTAAAGCCAGATAAAAGGCTCTCTCCAGCATGGCTACATTAAACTGCACAACCCAGGTAACAAAATCCGGAGCCGAGATCCGGTAAGGTTCAACTCGGTGCACGTGAACGCCGTTCACCAGTTCATCGGCAGGCGCGCCCTGACCTCCGCAGGTAAGCAGGTGAACATCAACACCTTTTCCTGCCAGAGCAGTAGTAAGGTCATAAACATGCCGGGCCAATCCACCCACGATTTTGGGCGGATACTCCCAGGAAAGCACCAATACCCGCATCTTCAAAACACCCTCCTTTTTTATAACAAAAAACCCCTACCGGGCCCGGTAGAGGTTAAATACGTTTGCTCCCGTCGTGAACTTCGTAACTCCAGTTGAACCCGTTGTTATTATCCCAGTTGCCGGCGCTGTCTTTAAAACAGAAATTAAAGCGGCTCTCATAGTCCGGCATTTTCACCGTACAGACCCAGCCCCAGCCGGTACCGGTCATTTGTAAATCTTTCGCATCACGCCACTGCCGGTGAGGACCAAGCCCGCAATGCAGGTAAACCTGATCGGCCCCGCTTTTATCCAGCAACCCGTTATACAAAACAGTGATTTCCTGGCCTGCCGTTATCGGCGTCGGGTCCACCGCCACCCCGCCTGGAAACCCGGCCTGACTCATGGCCTTCAACCTGGCCTCCCCGGTACCAAAGTTTGTTTTATGCGCCAATCAAATCTCACCCCCGAAAAGTTACAGTTTTATTAAAACTGTCGAAAAACCCTATTTTGTCATTGCGAGCTTTAGCGAAACAATCTCTTACTGCGATAAAAAAGTTTTTTAAATAAAACCCGAAACTTATTATGAACACCTTCCAGTTTTTTATACAATAACTTAAAAAATAAACATTAAAGGAGACACCCAAACAGACAGAAAACACTGGGGTGATATAAAGAAATACCGGTTATCGGGGAATCGCCGCTATAACGGCGGCAGACATCTCGTCCGTACCGGCCGTACCGCCCAGATCGTAGGTAAGGTGGGTCTTCTCCGCAAGCACCTGTTCAACCGCCCGCATAATGCAACCGGCCGCCTCCACTTCGCCCAGGTGCTGCAGCATCAGCACGCCGGATAAAATAACGGCCAGGGGATTGACTTTGTTCCGGCCGGCATGTTTCGGCGCGCTGCCATGCACCGGCTCAAAAACCGCTGCCGCATCGCCGATATTGGCTCCCGGAGCCACCCCCAGGCCGCCTACCAGACCGGCACAAAGGTCGGAAACAATATCGCCGTAAAGGTTGGGAAGCACCAGCACATCGTAGTTTTCCGGCGACTGCACCAGTTTCATGCACATGGCATCGACAATCATGTCCTCAAAGATGATATCCGGGTAACTTTCGGCCACCTGCCGGGCGCACTCCAGGAACAAGCCGTCGGACAGCTTCATGATGTTGGCTTTATGTACCGCCGTCACCTTTTTGCGCCCCTGGCGCCGGGCCAGTTCAAAAGCAAAGCGGGCAATGCGCGTTGACGCTTCCCGGGTGATAATCTTGATGCTCTCGGCGGCATCCCGGCCTACCCGGTGCTCAATGCCGGCGTAAAGGTCCTCCGTGTTCTCCCGTACCACAATCAGATCCACGCCGTCGTAGCGGGTGGAAATGCCCGGCAGGTTGCGGGCCGGGCGCACGTTGGCATAAAGATCCAGTTCCTGCCGCAACGTCACGTTTACACTGCGGAACCCTTTCCCCACCGGCGTGGTCAGGGGGCCTTTCAAGGCCACTTTGTTTTTTTTAACGGACTCCAGCACATAATCAGGCAAGGGGTTTCCGTATTCAGGGATAACCGCTTCTCCAGCCTCCACCACTTCCCACTCCACAGGGAGAACAGAATCAATCACCCGGCAAGCAGCCCTGGTAATTTCCGGTCCGACCCCGTCCCCAGGGATCAAGGTTACCCTATGAGCCATATTTTAAAAAACTCCCATCTATCTTTAATCAAAATTAAAACCTCCGTATTTCCGGAAATGAGCGGCCAGCCCGCCGTCGTTCAAGACCTTGATCATCACCGCCGGCAGGGGCTTAACCGGAATGGCAACCCCCCTGGTTTTGTTGGTAATCACGCCGCCGGCCAGGTCCACCAGCAATTCATCACCGGATTCAATCTCGCCGGTATCGCATTCCACCACCGGCAAGCCGGTGTTAATGGCGTTACGGTAAAAAATGCGGGCGAAAGATTTGGCCAGCACCGCGCTGATGCCGGCATGCTTAATGGCCAGGGGCGCCTGTTCCCGGGACGATCCGCACCCGAAGTTGGTGCCGCCCACGATGAAATCGCCGGCGGTAATTTTACGGTAAAAGTCCGGATCCAGGTCCTCCATTACATGCCGGGCCAGTTCCTTCATGTCCAGCGTCTTAAACTTGTATTTGCCGGAAATTATATAATCGGTATTGACGTTGTCGCTAAACTTGTGGGCCTTACCATGAAATTGCATCAGTTCACACCTGCTTTAAATAAATATCTTTTAAAAATATTCCCGCGGGTCGGTAATCCGGCCGGTCAGGGCGCTGGCCGCCACGGCAGCCGGCGAAGCCAGAAAGATCTGAGCCTTCGAGTTGCCCATCCGCCCTTTAAAGTTGCGGTTGGCAGTAGAAATCACGTTCTCCCCGTCGGAAGGCACGCCGTTATGGGTTCCCACGCAGGGGCCGCAACCGGGGGTAACCACCGCCGCGCCAGCCTCCACCAGGTCCCGGATGGCACCCTCCTCGATAGCTTCCAGAAAAACCCGCCGGGAAGCCGGCGCCACGATCAGGCGCACTTCCGGGTGCACCTTCCGGCCGCGCAGGATGCCGGCCGCAATGCGCAAATCCTCCAACCGGCCGTTGGTGCAGGTGCCGATCACCGCCTCCTGCACGGGGGTTCCCGCCACTTTGCCAAGCGGCGCCACGTTATCCACCTGGTGAGGCAATGCCACCTGCGGCTCCAGCGCCGACACGTCGTATTCCAGCACCCTGGCGTAAGCTGCATCGGGGTCGGCCGGTACCGGCGCGAATTTATGGTCAGTGAAACGGCGCAGCCAGGCAAAAGTTTTTTCATCCGCCTCCATCAGCCCGGCTTTAGCCCCCATCTCGATGGCCATGTTGGCCACCGTAAACCGGGATTCCTGGGAAAGAGCCCGGATGGCCTCGCCTGTATACTCGGCAGCCATGTAGGTGGCCCCGTCAGCCGTAACCGCACCGATCAAGTAAAGGATCAGGTCTTTGGCATACACTCCGGCGGGAAGCACCCCGTGGCAGACAAACTTTATGGTTTCCGGCACTTTAAACCACATCCGCCCGGAAATAATAGCGCCGGCCAGGTCGGTGGAACCGACGCCGGTGGAAAAAGCATTCAATGCTCCGTAAGTGCAGGTGTGGGAGTCGGCGCCGATCACCAAGCTGCCCGGCCCCACCCGCCCGCTTTCGGGTATCAACTGGTGGCAGACTCCCTCGCCCACGTCATAGAGGCGAAAGCCCTTCTCTTTGGCAAATTCCCGCATCAGCTTGTGCAGGGCAGAAACACCCTCGTTGGGGCTGGGCGCGCTGTGATCGATCACAAAGGCCACCTTTTCCCGGTCAAATACCGCCTTGCCGCCCATCTCGTTAAAAGCTTGAATGGCCAGGGGGGCGGTCCCATCCTGGCCCATTATATAATCCACCTGCGCTACCACGATCTCGCCGGCCTGCACACTTTTGCCGCTGTGGCTGGAGAGTATCTTCTCGATAATCGTCTGACCCAATGCCAAAACCCCTACTTCCCAAAATAATCTTCGTAGATGTACACCAGTTCCTTGTCGAAAAGCGGGCGTTTCATCGAAACCGTGTAGGAACGGATGCGGGGCAGCAGTTCTTCCGCCTGGTGCTCCGTTAAAAGTTTGCCGAACTCGGCGAACTTGGCCCGCAAAGCCGCCGTCCCGGAGTGCTTGCCGATCACAATCTGCCGCTCCAGACCAACTTCCTCGGGATGGAATGCTTCATACGTTTTGGGATTCTTTAAAGCCCCGTCAGCGTGAATGCCCGACTCGTGCGCAAACATGTTCGAGCCGACAATAGCCTTCCATGTCGGCAATTCGCGGCCGGAGGCCCGGGAAACGTATTCCGCCACTTCCCGGAACATCTCGGTCTTAAAATTCAAATCAATTTTATAAAGATGCTTTAAACTCATTACCACTTCTTCCAGGGCGGCATTGCCGGCCCGCTCGCCCAGTCCGATAACAGTCACCCCGACGTAATTGGCACCGGCTTCCACCCCCGCCAGGGCATTGGCCGTGGCCATGCCGAAGTCGTTGTGGGTATGCATCTCGATATCTATATCCACCGCTTCACGGACCTGCTTGATACGCTTGAAAATCGTAAACGGATCCAGAATCCCTACCGTATCGCAGTAACGCAGGCGGTCCGCCCCGGCAGCCTTGGCTACTTTGGTAAACTCGATTAAAAAATCCATTTCGGTGCGGGAAGCGTCCTCGGCGTTTACCGAGATGTACATGCCTTCCTTTTTGGCAAATTCCGTGGCTTTAACCACCTGTTCCAACACCCACTCCCGGGTGGTCTGCAGCTTGTGCTTGATATGAATATCCGAAGTGGAAATGGAGATGGCAACGGCATCCACTCCACATTCCAGCGAATTCTCAATATCCCTGATCACCGGGCGGTTCCAGCCCATTACGCTGGCTTTAAGCCCGGCCCGGCAAATAGCCTTGATGGATTCTTTCTCATCGCCGCCCATGACCGGCACCCCGGCTTCAATCTGGTCCACTCCCAGTTCATCCAGAAACTTGGCAATCCGCACTTTCTCCCGGTTGGCGAAAACAACCCCGGCTGTCTGCTCGCCGTCCCGCAAGGTGGTGTCAACAATGTAAATCTTCTTGTTTTTCTCCACGTCATACCTCTCCTCTTAACTGACTAAAAAGCTATGTTATAAATGTTATCATAAAACAGCCCGCCTGAAAAGCCACCTTAACCGACCAATCAACCCCTACTTCTGGAAGCACCTGGCCAGGCGGGACAGGGAGCGGTCGTAGGTCTTCTCTACTTCGGGAGGAAAGAAGCAGCCCGGAACTTCCCCGGCCCGCCGGTGGTAGGCCACACACTCGCAGCAAAGTCCTTTGCGGCTGCACGGCTCGTAAGTGCAGGTACACACCGCTTTATTTTCATCCCGGATACAAATCCTTTCGTCTTTCACGAAGATCACCACTCCTTTAAAAAAATTAAGATTGCTTCGCCACCCGCCACGCTACGCTCGCGGCCTCGGCTCGCAATGACCGTCCGCCTAAATTTAAAGCCGTCTCATCAGAGCTTTTCCTTCAGCAGTTTGTTCACCAGTTCCGGGTTGGCCTTGCCCCTGGTGGCCTTCATTACCTGGCCCACCAGGAACCCCAGCGCCCGGTCCTTGCCGGCCCGGTAGTCCTCCACCGTTTTCTGGTTGGCGGCAATAACTTCATCCACAACGGCGGCTATGGCGCCCTCGTCGCTGATCTGCACCAACCCTTTTTCCTTTACGATGGTTTCGGCATCTTTGCCGGTGGCAAACATTTCCTCAAAGACAGTCTTGGCAATCTTCCCGCTGATGGTGCCCCCATCTATAAGTTTAAGCAGCGATGCCAGTCCGGCCGGACCAACCGGACACTGAGTTATATCAAGATTTTGAGCATTGAGCAGGCGGGACAGGTCGCCCATCACCCAGTTGCCGACCACTTTCGGCTGCGGGAAATTCGCCAGGCAGGCTTCAAAGTAATCGGCCAGTTCCCTGGTGGCGGTGAGCACGCCGGCGTCATAGCGGGACAAGCCGTACTGCCGGACGTAACGGTCCCGGCGAACGTCGGGCAGTTCGGGCAGGGAGCGGTAGACAGCCTCCACCCAATGCCGTTCGATTACCAGGGGCGCCAGGTCGGGTTCGGGAAAATAACGGTAGTCGTGGGCTTCTTCCTTGCTGCGCATGGACAGGGTAACCCCTTTCCCCTCGTCCCAGGTGCGGGTTTCCTGTACAATGCGTCCCCCTTCCTCCAGTACTTCAATCTGCCGTTCTACCTCGTAAGTGAGAGCCTTCTGCAGGGCTTTAAAGGAGTTCATATTCTTGATCTCCGTTTTGGTGCCGAACTCCTCGCTACCCAGGGGACGCACCGAGACGTTGGCGTCGCAGCGGAGGCTTCCTTCTTCCATGCGGCAGTCGGATACGCCGGTGTACTGGATGATCGATTTCAATTTCTCCAGGTACACCCTCGCTTCCTCCGGCGAGCGCAGGTCGGGCTCGGAAACGATCTCAATTAAAGGCACCCCCGCCCGGTTGTAGTCTACCAGTGAGTACGGGGTGGTGGTAATGGTTCCCTGGTGCACCAGCTTGCCGGTATCTTCCTCCATGTGCAGCCGGGTAATGCCGATCCTTTTCGTCTCCCCGTTTACTTCTATGGTTAAGTGACCGTTGCGGGCAATGGGCAGGTCGTATTGAGAGATCTGGTAGTTTTTCGGCATGTCGGGGTAGTAGTAATTCTTACGGTCAAACTTGGAAAAATCGGCAATGCGGCAGTTCAGCGCCAGGGCAGCCTTAATGGCATATTCCACCACTTCCTTATTAACCACCGGAAGCACGCCGGGCAGGCCCAGGCAAACCGGGCAAACGTGGGAATTGGGCCGGCCGCCGAAGTCAGTGGTGGAATCGCAAAAAATCTTGGACCGGGTTTTTAATTCAACGTGCACTTCCAGCCCGATCACGGTTTCATACTGGGTCAAGGTAAAAACCTCCACTTAAAAAAAGAATTCTTTACAGCAAATAGTAATCGGTTGTCAGCAGTCAGCTTTCAGCAAGATTTAAAAAAGTTTCTACTTGTTTTTTGCTGACAACTATCGGCTGATCGCTCATCTTCTCCATATCTTCCGTGTCTATAACTTTTCTACAACTGCGGGTATTTCTTATTGTACCCCGTGCTCCGTTCAAAGGCATAGGCCACCCGCAGCAGCTTTCCCTCGTCAAAGGGGCGGCCCATCAACTGCAGCCCTACCGGCAAGCCGTTTACAAAACCACAGGGCAGGGAGCACGCCGGGATACCGGCCAGGTTCACAGCCATGGTACAGATGTCCGAAAGGTACATCTGCAGGGGATCGTCCGTCTTTTCCCCAAAGCGAAAGGCCGGCGAGGGCGTGGTCGGGGAAAGAAGCACATCGTACTTCTCGAAGGCCCGGTCAAAATCTTCTTTAATCAAAGTGCGTACCCGCAGGGCCTTCAAGTAATAAGCATCATAATAGCCGGCCGAGAGGGCATAGGTACCCAGCATGATCCGGCGTTTTACCTCGGCTCCGAAACCCTCACTCCTGGTCTTCATGAACATGTCCACCACGTCTTCAGCCCCGGCCGCCCGGCAGCCGTACCGCACCCCGTCGTAGCGGGCCAGGTTGGAGCTGGCCTCGGCCGGCGCAATCAGATAATAAGTGGGAAGGGCGTATTCGGTATGGGGCAGGCTGGTTTCTTCAATCTCCGCTCCCAACGCCTCCAGCACGGCCATCGCCTCCTCCACCACCCGGCGTACATCCGGGTCGATACCAGTCGCCATATATTCCTTGGGCACCCCCACTTTCAACCCCACCACATCTTCCACCAGGAAGCGCTTGTAATCCGGAACGGAGCAATCTGCCGAGGTAGAGTCGAG
>JAGUVT010000019.1 GCA_020062745.1 Deltaproteobacteria bacterium
GAGGCAGGAGAAACAGGAACTCCTGGAAAAATTAAACCGGCTGGACGGGCGTCTGAACGAGCGCGACGCCGTGATGGACAGGCTGGAAGCCATCTTTGAACGAATCGCCGGCAAGCTGGAGAACATCCACGCTCTTCCGGCGGAAGAGGTGACGGAATACATCGATGCGGTTTTCGACAGGCTCTACCTGGCTGAAGACGGCGGTATAGCCGACGTAACGTTCAGGTTGTTGTGACGACAAAATTTGAGTAACGGCCACCGCACTTCAGGACTTGGTGTTAAAAGAAGTTGCGGCTTCTGTAAAATCTTGAACAACCGTGTTATCTGTTTAATGATTATGGAAATTGTTTCTGCATGGCTTTTAGATCAGGAAGGCTGCCAGAAGGAAAAAATTATCAAATGAAGAATAGGAATATAAAATAAGGGCTTGCTTGCAAAAAGATTAATAACGCGATTTGGAAGTCTGCTTGCACTTTTTCCGGCTCGGGCTTGTTCGAGATTAGAGTTGGCGGGTCTCAATATCGAGGCTAAGAAAGGTTATTAAGTGTTTCATAATATTCTGCACAAAAAATTGCCTCTCGGGCTTGATCATGTATAATAATTATTGTATAAGGATGTAAGTAACTGAGAAGAAGAAATAAGTGAGGGGTTTCCTTTCTATGAATTTTGATCAAAGGTGTTGTTTTGCCGGTAATTTTTCAGGCGGGGCCAGATGCGTAAGGGTGGATTTACACTTGCACACCCTGGCCGATCAAGAGTTCAAATATTCTTCTAAAAACAGAGAAGACTTTGTCCGTGCTTATATTCAGAAATTAAAAGAACGGGCAATACGTATCGGGGTTATCACCAACCACAACAAATTTGACGAGGAAGAGTTTGAGAAGTTGTCTGAAGAGGGGGTAAAAGAAGGCGTTCTCCTTTTACCGGGAGTGGAACTTTCGGTTAACGAAGGAAGAAGCGGCATCCACATCCTGGTTGTTTTTTCACCGGAAGCGGCACGAACGGTTCATGGAGAAGTCAATAGCCCAATTGAAAAATTCCTTGCAAATGCCTTCGTAAGCAGACCTCGTTTTGACGACCAGGGCCACCCCTGCCTGTGTGCCTTAAACCTGGAAGAAACCATTCAAAAACTGGATGAATTCCAGGTGCCTTACTTTGTTGTCTTGGCCCACGCCGACCAGGACAAGGGATTTTTTAAAGAGCTGAAAGGCAGCCGGATTAAGGATTTTTTAAAGAGCGGTTTTTTCCGCACGAAAATATTGGCCCTGCAGGATTTGGCCTACGAAAAATACAAACTGGACTGGCAGATGTGGGTAACGGAAATAGCCCGTGAGGAAGGCAGGGATGCAATAAACTACCGGCCTGCTTTAATCCGTGCTTCGGACCCGAAAAAACTGGCTGAAGTGGGGCGCAGATACACTTGCCTGAAGGTGGGCGAATTGAGCTTTGAAGCTTTAAAGTTTGCCCTTGCCCAGCACGAATTACGCCTCCAGCCCGGATGCGTGTTTCCTGTTCAATACCCACATATAAAACAGGTTACGGCCGACACGGGGAAGATGTTAAAAGAGATGGAAGTCTTTCTTAACCCCGATTTAAATAATTTTATCGGTATTCGCGGGGCAGGAAAATCCGCATTGGTGGAGACCATCCGTTATGTGCTGGATTTAGAGCCGAAGGCAGATGTGGATTATAAAAACGGACTGCTTCAATACGCGGTGGGTTCGGGTGGAAAGGTTGCTCTTGATGTTTACGCCAGAGGACAAAGTTACCGTATAGAAAGGATATATGAAGAACAGCCGAAGGTTTACCGGGAGGGAGAATATATCCCCCATCTTCATCCCCGCGAAATTTTCCCCGTTGTTTATTACGGTCAGAAGGATTTACAAAAGCAGGTGGAAAGCAAACCGCTCCGGATGGAACTGATCGATCAGTTCATTCAGGAGCCCTTATCGGCCATCAGGCAGCAAATTAAGAGTCTTGAAGAAAAAATAAAAGAGAAGGTCAATACTGCGGAAGGTCTTCAGAAGAAAGTGGCCCGCAAGCAGGAGTTTGCCGAAAGACGGGCTGCTTTGGAAGAAAAAATAGCTGTTTTTCAAAATTTGCAGATTGCCGGTAAGTTAAAAAAGGAAGCTAATTTTAAGAAGGACGAACTTGCTTTGGAACGCGTAGAATCTTTTTTTCTAAACTGGACAGATGGTTTAAATACATTCAAAAACGAGGCCAGCGAGTTTTACACTGCTGTTTTTCCCCTGGAATCGGCGGAAAACCCCGGACTTTTCAAGGAATTAAAGGCAATTTTAGAAGATTTGTTTATTTTTTTAAACGGCAAAGTGAAAGATCTGGAGCAGGCCATCCAGTCGGCAAGAAAAGAGTTTCAGAGGATAAGGGAAAGCTTTCAAGCGGAAAAAGAAAAAATCCTGGAAGAAATAGCGCAAATTAAACGTCAGATCAATGTTTCGTTTGTGTCGCCGGATGATTATGGTAAATTAATAAAAGAACTTGAGCAGGTGAAAGTTTTACAGAAAGAACTCGAAAGATACGAAGGGAAAGTACGGGAATTACGTCAGCAAAAAGAACAATTATACGAGGAATTACAAAGACTCTGGCACCAGGAGTGGCGAGCCAGGAACGAAAAAGCCGGAGAAGTTAATAGTGCTCAGAACCTGATCCATCTGGATGTACTTTATAAAGGGGATAAGGAGCAATTTTTAAGTACCTTGCAAAATATTTTTCAAGGTACGGGTATCCGGCGCGATCGGCTGGAAAAAGTCGCTCGTTGTTACCAGGACGGGATCGAGATCCTCCGGGCGCTGGACGAGCGGGAGCGTTTTCTTTCTTTCGGGTTTACCGAAAAAGAGTGGCTGAAATTTTACGAGCGAGCCAGGGAACAGGAGAAACTTCTGGGTCTTTACCGGGTTCCCGATGCTCTGGAAATTAAGTACGGGGGTCAGTTAATCAGCAAGTTGTCCCTGGGGCAGCGGGCTTCTGCCCTGCTGATCCTGCTGCTCAGTTTTGAAAATATACCGGTCATTATAGATCAGCCGGAGGATGATCTGGACAGCCAGACCATTTACCGGGGTCTGATCAAAGAGTTGCTGAAATTAAAAAGAAAGCGCCAGATAATTTTTGCCACCCATAATCCCAACATTCCCGTTTTGGGAGATTGTGAGCAGGTGGCGGTATTCCGTTTTGGAGATAATCAGATTGAAATAGACGAGGGCAGTATTGACCACAAAGCTATTCAGCAAAGCATTGTGGAAATAATGGAGGGCGGCCGGGAGGCTTTTAGCAAGCGGAAGGAGATTTATAACCAGTGGATATCTTAGATTTAATGGAACTAATCAAAAAGGGTGAAGATTCCCGGACCCAGTTTAAAGAACGTTTTTCCGGCCCCAGCGCTCTGGCGGCGGAAATCTGCGCGTTCGTCAACTCGCAGGGCGGAAAAATCCTTGTTGGCGTGACCGATCAGGGAGATGTTGCCGGCTTATCGCCGGAAGAGGTTCACAGGTTGAACCAGTGGATTTCCAATGTCTGTTCCCAACATATCGACCCGCCCGTTAACGCGTTGACGGAGAATGTTCTATTCAGCGAGCGGATTGTGGTGGTGATTACCGTCCCGTTGGGAAAAAACAAGTTTTATATGGCCAATGGAAAAGATATCTGGGTCAAGGTAGGTGCGGACAAAAGAAGGGCCAGGCGGGAGGAGATTCAGCGTCTTTTGCAGGAATCGGGCAATCTTTATGCTGAGGAAATGCCGGTGGAAGAAAGCGATATGCTGGATTTGGACCTGAATTTCTTTAAAGAATTTTACCGGCGACGCACCAACGAATCCATTGATTCCCTGGAAATCACGCTTGATGCCCTGTTAGCGAATGTGCGCTTGCTAAAAGATGGGAAATGTACCCTGGCGGGGTTGCTTTTGTTTGGCAAGAAGCCGGAGGAAAAAAGGCCGGCTTTTATAATCAAGGCAATTTCTTTTACGGGCAATGATCCCACTGGTGTGTTGTACAGGGACAGCCGGGACCTAACGGGAAATATCGCCGGGCTATTTCTTTCCGGCATGGCTTTTTTGAAAAATAATCTACGTATGGTGCAGGGAAAACAAGGTTTTAATAGCGTTGGCCGTCTGGAAATTCCGGAGGTGGCTTTAGAAGAGGCCTTGATTAACGCTTTGCTCCATCGTAATCATTTTTTGGCCAGCAACATCAGGTTGTTTGTGTTTGACGACCGGGTGGAAATCATCAGTCCGGGGAGCCTTCCCAATACACTGAGAGTAGAAAACATCAAACACGGGATTCACGTTGAGCGCAACCCCATCATGGCTTCTTTGGTGAGAGATATTCCGGAGATTCCCTACCGCGGCGCCGGGACGGGAATCCAGCGCATTATCCGGATCTGCAAAGAAGCAGGGATTGTTGTGGAATTTATAAACGAGGAAGAAGGGGAGCAGTTCAAGGTGATATTCTTCAGAGGTGTTCACCAGTAGATTAAGAGAGAAAACCATTAAGGCAATTGGTGTGCGCCGGGACTTTGAAGCAGGAGGCGCCGGTTAAAGTGCCGATTTTTTAAAGGGAAGATTTCCAGATGGAGGAGTACGGACGGCGGACGGCAGAGTTGAGGCAGGAGAAACAGGAACTCCTGGAAAAATTAAACCGGCTGGACGGGCGTCTGAACGAGCGCGACGCCGTGATGGACAGGCTGGAAGCCATC
>JAGUVT010000093.1 GCA_020062745.1 Deltaproteobacteria bacterium
CTGAGCGGCAATTACTTCTTGCTCCGCGCTTTTCACTGCCAGTTCCAGCGTGGCGACGTTTTCCTCCGCTTTCAAAACATCATTATACGCCTGGTAAACCGCCACCGTTACCGCATCATTCCGGGCCGTATAGGACTTCTTTGCCATCTGCCAGCCCAGATCGGCCGTCACCAGAGCGGTAAACGCCTGTTCCACCATGGGATCAAAGGGGCCCGCCCCAACCGGGATAAAACTCAGCTTGTCAGCCGCATCCTGGCGGACTTCGTAAGCGCGGTCAATATCGAGGCCGGCTGCTTTCAACGCATTGCTGTTCGCCAGTGCCAGTTTCACTGCCTGCTGCAGGGTCAATTCCGGGTAAGCAGGCTCTTTAGCCCACGCCGGCGCCGCCCCGAACACCATCAACATTCCTAGAAAGATAACCGTCACTGCCACTTTCCGCATTTGTTAACATCACTCCCCGGAAAAAATTCATTAGCCACAGAGTTCACAGAGAAAACAAATTCAAGAGTTAAGCCGGGATAATATTTACATCATAACCCATGCCGGGGAAACTAGCAACTGCCAGATTAAAGCAATCAGCCTTTAGCTGATTGCTAATTTAAAAAAGCCGGGGGCTTTCCTCCCCGACTTCTTTCTTATTTTGTTTCCAGCCACAGGGTTATTACCTGTCTTCCTGCTTCTTGATCCCAGGCGCTGAGCTGCTGTTCCAACAGCGCCGTCCGCGCCCGCAGGTCCGCTTGCTGCCGGCTGTCCCCGGCAGAATCCTGCTGCGCCAGCAGTTTCCGGTATTTCTCCAGAGTAGCCGTGAATCTGGCTGTCACATCCTGCACTTCACTTTGTTTATCTATCACCGTACCCAATTCCGTTAACCGGGCCAGCAGTCCGCTGTCCTTCGGCGCGGTAAACCGGACGATTTTGATCTGCCGGCCGCCGGCATTCTGTACGGCCAGCGCCTGGTGCTCCGCTCCCGCCTTACCGGCCAGAGCCATCGCCTCCTCCGTAGCCGCCGGCAAGTCGCCGACCGCTATCTTCAGCAAGGTGCTGGTAATTCTCCGTTCCTTATTCAAAAACGCCTTCGGCTCAGCCGGGCTGCCCGGTAGCGCTGTTGTCGCCACCTGCTGCGGCGGTTTCTGTCCGCCGGCCCCCGGCTGTCCCGCCGACGAAACCGGGGAATCAGAGGCAGCCCCTCCTGCATCCGGAGCCGTCCCTACAGTTCCCGGATCTCCCGCACCGGCTTCCCCGCCTGACGCGGTTCCCTCCGGTTCCTCTCCGCCGGCCGGTGAAACGGTTCCTTTTTCAGTCACTGAAGCACCCGGAACCGGATCACTTTCAGTTAAAACTCCCGAATGGTTCTGCCACACTAACGCCGGAAACGGCACCTGTTGCAAAGGCAACAGCCTGGCCGTCAGAGCCAGCGAAGCTGAAGCCACGATCAGCAAAGCGGCTGTCGCGGCCAGCCCCCTCCGCCAGCCGGTGGAAAACGCAGGAAAACGCTGCGGCCGGACATCGCTCAGCCGCGCCTGCACGGACCCGGCGAACCCCTGCGGAGCAGCCACAACCTCCGACATGCCGCGCATGATGCCGGAAATCTCCCGCCATTCGCTTAACTCCGCCCGGCAGGAAGCGCAGCCGGCGACATGCCGCTGAAATTCCCCGGCCTCAACCGGGTTCAGCTCCCCGTCCAGCCAGGGCGAAAATAAATTTTTCACCATCCGGCACTTCATCGTACATCATCCCTTATCCCTGTCCGGGAAGTTTGAGCCCTCTTTCCCCGGCCAGGGCCACCACTTTTTCCCGCAGCAACTGCCGGGCCCGGTTTAAGCGGGACTTCACCGTGCCCGCGGAGCAATTCAAAATAAGAGCCATATCCTCGTAGTTGTAACCTTCAATCTCCCGCAGCACCAGGACCGCCTGATGCTCACGGTTAAGGTCCCGCAGGGCCGACCGCACCACGTCCTGCGACTCGTCGCCCGCTACAGCTTCCAGCGGGTCGGCGCCGGCCGCAGCAAGCCCCCGTGCTACTTCGCCGCCTTCCGTCCGCACCGGTTCGTCTAAAGAGACGGTAACCAGCCTTTTCTCCTTCTGGCGGGTGTTGATCCAGTGGTTGACGGCAATGCGGTGCAGCCAGGTGCCGAAATCGGCGCTGTTCCGGAAACCGTCCAGGTTAGTATAGGCCCGCACAAAAACATCCTGGGCCAGATCCTGGGCATCGTCATGATTGCCCGCCAGTCGAAAACTTAAAGCGTATACCCTGTCCTGATACATCTCTATAAGCTGCGCAAACGCATCGCGATCTTTATTTTGTGATTTTTTAACCAGAGTCTTTACCGTATCCAAAATTATTCTCCTCTGGTCACCGAAAAACTTTTCCGGTTACTTAATTAGACAAAAATTCAGCTCGAAAAGTTCCCTGTCTAAAGGAATCACCCTAAATAATTTTATACGTAGCGGGGTCAATCTTTCAGGGGGTAAGGGATTGTGAATCAGAGTTCCAGTCCCTCCGGCAGGCGGAAGATCCCGTCAACCGGCGCTGCAAGTCCGGGGAGAAGGGGCGATGCCAGCACGTCTTCCGGGCCGTACACCCCGGCCAGAAACCAGCCCTTTTCCCCGGCGCTGAACACTTCCACCGTCTGCGCGGCCGGGTCCGCTACCCAGTACTCCTTCACTCCGTAGCGCAGGTACAGCCGGCTTTTCTGCAAGCGGTCGCGGCGGCCGGAAGACGGCGAAAGCACCTCCACCGCCAGGTCCGGTACTCCTTTCAAGCAGTCCCCGGTGAGCAGGTGAAACCGCTCCCGGGAAAGGTACAGCACGTCCGGCTGCAGCACCACATTTGCAGCGGGCACCACATCAAAAGGCGCATCCAAAACCAGTCCCAGCTTTTGCTTCTCCACATAGTCCCGCAAAAGCGCTTCAATATTTGCCGCCGCGTGCTGGTGCCAGAATCCCGGCGCAGGTGTCAAAACCAACTCCCCCTCGATCAGTTCATAGCGTTGTCCGTCGTCGATCTTCAAGTAATCAGCATAGGTCAGGTTACCTTTGACCGGAAGCCCGATCGTGCCCGCCGCTTCCAACATGAACAATCACCTCACAAAGTAATTTAACACCGCTAATAGGAATTGCCACCAGACAGATAGCTGCCGAGACAAACTCTTCATTATAATTATAATCTACCAC
>JAGUVT010000089.1 GCA_020062745.1 Deltaproteobacteria bacterium
AAATTATTGCAAACAATTATGGACACCATTACTGCCATGGGGTACTGGAGCATCGGCCTGGGAATGGCCATAGAAAGCGCCAATATTCCTTTGCCCAGTGAGGTTATCCTGCCCTTTGGCGGGTATCTGGTATCCACCGGGCAATTGAATTTTTGGGGGGTGGTGATGGCCGGAACCGTCGGCGGAACGACCGGTTCTGTATTATCGTATTATCTCGGCCTGAAAGGCGGGCGCCCCTTTTTGCAGTCTTATGGGAGATATATTGGCTTTTCGGCCAGGCATCTGGCGCAGGCCGAAGATTGGTTTACCCGTTACGGCGAGATAACGGTATTTTTAACTCGCTTAATGCCTGTTATCCGCACTTTTATTTCTTTCCCGGCCGGCATAGCCGGTATGAACCTGAAGCGATTTATTATTTATACTTTTCTTGGCTCGTTGCCATGGAGCATTCTGCTGACCTATATCGGATTTAAATTAGGTCAGAACTGGAAGCTGATCGAGCCCTGGTTTCGCCGGTTTGACCTGTTAATAGTCCTGGTTTTTGCGGCGGCAGTTGCTTATGTTTGGTGGCGGAAACGGAGAACCAAATTTTAAAAAGTTATTTTGGGAGTGCCATAGGCATAGAATAACTATTATTAATTATTTTAAAGAGGGTGTCTTTTTTGAAGATGCCTGTTATTACAAGTGTGTGGTCTAAAGTTGTCGAAGAAGATGGAAGGTTTTTCAGCACGGCGGTAGTTGAATCTACCGTCGAATTTGTTTTTAAGGTAAACAAGCAGGACAACGGAATTGTCCTCAAAGGAGATGCCCGGCTTAACATGCCGGAAGGTTTTGTGGCAGTGAAAGACGGCCTTTTAAAGGGAATATCCTTAAGTCAACCGGCGCCGGAAGTTGTTCTAATCAAATTAGAATTAGAACATCCGGCGGACTTTCGAGTTGAAGTTCTGCCCGGTATTCCGGTCAGAACCATAGTATCGGCAGATAGGGGCTTCTTTGAGAAATTGTTTGGAGGTAAAAAGATTATAATTGATCCCGGCCATGGGGGAACTGACTGCGGCCATAGAGGTCCGGTAAGTCTACTGGAAAAAAATGTTGTAGTCCCCATAGCTTTAAATCTCGAAGGGTTGTTCCGTCAGACAGGTGCAAAGACAGCCCTTACCAGGCGGAACGACGATAATATCCCGTTCCGGAGAAGAGCCTATTTGGCAAAAAAGGAAAAGGCCGACCTGTTTTTAAGTATTCATACCCGTTTTTGTAAGGATTGTAATTCAGGCGGGTCGGTGGTGTTTTACAATCCTTTCTCCAGGCAAGGCAATATCCTGGCCCGGTTGATACTGGCTGAATTATCTCAAGTGCTGAAGATAGCTGCCAGAGGGATTGGAGGAAGCTCCGAGTTGAAAATGCTGGGTGAAATGCCGGCTGTTTCAATTGAGGCAGTAACCATATCCAATTGGGTGGAAGAAGGCCTCCTGCGCAGTCCCACCATTCACCGGAAGGCAGCGCAGGGGATTTTTAACGGCGTGAAGAATTATCTTGTTTTTGGAAAAGGTGAATGTGAATGATTATAGGCAAAATACCAATCAGAACCCATATCATTAACGAAAAGGATAACATTGTTGAGGTAGTGAAAGTTTATACCGGAAATGTAGCCGCACCCGGCGATATTGTGGCCATAGCAGAAAGCGTGGTGGCCATTACCCAGGGCCGGGCGATCTTGCCGGAAACCGTGCGCCCCGGTCTTTTAGCCAGATTTCTGTGCCGTTTTCCGGGCAAAGACGGCAGCCTGGCGACTCCGCCGGCTATGCAACTGGCCATTAATGATACTGGAACCGTCCGCATTATTCTGGGTGCGGTGGCAGCAGCCATCGGTAAGTTGATCAGACGCAAAGGAGATTTTTACCGGGTGGCGGGACGCCATCTTACTCTCATTGACGACATAGCTGGAACCATGTGGCCGTACGAGCGGCATATTATTTTGGGGCCCAAAGGGAGTCAGGAAATAGTTGATAAAATCAGGGCCGAGACTGGCCTGGAGGCTGTAATTGCTGATATTAACGATACCGGAAATGTGGATATTCTGGCAGCGTCGGCGGGAATTGACCAGAAGCAATTGATCAGGTATCTAAAGGATAATCCTTTTGGCAACGACGACCAGCAAACGCCGATTGTTCTTCTTAAGACGGAATAAAAATCTATGGAGCGAGAAATAATAAAGCTGTCAGCTGATAGCTTATAAAGACGCTTTGTCAACAGCCCCGAAAGCCGCGATTGAAGCGGTTTTTTGTTGGAGTTCTATTTTTATTCTGTGCCGGCCGGGCCGGGCTTCACCATTTCCGAAACAGTGATCAGTTTATACCCATCGCCGGTCAGCTTCTTAGTTAAGGTTTGTAAGGTTTTGGCAACCTCGGCGCTACAAGGTAATAAGATAATAGCGCCCGGATGAATGTTTTTATGAATATCATTGACAATAGAGTCCTTATCGTTGTTCTTTTGGTTAAAAATATCAATGCTCCACTGTACTACCGGGTAACCTGCATCGCTGGCTGTGATCAGAAACAGGTCATTACAGCCTTCCTTGGAAACCCGGGTTAGGGCCGGTGGCTTTCCGACAATTTTGTTAATAAGCTGGCTGGTTTCTAAAATTTCTTCTTTCATTTTTTCGACAGAACCAGGACTGGAGTTATGGAGCATACCGATTTCGTGACCCTCTTTAATAATACGCCGGGCCAAAACGGGGTTGTTTTTTACCCAGAAAGCCGAAATGAAAAAGGTGGCATGAGTATTTTGTAAACTGTCAAGTAATGAATCTACGTTTTTACTATCCTGACTGACATTGAAGGTTAACGCCGCCACTTTTTGATTGGTTTGCATTTTATACAGAGCATATGGCCTGGCCTGGACCGGGCTGGATCGGGGAACCTGTCTGATTAGAGTCATGGCCATAATTATAACTACTACACCAAAAAGAAAACCAATCATTAACATTCTTTTTATCTTAAACAAGTTCAGGTAGTACACGCGCATGGTTTTATCACCTCGTTTGTTTTAATAGCATTTTATTCCGGCTTAACCTGAAATTATGCCATAATTTAACGATAAAAATTTAAATGAGGATGACCGAAATTGAAAAAAGGCTTTGCAGTTTTGCTGGTATTATGTTTAAATTTTTACGGTTCCGCAGTAGCCCAGGCAGTACCCGAAGTGACCGCTGGTGCGGCAGTTTTAATGGATGCTGAATCTGGTCAGGTTTATTTTGCTAAAAATGCCGAAAAGAGACACTATCCAGCCAGCCTGACCAAGGTTATGACTGCCGTTGTCGGTCTGGAGTCAGGTAATCTTGAAGAAACCGTAACGGTAAACAAGACCGAATCAGAGGGCACTGTTATTGACCTGCAAACCGGAGATAAGCTTACTCTGGAAGAATTGCTTAAAGCAGCACTGGTTTGTTCCGCTAACGATGCCACTGTAGCTATCGCCGAACATGTGGGTGGTATTTATGATAACTTTATTCACATGATGAATGTAAAGGCAAAGGCTCTTGGCGCCTTTAATTCTCATTATACCAATACCAATGGTTTACATGATCCGGGTCATTATTGTACAGCTTACGATATGGCGTTAATAAGCCGCTATGCCCTGCACAATCCGCAATTTGCCGGGCTGGTACAGACCAGGGAGACTACTATCAAGTGGCGGCATCCGGAGCGGAAGTTGACGGTATTGAACAGCAACCGCTTGCTTTTTTCTGCTTACCCGGGTATCAACGGGGTGAAGACGGGCACTACGGCCATGGCCGGAAATTGCCTGATCGCTTCGGCTACCAGAAACGGAAAGCAACTGATTGCAGTGGTGCTTTCCAGTGCAGATCGCTATTATGATGCAAGAGTTCTACTGGATTATGGATTTGAGGAGATTCGCCCTGTGATCATTTTGTCGGCTGGCGAACCAGTGACTACCATGGCCATTCAGGAAGGGGAAACTTTCACAGTCGGTGTAACGGTTAAGAACGACCTGGAGCTTTACCTGTCTGAAAAAGATATAGCTTGCCTGGAGAGGAAAATATATTTGCCAAAAGTGATAAGGGCGCCTGTGCAGAAAGGAGAAACGCTTGGATATGTGGCATATTATTTAGGCGGGCAAGAATTAGGCCGTTCGGACCTGGTAGCAGGGCGTCAGGTACGAAGAGCGGCCTGGTACCGGCGCATATGGATAAATTGATTTTTAGCAATATAAACTTTTTTATCTTTCAAATAGTTAATTATAATAACCTGAAGGTATAGTCGTCTGGTGGGTAAGCTCGATTTCTATCTAAATCCGCCCAGAGGACTCCCGCCTCTATAGGCGGGTGGTGAATGGGCGGCCGGGCGTTAGTCCGGTAATTTTATGTTGCAATTTACCAAAAGTTGCTGTAAAGTATAATCAGTAATTAATGAGCGAAAGCCTTGATGGAACCAT
>JAGUVT010000130.1 GCA_020062745.1 Deltaproteobacteria bacterium
AATTGCCCCAATAGCGTTGTTTAAGCGAAATGTTTCCTGACAAGAACCGGACTTCGGCGCTTACCGAAGCCCGGTTTGCGCTTTGATTTCGAAAAGGATGTGGAGTGGGCGTAATTCGGGGGACACCATATTAAATTCGTGATTCAGGGGGCAGTATCTTGCGTTGTCGTTCCCATTTACGGTGTAGCGGTAAAGTAGTATAATAAACTAATAGTAAGAAATTTAGCCCGGATAAGCAGGCCTGGGCCACCGAGCTTGTCTTGGAGGAGGCGGAAGCGCTCTCCAGGGGGTGGGTGGAAATGATGTGCCGGTACTTCCTTCCCACTGCTTAAGGTAGAAGCCTGTCTTTTTCAGTGCTTTGACGCAGTTTTGGCCGGAAATCGCCGGTAATTTACTCATACGGCTATCACAAATGTTTCGAATCGTTCTTCAGGAACAGGCAGACCATCCTCTTTTAACGCTGCAACATACCCCTGAATCGCCTCTTTGATATTGGCAATGGTTTCTTCCTTCGTTTCCCCCTGACTGATGCAACCGGGCAGGCTGGGACATTCAGCTACCCAGTAACCATCTTCACCCGGATAAATAATTACCTGTCTCATTGCTTCACCTCTTAATTTATCCCCACTGTGCTATTTGTTGCTGCTTGCATTGTAGCATTCCGGTTAAATATTATCAATAGATGATCAGCTACGGTACTCACCACCAGCCGCCGGGGACCTGGTCGGACGATACTTCTTTGACGCTGTGCCTGGTGGAAAGCCTGGCCGAGGCCGGGTATGATCCGGCGGATGCCGGGAAGCGGGTAATCTACCCCTGGCCGGACTCGCCCTGCCCTGCATTGTAGATCGACGGCTTTATCGCTATCCTTTTATCTGCGGAGGTTCAGGAAAACTTGGCTATACTTTGAAGGTAAGCCCCGATGCGCTTAAGAAGGTAAACCAGGTGGCGGCGGAGCTGGACGAAATGTAGTATATTAAGAGTAAAGTTAATCCATGACATAGTAACGGCCATGAGGAGCAAAAATCGAAATTCCGCCAAAAGAGGTTTATACCTATGCGGATTATGCCCTGCTTCCCGAAAGCGCTCCATACCAGTTGATTGGGGGGAAACTTGTCATGACACCGGCGCCGACTACCTATCATCAGGGGATTTCCATGCGTTTGGAATTAAAGCTGGCTGCTTTTGTCATCGAAAAAGATTTGGGCATGGTTTATGATGCCCCGGTCGACGTTTACCTGGCAGAGACAGAAACCTACCAGCCGGACATAATTTACATCTCCAAAGACCGGTTGCATATTATTGAGCCGGCCATGGTAAAAGGGGCCCCCGATCTCGTCATCGAGATACTCTCTCCTTCCACGGCTTATTACGACCTGAGGCAAAAATTCAAGGTTTACGCCCGGCACGGGGTTAAAGAAAACTGGATTGTCGACCCGCATGAGCAAAGCATCGAAGTTTACCGGGGAGAAGATGGTAAATTCAAGCAGGTCCAGCGGGTGGAAAAAGAAGGGAAGGCGCAATCCGCGGTTCTCCAGGGCTTTGCGGTGGAAGTAAAAGATATTTTCGTCAAGCTGCCCGGTTAGAGCAATTCGCTTACAATGGAAGTCAAACAAACCACCTTATTAATGGTGAGGGGCGCATCAGCCACTCCGCTTGCCCCTGCGCTACCCGGCCGGAAAAACCTCTTTCGGTTTTACGTTGAATTCCGGTAAGATAAACGAAGAAACCGATCCGGTTTCTTCACTTTGCCCTGCCGGGCGAAACTTGCCGTCCACCAAATCATATACCTCGATGCTTAATTCTTCGGGATCGATAATCCAGTATTCCTTCACTCCATATTTTTCGTAGGCCTTGAACTTTTTCTTCAAATCATAATAAGCGTTGGAGGGGGAAAGAATCTCCATGATCAAGTCGGGTGCGCCGTTCACTTTGTCTTCAGCGGAAATCTCCAGGCGGTCTTTAGCCACAAACAGGATATCGGGCTGGTAAACCTCGGTGGGCGCCAGGTACACATCACGCGGCGCACATAAAACTTCTCCGGCGTCTTTTTCCTCAACATGTTTGTCAAGTAATTTAAGCAGTCTTTTTAAGACAATCTGGTGTCTTTTTCCCGGTGACGGGGTCATAACAAGTTTCCCCCCAATCAATTCGTAAGGCGCCCCTTCCGGCAGCCGGCGGTAGTCTTCGTAAGTATGGACCGTCTCTTCAGGAGTTACCTTATAAGCCAGGTCCGGTTCGCGGCAATTTGCGTCCATCTCTACACCTCACAGGGATTTTGCCTATATTATACCAGTTATCAAGCTGTCCGATTATGGATTTATGAGGTATTTGTGAAAAAATAAAGATTGTGATATGCTAAATGTAAGAATTTCTTACAGAAGGGTTGGTATTTCCGGTGAGTGGATTATATATTGCCCGGTTGACCACAAAGGGACAGGTTACGGTACCGGTATGGTTACCATGAAGGAGCGGAAGTTATTATTAACGACCGGAACAAGCCTGTGGGCGGAGTCGTTCCGGCTACATGCCCCGGGTAGAATCTGACAGGCCTTTGTGCGCCGGCTTTTCGCCACCGGCAAGAGCCAGCGCCTTTTCCCATGTTTTTTCCGTTTCGTACTTGAGAAACTCATACAGGGGATTTAATTCCTCAGTTTCGTCATACTTTTGCAGGCACTCGTAGTACATTCGCTTATCCTCGTTATAGACAATGACGGGCGGGTGGTCATGTGTCATGAGATAATAATTCATGAGCGTTCTGCCGGCACGTCCGTTACCGTCTGCGAAGGGGTGGATGTACTCAAACCTTGCGTGAAGGTAGGCGGCGGCCTTCAAAACATCCTTGCCCTCATACGCGTTTACTTCGGCAATCAGCTCCGTCAGGTCGTTTTCCACATCTTCCGCGGCGGAGCCGGCTTCATGAACGCCGGTTACATAATCGTGTTTTTTAAATTCGCCCGGCCGTTCCTCACTGTCAATATACCTGCGCTCATCGTATGTCCCGCCGGTGAGAACCCTGTGAATTTCCTTGACCAACTCTATGCTGAGAGGCTCCTTTTCCACGATTTTTTCTTTCAAAATCTCATAGCACAGCTTTTGATTTTGCTGTTCAAACAGGGCGCGGGGATTTCCGGTATAATTCACAACCCTGCCGTTTTCAAAGATTTCCCTTGTATCGTGGTAGGTAATTTCCTCGTTTTCTATCTTTCCGGAATGGAACGCAAACAGGATACGGAAGCTGTCAAGATGTTTATCAAGACCGGCGGCGGACGCAATTTTGTGCGACTGCCATAGTCCAACGACCCGGTTATACTGATCCAAGCGCATTCCTCCCTTGTTTATTTACTGGTTTCAGTATACCACAGTTTTAATAAACTCAGGCAAAATTTTGAAGGGCATTCGCTTCGCTGCGAAGACGTGATGGGGGTATTGATGTTAGTGCCGCCTAGGCGTAATTCGGGTAATTCGGGGGACGTAATTCGGGGGACGCCATATTAAATTTGGGAGGTATAATTCTGGAAGCAACATCTTGTATTGTTGTTTCCACATCACCCGCTTTTAAATTTGCGGGGGAAGTGCGAAAGTAAAGACTATGAAAAACTAACGACTTTGCTGCTAAAAGTTTTTTTATTTTCCTGAGCGACAATATATGTCGGGGTAGTCAGGTATAATCAAGGCAAATATTTTTTTAAGGGGATGGTATTTGCACCGATTTCCGGAGCGGCGGCTGGTATAAAATGTCGAGGAAAAATTAAAGGGGGCTTTTATATGTTTAACCGGCTGTTTTGCGAAAATACTTTGCCGGGTGGTTTTGGTGTGCTGGAGGTTGTAAAGGGTCAGAGAGAGGAAGGACCCCGCATGTTTGTCCCTCTTAAACGCACCGGGGTTTGCGGGGAAGTGACCGGACCGCTGGCTTCTTTGCGTCTAAAGCAGGTTTTTAGTTATTCAAAAAATGAATGCGGCAGGGTTCTGGAGGGGTTGTACCGCTTTCCCCTGCCGGGCGACGCGGCGGTTACTTCAGCACGCGTATTTTTTGGGAACGTGGAAATAGCCACGGAGTTAAGAGAACGGGCAGAAGCGGAAACAGCTTACAAAAGGGCGGTAGATGAGGGCAGGCAGGCTGTCCTGGCGTCCAGGGAATCGCCTGATGTTTTCACCCTGCGTATTGCCGGGCTCGAGCCGGGCCGGGATATTACGGTGGAAACGAGTTTCATTCAACTGGCCAGGCCGGAAGGTGCCGGCTGGACATTGCGGATACCCCTGACCACCCCGCCGCGTTATGTCCGCAGCGACGAGAGAGGCACCCGCCATGCCTGCGGTCAGCCGCTGCTCCTGCTGCGGGACCCGGGTCACCGCTTTGCCTTTAATCTGACTTTCAGCAAGACCGGTATGGTAAATTGCCTTACGCACCGGATTGATGTTAAGCAGGAAGAAGATGTTCTCCGTGTTTTTTTAAAGGAAGGAGAAGTTATGCCCGACCGGGATTGCGTGTTGCACTGGCAAATGGAACGGCGGGAATCTCCCGCTCTGGATGTGATGCTTCATCAGGACGTGTCTGCAGGGGAAGTTTATTTTCTGGCCCTGGTGGCGCCCCCGGCTGTTCATGGAGCAAAAACAGGACTGCCCAGGGAAGTAATTTTACTGGTCGACCACTCCGGTTCCATGACGGGACCTAAATGGGAAGCGGCCGACTGGGCGGTGAAAAAGTTTTTAGGTGAACTGGGTGAAAAAGACTGGTTTAACTTGTGTTTGTTTCACGACAGAACAAGATGGTTTGCACGAAAAACAGTTCCTGCTGCTGCCGGTAATATCAGAAAGGCAGCCGCCTTCTTGCAGAAGCACCGTGACAGCGGCGGAACCGAGTTGGGCGTGGCGCTGGAACAGGCGCTGCACATGGAGCGTGCGGACGGTGAGCCGGCGCGCCACGTTTTGATTATAACCGATGCGGCAGTTACCGACGCGGGCCGCATCTTGCGCCTGGTCGATCAGGAATTCGGGCGCCGGGACCGGCGGAGGATCAGTATTCTATGCATTGATGCGGCGCCAAACTCTTATCTGGCGGTCCAGCTTGCTGAAAGGGGCGGGGGCGCGGCCAGGTTTTTGACCAGCAACCCGGATGAGCAGGACATCTCGACTGCTCTGGAGCAGATCATGGAGGAATGGGCGGAGCCGGTAATGACCGGACTGACTCTGGCAGTGGACCGCCCCGGTGTTTGCTGTGTGGGGAGGAACGTGCTTGCTGGGGGAGAGGCGGAATCAATTATTGACCTGGGAGATTTGAGCGCCGGGCGGGCAATATGGGTGGCCGGACGCACTGAAACCGGGGAAAGCAATGAGTTAAATTTCTTGTTGAGCGCCCTTCAGCACGGCAGGCTGGCCGGCCGCTGCCGCAGGCTGGATGAATTTACTGCCGGTGGACGGGCTGTCAGGGCCCTTTTTGGCGCCAGGTTGATTAACGGGCTGGAGTATATAATTACCTCCGGATACGCCGGCGAAGAACTGGAGGAGCAGCTTGCCCGGCTGGGTTATGACCCGGAAAAGGTTTTAGCGGGTGGGAAAACCGGTAAGCCGAAAGTATATGCTGAGAATGCGGGTAAGGATTTAAGGGAGGCACTGAAAAGTTTACTGTTGCGGGAATCTCTCGATTGCGGTTTGATTTGCTCTGAAACGGCGTTTATCGCTGCTCGTAAGGAAGCGGGGAAAGTGGTTGAAGAGACGGTTGTTGTACCCGGAGCCTTGCCGTATGGCTGGTCGGATATTTTTTTATCAGACCGGGCAGTTTTTTTACCGGAGGATGTGGACATATATATGCCGGCATATATAAGAAGAAGAAAACCCTCCGAAGCTGTAAAGTACAGCACTATTGTAGAAGAAAGCGGTGGCGTTGCAGGTGAAACGGATAACCTTCCGGACAAGACAATAGCTTTGTTTGCCGGAATTCCATCGTTTTCCAATGGAGAGGCTGTTTTGTTCGATTCTTCAAGAAAACAGGATGCGGAAAAGTTGCCGGGCAGGGTCAGGATCTCCCATCTGGCTGTTAATTTTCCCGCCGGATCGCCGGACTTTGCGAAAACAGGCGGGCAGGCATACCTGTATATTTTTATGGACGACTTGTCTGTGCCGCGGGCTGCTATCCGCCTGGCGGACATTATGCGCCAGGGAGGCAGAAGGCCGCTTAATCTTTTAACAGGTTGCGGCGGCATTTTCCGGGTGGTTCTGTCGGACCCGCAGGGCGACTGGGAAGCCGGTGCCCGGACAATGAAGCTGCTCATACGGGCGGCATGATTGTTGATTAAGCAATGGGAACTTTTTCCCAGGTTTTTTTGTCTAACTATACAGGTTCTAAAACAGGGGGTGAAGCATTTGAAACTGGCTGAGGCTTTACTGGAGCGAAAAAGCACAAAGGAACAGATTAGCGATCTGGAGGAGCGCCTTACCCGAAACGTCAAGGTTCAGGAAGGTGATGCGCCGGTAGAAAAACCGGAAGAACTGCTGGTCAGGATTAACAACCTGGTTGACCGGCTGGAAAAACTGATTGTTCTTATCAACCGGACGAATATGCGGGCGACCATGGCCGATGGCTCCACCGTTATGGAAGCCATTGCTAAAAGAGATATGCTGAAATTGCGTCACGGTATCCTGGAAGCAGCGGCAGAAGCGGCAGCCATTACTCACAACCGGTTCAGCCGCTCGGAAATCAAATTCCAGGTAACAATAGACATGGAATTATTGCAACAGGAAATTGATAACGTTGCCAGGGCTTACCGGGAACTGGATACCGCCATCCAGGCTGTTAACTGGCTTACCGATTGTGTGGAAGTTTAGTCTTTGTTTGGTGTAGTGGCAGAATAATTCTGAGCGCTGAGAGCATTTCCCTGCCGGGGGTACTATACCCGGCCGTAACCGGCCGGCTTTGACCGGGAGGTTTCGTTAAGTTAATTGGGATTGACCCCGTCATTTGTAGGCGGTGAAGGTGTATGGGGTAAAGTGTACGCGGGTATGGCGTATTGCTTAATGAGTACTACCAGTGCTGGCACTCAGAAGGAAACTGCCATGAGGGCGGGGAGCGGGGTTCTGATATTTATTATTTTTTGTACTGAATCCAGTTTATGGACTGGATTTTTGTTTTGCCGGCAGCATAAAGCATTAAGCCCGCTATCGGGCCGCCAAAAGCGAAAAACCACCAGAAAGGGCCAAAAAGAAACCTATGGAGGGAAATGCAATTATATTATTTCCGGTGATAAGCACCTGTTGCAACTGGGCGAGTATGAGGGGATAAAAATAATGAAGGCCCCGGATTTTTGCAGCTAATATCAAGCGGTGAAGAGGATTAGCATAAGCAACGTTACTCTTTATTACTATCAAGGCCGCTGTAAACCGGCGCCCGGGAGATGGAGTTGCTTATACAGGCGGCATGATTGTTGATTAAGCAGCAGTGATTTGCTCTATAGGCCGGTTCATTTTAGAAAAGATTGTTCAAGTTGCTGAAATCAGCCACTTTATTTAGCCTCTCCGCAGAGGAAATTTGAATATCTTCTCCGGCAGACTCGCTTGTTTAAATTAATTCCGGGTGTAGCTAAATCCCGGCGTTTTTATTTAAAAAAAGAATTTCCCAAGCAGGAAATTTGTAGCATTAAGGCGAAATATGCATGAAGACGGGGCTAACGTGCGGTTCAATCAGTTTAACTATACAAAGAAGACTGTAAAAGGGGGTTTAATAAATGGCACGTCTTCTTACACTTGCATTAGCTGAAGCTACCAGAAGGGAAAGCGATTATTCAGTTGTAGCATGGAACTTGGATACAAATTCATGGGTATTAATTAAGCAGCTGCCCATAAAAAGTTTTAAAGATAAATCAGGAAACCCAATTTGGGATATTTTTGGTATTACTGAAGCTGAAATCGAACATATAACTGGCAAACGTCCTGAAGTTTCTCGTATTGATTCAGGTTGTAAGCAATACTATGTGGATTTAATAACAGATTATGATAAGCGGATTGGCTTGCTCGAAAAAATTGTGGTGACGAGCATTGAAAATGATGTATATCACGGGCCAAATTGGGTAGGCCTGGTAAAAGTAAATGAAGTCATAGATCTAAATATATCTAAAAGACATGAAAATCAGCGTAGCTATAACCCAGAAAGGACCTTTTTTTGGAACAACAGGATTATTTTTTTAGATGGCACGAACCATAAATGGAACAGCCCGTGCAAGGATTTACGTTGGAAAAAATACTGGTTAGAACAAATTTATCATAATGGACGAAATCAACTGGATATAAAAAATAGATGGATAAATTACTTGAATAACAATTATACCTTTTTTATTGTTGAGATATATCCACCATGGAAGGGACCTGGGGTATTCAGAGATGGCGCCGGACATTATTTCGGGATATGTGGTATACTCAGTATTCCCAAATAAAAAATATTATCATAATAAAAAGCTTATTATTTAAATGTGAGGTGCTATATAATGGAATTTGTTGTAATTGCGATAACCAGTTCATCTATTTTATGTTGGAAACCTACTGAAAGAGTTTTTAATATCTCAAATGCAACAAAAGAAGCTTTAAAAGAAGATACCTTGTACAGAGAGGATAATTTTTGTAAGATTACCCCTTCTCAAGGGAGATGGAACGTTAATCAAACAATAAGTTTTGTTTGGGATTACCCGCAAACAAATCAGATTTTGCCTGGGACTCCAAAATTGTTTTTACGTGAAATTAAAACATATAATGAACTTTCCATGGGATCTAATTGTGAGGTTTTAGTTGATGGTAAGTTAATTGGCGTGCTCATTAATAAAACACAAATTGAAAAAAATAAGTACCTTTTTAACCCTGCAACCACGAGAGAGCCATTTCGATATTTTATTAACGACGAGACAAATGAAATTTACCGGATCATATGGTCAAAAGAAAGAGAAAATGTAACTACTCAGCCACCTTATCGAATTAAAAAATAATACTGGACTCCATCCTGCTGATCATGTAGAATGAAATCATGATAGCAGAAGCTGAATTC
>JAGUVT010000050.1 GCA_020062745.1 Deltaproteobacteria bacterium
GAATTCAGCTTCTGCTATCATGATTTCATTCTACATGATCAGCAGGATGGAGTCCAGTATTATTTTTTAATTCGATAAGGTGGCTGAGTAGTTACATTTATCTTCACAAACAAGGGAACCGTCAGACTGTGTGAAAAGTGTGCCGTCCCTGCCAAGAATTAGCCAAAAACTGATATAATTACTGTAGATTATTAAGAAAAAGGGTGAATGTATGGGGTATATAGAGGGTCATGATAGAAATCAGCCGGTATTGTTTCCAGAAAGCATAGATGACTATATAACTGAAGATAACTCTGTTCGAGTCATTGATGAATACGTGGAGCAACTCGATCTTGTGAAGCTTGGTTTTACTAAAGCCGTTTGTGCAGGTACAGGAAGGCCTTCATATAACCCAAAAGATCTCCTTAAACTTTACCTTTATGGTTATCTGAATCGAATCCGTTCATCTCGAAGGCTTGAACACGAAGCCATTAGGAATATCGAAGTGATATGGCTACTTAAGAAGTTGCGGCCCGATTTTAAAACCATTGCTGATTTTAGAAAAGACAATAAACCTGCATTGAAAGGTGTTTTTAGGGATTTCAACAAGCTGTGCGATGAATGGAGCTTATTTGGAAAAGAACTCGTTGCCATCGATGGCTCTAAATTTCGTGCCTGTAATTCAAAGAGAAATAACTATAATGCAAGCAAACTGCAAAAGCATATAAAGCACATCGATAAAAAGATTGAAGATTACATGAGGGAACTCGATGCCGGAGACACTGCCGAAGCTTCAGATCGGAAGCCTGACATCAAAGAAATCAAAAAACGATTACAGGAACTTAGACACCGTAAGGAAAAGTACCAGAACTACCAAAAAGATCTTGAGAAACGTGGTAAAAACGAAATCTCAACCACAGATCCAGATGCCCGGTTAATGTGCAATAACAATAATAATGTGGATGTAAGTTATAACGTCCAAACCACAGTAGATGCCAAGCATAATTTAATTGCAGGCTTTAAAATATCTAATAAGCCCAACGACCTCGGTGAACTTGATAATATGGCACTTAGAGCCAAGAAATTATTTGGTGGCAAAGACTTTGAAGCATTAGCAGACAAGGGCTATTATAAAGCGCAAGACCTTAAAAAATGTGTAGAAAATGGAATAACCCCTTACGTCACTAAGCAAGTCTATTCTAACGGAACAGGAGACAAAGACTTTTACACAGAACGGTTCAAGTACAATAAAGAAAGAAATTTATACGTTTGCCCTGGAAACCAAGAACTTTACTATTATAAAAAACGGACAAGCAAAGGCAAGGTCATAGGCTACGATTATAGAAACTTTAACGTTTGTAACGAATGTAATTTTAAAAGTCGCTGTACGAAGAGCGAAAAAGGCCGATCGATCTACCGCCATATCGATCAGGATTTCCTTGATACGATTGACTTGCAGACAGAGCTAAATAAAGACAAATATCGCCTTCGCCAGATGATTGTAGAACACCCATTTGGAACAATAAAACGAGGTTGGGGAGCCTACTACTTCCTAACTAAACGAAAAATTTCTGTGAATATACCGTCGAGAAAAAACACTTTGACCGGCGGAGTTGAACAGTTAAACCGTCGAAGTTGAACACCATGACCGCAAAGGCTGTACATTGAAAGCCGTATAGCTCCATGGTATACTCAAAATACTTTTACTCATAGGCAGGATAGGGCAACACTGAGGAGTGACCCGAGCGGCATATGAGGTTTGGCAAGGAGAGTGATGCTGGCGGGCGTCGCTCTTTTTTTGTTAAAGACATAATGACACCACTCTCCTTGGAAAACCAAGCGATAAACCTCGGGAGTTTGAGGGCAGAGCCCTCATCAGCCGTCAGGCTGTTTAGAGTCTTTCTGCAATGCCTTTGCGCTCCCTCATGGAAATTTTACCATCGATAAAAATGGTATAAGAATCATGTACAATGCGGTCGGAAATAGCGTCGGCCAGCGTCGGTTCCCCGATTTTATGATACCATCCGCCAACCTCGAACTGGGAACAGAATATGGTGGACGCCTTTTTGTAACGGGATTCCACTATCTCAAGCAAATCGCGAGCCTCGCTTTCCTTCAATGGGAACAGCAGCCATTCGTCCAAAATGAGCAACTTCACCTGCTTGTAAGTCTTAATAACCTTGCGGTAGGCGCCCTCGCCACGGGCAACGGCCAATTCACCAAGCAAATCCGGAACACGCACATATTTGACCGTGTAAAAGTTCCGGCTGGCAGCCATGCCGAAGGCATTGGACAGATAGGTTTTCCCGCTGCCAGTTGCGCCGAGGATAAATGATATTATGGGCTTCCTGGATGTAGTTGCAAGTAGCCAGACGGGTTATTTGCGCCTTGTCGAGTTTACGGTCGTCATGGTACTCTACATTCTCAATACATGCGTCACTGAACGCAAAATCGGCGTTTTTGATTAGCCGGGATAGCCGGTTGTTTTTACGCGCAGCCCATTCGGCATCGACCAGCAGGCCAAAGCGTTCCTCAAAGGCCATTTCAGATAAATTGGCGCCCCTAAGCTGCTCCCGGAAGGCTTGCGCCATGATGCTGAGCTTCATTTCATGCAGTTTGTTTACGGTGGTATCGTTTAGCATTTCCCGTCCCTCCTGCTGTAGTAATCGGCTCCACGAGTGAGACCGTATTTAGAGAGGGAAGGGTAAGCAGGGGGGGCTTCCTGTATCTTGTCCTGTCCTGATTTCAAGATGGCTTGTATGCTCTTAAGGCTTGGCCGTCCGGTATAGGATAACGCTTTTGCGCAAGCGGTTTCAAGTCGTCCCACCGAATATTTGTCGGCCAGTTTCAGCAGCGCCATGCAGGCCTTGTAGCCCTGTTGCTCGACCTTGTGGCCTTCCAAAAACAAGCGAACAACAGAGACTGTATTCTCGCCGATTTTGGCCGCCCAGTTTTTAAAACGGTCGCCATTCCAGGTCACATATTTTTGATGGTCAGGCGGCATATGGGCTTCAATGGTGCTGTATTGGTTGTTCCGGCCATAAAGCCGGGGATGAGAACAAATGCGGTTGCCTTCGAAAAATACCTCAATCACATTTTTGGTGACTCTGACATCGACTTTTTGCTTGATATATTCAAAAGGGACTGAATAATTCTGGTCTTCCACACTGATATGATAATTGTATTGAACCATGGCAATCTTCCAAACTGCCAGTTCAAATTGATTTGCGGGAAGCGGCAGTAGAAATGATTTCTCTTCCGCGAAAAGCGTAGCCCTGCTCCCCTCTTTTTTTTGAAATGGCTTCTCCAAAAAGGTTGTTAGCTTCTCTCGAATAGCAAAGTTCAGCTCACGCAGCGACAAAAACTGCTGATTACGCAGGGCAGCCAATATCCATGTGGAGATGATGCCGACCGAGCCTTCCACCGTCGCTTTATCTTTTGGAGCCCCGACCCGGCATGGAATCACCGCTGTGCCGTAATGTTCGGCCATCTCCTGGTAGGTCTTGTTGATAACCGTTTCGCCTTTCGTCACTTTCTCTACGCCGGTTTTCAGGTTGTCCGGCACCAGGATGCGAGTGACTCCGCCGAAAAAACGATAGGCGTTGACATGAGCGGCAATCCAACACTCTTGATTTTGTGAAAGGAACGCTTCCACATAGGCATAGCCGCTGTATGGTAGAGCGGCCACAAACACATAGGCGGGAATAATCTCTCCAGTATCTGTATCGATAAATCCCGGCGTTCTGTCCCGCCCAGTCCACCTCCATGATTTCTCCCGGCTTGCGGTGGATGTGCATGGTCGCCCTGGTACTTTTCACATAGTCGCCGTAATATTTGTTAAACTGGGTTGACTTATACGGTATCTGGCCGGATTCGCGACACTGGTCGCAGTATTCCAGCCATAAAAGAGTTAAGGTCACGCCGCTTTTTGCCATCTCACGATGAATATACTCGTAATCCGGCATTTTGTATGTGGGCTTGCTGCTCTCTACCGGAAACAGCAGTCGTGACAACTCCTTGTCGGCCATATTGGCCGCCGACTGCCAACTAAGCCCTTGCTCCTTTGCTCTTTGAAGCACGTTGATTACCGTGGTTCGCGAGCATCCGCATCCGAATGCTATCCGGGTGTTGTTGATTCCAAGGCTGTGCAACTGTAGAATCTCTTTGTAACTGGTCATTTTTTATGACCCTCCTTGAATTTATTTACACCTTTTCAGGTGCATAAATTCAATTTAACAGAAGAGTCATGCGTTGTGTTCAACTTCGCCGGCAGGGGTGTTCAGTTTCAAACGGTCACACTGTTCATTCTCACCGGTCTAACTGTTCAGTTCTGCCCGGAATACTCAAATTTCTGTAGCGGCAGAGGTTTCTTTGTCGTACCTGTCATATAATCTGAAACGGGTGATGAATATACTTGGAACTAAAGAAGTACTAAGAAGGCTGAGAGAAAGAAAAAAATTAGCCCTGGTATAGGTTCTAGTTTACCATTAATTGGTGGCTGGGGGAGTGGAAATAGAATTTCAGGCTTGGTTAGGTCTGATTCTTATATAAGTATTCACACAGTCTGCCGTCCCCCTGTTTTACCTTCTTTAAAAAGATTAAGTTATTAATTAAATTTATTAAAGTTGGTATTGACATTATTAACTGTACATACTAAAATGTTTTTGAGTTATTAAATACGTGGTCAATGAAGGGGACAAATCGATGAAATTCAAGGCGCCAAATTGCTGCCCGGTTTGCGGCCATGAAATGACGATCAGCAGGCTCTCCTGCAACCACTGCCAAACGCGGATCGAGGGCAGCTTCACTTCGTGTAAGTTCTGCAAGCTGCCGGTTGAACAGCAGGAATTCATCGAAGTCTTCCTCAAGTGCCGGGGCAGCATCAAGGATGTGGAAAAAGAACTGGGCATCTCCTACCCCACGGTCCGCAACCGTTTGGACGGGGTGATTCAGGCTTTGGGTTATAGAGTGCAAAGGCAGGATGAGAGGGAAGAGAAGGTTCCTTCCCGGGAAATACTAAGCACACTGGAAAAAGGGGGGATTTCCGCCCAAGAAGCCGCCAGGCTGCTGCGAAAAGCAACGAAACAACGCTGATTTAGAGGGGGTAAATGATCATGAGTGACGAGAAAAGCAGGCTCCTGCAGATGGTGCGGGACGGAAAGATTTCCGTTGAGGAGGGGGTGGAACTCTTGGACGCGCTGGGTAGCGCTGAGAACGGGGCGCCAGGCCCGGAGAAAAAGCCCGGGGACCGTTTTCTCAGGGTGCGCGTGGACAGTGCCGAGGCCAAGGTCAATGTCAACATTCCGCTCAGCCTGCTGAAGGTAGCATCCCATCTTGGAAATATGATCACGAGCTTTGTTCCTGGTGAAGCACGCCGGGAAATGGCGGAAAACGGACTGGACTTATCCAGGATTGACTTCGGAGAACTGGTGAGCCTGATCGACCAGGGTCTGGCGGACGGAAAAATGGTTGATGCCGAGATCGAAGATCCGGAAAAAGGAAGGGTCCGGGTGGAAGTATATGTGGAGTAAGCGGCAAAGCCAGCTCCTGCTGGTCAGGGTATCCCTGGGCGGGTTTCGCCGGCTGGTCATTCCCGTCCCGCTGTTCGTCCTTGATCTGACAATGGCCGCCTTCTGCGATTTCGCCTGCCTGTTTGACTCATTTGCCCTGAAGCGGATGCGCGGCATGAGGCGGTTTGATCTGGGCGGATCCGGGGCGGGCCGGATATCTGCGGAATCAATGTTGATAGTCTGTCTCCGGCTGTTCCGGGAGATGCGCAAATACGGCCGGTTCCGCCTGGCGGAGGTACAGACCGACAGGATCAGGGTATTCATGGACTTTTATTGAATTGGAGGTGTTGGAGGTGTGCTGGATGAGCAGGCTGGTACTCAGGACTGGCGCCAATACGTTTGCTTTATATGCGGCTGCGCTGGTTTTGCCGGCAGCGGCCTTAAACAGTGTCTGGGCGGGACTGTTGGCCGGGACGGTGCTTACCCTGCTGCACGTTTTTATCCGTCCGTTTATGTTGTTGATTGCCCTGCCTGTCAATCTAGTCACCCTCGGCCTGTTCACACTGGTCATCAACGCCTGGATGGTGATGCTGACAGACAGGATGATCGCAGGGTTGACGATTCCGGGGTTCTGGTCAGCCCTGGCCGCGGCCCTGCTGGTGACGCTTGTCAACCTGCCCTTGACTTCAATCTTACTGAGGGGGAGGATTATAAATATGTCTAACCTCCAAAGGGGAAAATAGTAGATGGTTTTATGAAAAATCAATTCAAAAACCCGTAGTTTTTCAGCGAAGGGAGATAAACACAATGAAAAAGGTTGTAATCATCGGTTCCGGCATCGGAGGTCTGACGGCAGGAAATCTGCTGGTAAAAAAAGGGCATGATGTCACTGTCTTTGAATCGCATGTGACGCCTGGCGGTTATATTGCAGGTTTTCGCAGAAACGGATTTTATTTCGAGAGCGGCACGCTTTCCTTTGAGGCCTCGGCTTCGGTGTTTAAAGCCATGAAGGATATCGGTGTAGACGGCAGAATTGAGTTTGTGCGGCAAAAAAACCGCTGGGTTGCGGAGGATTTCGACGGGACTCCGGAGTCATACGGTGAATTCAAGGAGATGATCTATTCCGCATATCCCCGGGAAAAGCAAAAACTAGACGGCTTTTTCGCGGAAGCAGACAAGATGATCGCTGCCATGGGCGGCATGGATCGGCCGATGCCCTATCTTTACAGCGGGATTCCCTACATAATGTCCATCCTTTCGTATCTGCCCGGTGGCCTGAAAAGCGCAGGTACAATGAAGATGTATGGAAATATGACCGCATCGGATTTTGCCGGCATGTTTTTCGGGCAGGGCTCGAAACTATACAGAATGTTTACGAGTGTGGGCTACCCCGATATGGCGGCGTTCCTTATTGCAGGCTTTCTTTCCGGGATATATGCCGATTATTGGACGGTAAAGGGCGGCATGCAGTCCTGGGCGGATGTCCTGGCGGATAATTTTCAAAAGCTGGGCGGAAAGCTGTTGACTGGTTCCCGTGTGGACAGCATCTTAACTAAAGACGGCGCTGCGATCGGAGTTTCCTGCAAAGGCTCCGACTTTAATGCGGATTATGTTATTGCGGCGTGTGACTATAAGAAAGCCGTGCTAAATTTGCTTGATGATAAAAACCTTATCCCGGAAAAGATGCGGGAAAAGATCAGCGCTGCTCCGGTATCCGAAGCAGTATTCACTGTATACCTTGGCTTAAATATGCCCAATGAGGAACTGAAGAGGCAGATGGCATTGCCGCATGTTTTATACCTTGACTTGAATTCGGACTGCGATATATATGATTCCGGTGACGCACAATTCTTTGAGAAAACATCCTTCAACCTTTACTCGCCATCGATGATAAATCCAGAACATGCCCCCCGGGGTAAATCCTCACTCATGCTTCAGTCCTTTGCTCCCCACCGGTGGATGCAAAACTGGGGCGGCGGGAATAGAGAAACTTACAGACAGTTAAAACAAAAGGCCATGGAAACCATGATCGAAAAGGCCGCGAAGGTTATCCCCGGGCTCAAAGATGTAATCGAATATAAGGATGCGGCTACGCCGTTAACTTATGAAAGATTTACCCACAACACCGGTGGGGCTACGTCCTCCTTCAGTTGGAACCCCAAAAAGAAATTTTATGAAAACGCCATGGGTTTAAAGGTTGAAACGCCGGTAAAAAATCTTCTAATCGGCTCGTGCTGGGCGATGCAGATCGGTGGTGTGCCTGGAGCCCTGGCCGCGGCCTACCAGTGTGCTAGTAGGATAAGGTAGGAACAGTTATTCTATCTTTGCAAACAATAGCAAACAATGGAACCGTCCCCTTGTTTGTTTCAAACAATGGAACCGTCCCCCCGTTTGGGTTAGTCGAAGTTGAGCAAAATCTTCTTGGCTCCCGGCCGGCAGGCGTGACGGAAGGCTTTTTCGAACCCGGAGAAAGGGTAGATGGATTCAATCAGGGGGGTCACGTCAACCAGCCTGTTTTTTAAGAAGGAAAGCGCCAGGTCGAAGTCTCCGCAGCGCGACCCGGCGATATTGATTTCATCGACGACGATCCTAGCCAGGTTGATTTGTGAGGGATGGTGTGAGGTTGTTTTGACTACGATAGTGCCTTCCGGCTTCGTAAAATTGAGGGCGTAGTTGATGCCGTCGGCTTTGCCCGTCGCTTCGACCACCAGATCAAAAAGGCCGAGCTTTTCAGGCAGGGAGTCGGCCAGTTCGGCGGGCGAATGGATAAGCAGGGTATTGACCCCCTGTTTTTTGGCGATTGCCAGGTTTTCTGCATGCTTTCCGACCAGAAGAAGATTGGGATTGTAGTGCCGCAGGGCGGCGGCAATCAGAAGGCCCAGTTTTCCATCCCCCAGGATCATCATCCGGAGGTCGCCGGTGATGTGTACCTGCTGGCTGATCTCCAGGGCGGCGGCGAGGGGTTCGACAAACACCGCTTCCGCCGTAGAAATCGTCTCATCGACGAGGTGGACGTTTTGTACGGGAACTTTTATGTACTCGGCAAAGGCGCCGTCCCGGCCGGCAATGCCGGTTACTTTCCTCGATGGACAGTGTCTCTGATTTCCTTTCAGACACCAGGCGCAAATACTACAGCCGCAGTTGATGTCGGCAACAACCCTTTTCCCTTCGAGTTCCGGCGTCAGCGGAGATTTTTCGACGATGCCGGCGAACTCATGCCCGGCCACTCCCGCGAAACCGTAATATCCGTTGAATAATTCAATGTCCGTGTGGCAAATTCCCGCCATGGAAAGCTTTATCAGCAGTTCTCCATCCCCGGTTTCGGGTATGGGTTTATCCACGAAAGACATTTTTTTATCCTTAAATACGATGGCTTTCATAGTGATATTGTATTACGTTTGATGCAATAAGTAAAACCCTTCCGGCGGCAAAACAATAAAAATCCGGCCGGATCCGGCCGGCGCTTTCCGAAAGATTTTAATACAATTTTTTCTGCAAAAAATATTGACAGGTAAGGCTGCCTTGTGGGATAATGTATTAAAAGTTTAATAGTAATTAAACTATTGATAATTGATTGAGATGGGGGAGTAGTTTGAGACATGCACACATGGGAAGAGTGCCAGCAGGTTGCGGAATTTTTACAGGGTTTTTCCAACCCGGTGCGGGTGAAAATCCTCTGTGCGCTGCGTGACGGTGAAAAAAGCGTGGGGCAAATCGCGGAAATGTTGAACGCCAAGCAGTCCAATATATCGCAGCAGTTGCAGATTTTAATGAACAAAGGGCACGTGGTCAAGCGGCGGGAAGAAAGAAACATTTATTATAGCGTGCGCTGCCCCGCAATTTTTGCCGTATTGGAAAATATTCTGCATCTTGTCCAGGAGAAAAAAGCGAAACTTTAAACTTAAAAAAATCTAAATCCGGGAGGTAATCACATGTCGGAAGAACTTAAAAACATTAAGGCTGCTAAGATAGTGGACGCCAGGGGGACGTCGTGCCCCGGGCCTATTCTGGCGGCTAAAAAGGCCATCGTGGACGTGAAGGCGGGAGAAGTTATGGAGATTCTGGCCACCGACTCCGGCACCCAAAAAGATATTCCGGCCTGGGCGAAAAAGATGGGACACGAGTATCTTGGGGTGATTGACGACGGCGGAACCTTCAAGTTGTACGTCAAGAAGGTGAAGTAGCATGACCGGGCAAGCCGGTGGAGACAAGGGTTTCTCACCGAAAATCCTGGTCTTCTCCACCCATAATATTTCGGACCCCGGGATCGATCTGGCCGGCAGTTCCCACATGCACTACCCGCCCACGGTACTGGTAACCAGTATGCCCTGTTCAAGCGGTATAAAGCCGGAGTGGATTTTATACGCCGTGGAAAAAGGTTTTGACGGGGTGTTCCTGGCCACCGACGGGGAAGAATGCGCGTACCTTCCGGATTGTGCGGAAAGGACGTCACATATCGCCCGGGAGGCCCAGGAACTGCTCAGGCAAAAGGGGTATGAACCCCAGCGGGTGAGAATGTCGGGCATCTGTTCGGTCTGCGCCGAGCCGTTTACAAACCATATGAAGGAATTCTCGGAAGCGCTGAAAAAACTTGGACCGGTGAGGAAGGAATAGGATATGGATTACGATATTCTCGTTGTAGGTAGTGGAATAGGGGGGATGGAATCCTCCCTTAAACTCGGTGACATGGGGTATAAGGTTTTGCTGGTGGAAAAGGAGCCGAGCGTCGGGGGTAAAATGATCCTGCTGAGCAAGGTGTTCCCCACCCTTGACTGCGCCAGTTGCATTTCGACGCCAAAAATGGCGGCTACGCAGCATCACCCGAATGTCGACGTGATGATTTACTCCGAAGTGGAAAAGATCGAAAGAAACGGGGGGGAGCGGTTCAAGGTCCGTGTCCGTAAGAAGCCGACCTTTGTAAAGCAGGCCGTTTGTACCGGCTGCCGGCAGTGTGAAATGACCTGCAATGTCGCTGTCCCCGACCAGTACAACTTTGATCTGGTGGCCAGGCGGGCGGCCCACATCGCATTTCCGCAGGCGGTTCCCAAAAAGGCGGTCATTGAAAGACGGGGTTCTTCCCCGTGTTTGTACACCTGTCCGACGGGCGTGAAAGCCCACGGCTACATCGCCCTCGCCAGAACCGGAAAATATGACGAGGCTTTTAACCTTGTGCTCGAAGACACGCCTCTGGTCGGGAGCCTGGGGAGGGCATGCTTCGCGCCTTGCGAAGGGGAATGTACCAGGGGCGGGCTGGAAGGACCCGTTTCAATCAGGAGAATTAAACGGTTTGTTGCCGACCGTTATTACCACGGGCACCCCGAACCGGAACACAAAGCCCCGGAAGAACCAAACGGCAGGAAAGTGGCCGTTGTCGGTTCCGGGCCGGCGGGTCTCACCGCCGCGTTCCATCTGGCCCGGAAAGGGTATAAGGTCAAGATTTTTGAGGCGGAGGCGCAGCCCGGCGGAATGCTCAGACTGGGCATACCGTCCTACAGAATCCCCAGGGATGTCGTGGACAGGGATATCAAAAATGTAACGGCGCTGGGGGTGGAAATCGAAACCGGGGTGAGGGTGGAAAACCTTGATGACCTGAAAAGCCAGGGCTTTGAGGCCGTTTTTATCGCCGCCGGCTGTCAGGGGGCGGCCAGATTGGGCGTGCCCGGCGAGGACCTGCCCGGAGTGCTTTACGGCGTGGATTATTTAAGGAAAGTGAACCTGGGCGAGGTTGTGCCCCTGGGGCAAAAGGTGGCAGTGATCGGCGGCGGCAATGTGGCCATGGATGCCGCCCGCTCCGCGCTGCGGCTGGGCGCGCGAGAAGTGCACGTATACTGTCTGGAAAAAGAGGGCGAGTTATTTGCCTCCCCGGAAGAAGTGGCAGCGGCCCTGCAGGAGGGCGTGCGAATTCACCACGCCAGAGGGGTCCGGCTGATTATTGGGGACATTCCTCCGCAGGAGGTGTGTCCCCATACCGCTGACATTCCTCCGCAGGAGGTGTGTCCCCATACCGCTGACATTCCTCCGCAGGAGGTGTGTCCCCATACCTCTGAATTTGAAAAAGGCGCCGTAACCGGCCTGGTGACCATAGCGGTTAAATCCGTCTTCGACGAAAACGGCCGGTTTAACCCTTCCTATATCGGCGGTACGGAGGAAGAAGCGGCTGCAGACAATATCATTATCTCCATCGGACAGAGGGCTGAACTGAACTTTAGCTGCGGCTCCGGTCAACTGACCGGTCCCGGCGGACGCCTGGCGGTGGATGCGGATACCCTTGCCACACCGGTCCCCGGTGTCTTTGCCGGCGGTGACGTGGTGACCGGTCCCTCCACGATCGTAAAAGCAGGGGGACAGGGCAGAAAAGCCGCTTTCTTTATCGACCGCTACTTGAGAGGGGAAGCCCTGGAAGGGGACGGGTTTGATGTTCACCTGCCGGTTGTGGATAAGGAACAGGTGATAGCCAGGCAGCAAAGTTACAAAACCCTTGTCCCCGTGGAAAAGAAGGAAATTTTAAAGGAAAAGCCCGCTGATTTTACGGAGGTCGAGCTTCCCCTGGCTGAAGAGGAAGCGCGGTACAGCGCCGGCAGGTGCCTGGACTGCGGGGTATGCTCGCAGTGTCTGCAGTGCGTGGCCACCTGTCCGGCAAACGCCATCGACATGGACATGAAAGAAGAGACGGTGGAAGCGGAAGTCAGTTCGGTCATTGTCTCCACCGGCTTCAAGCTTTTCCCGGCGGACGCGAAACCCCAGTACGGGTACGGAAAATTCAAAAACGTCATCACCGGCATGGAAATGGACCGGCTGCTGGCGCCCACCAGGCCATACAACACTGTGCTGAGGCCCGGTGACGGCAAAGTGCCGGAAAGCATCGCGTTCATCCTCTGCACCGGCTCCAGGGACCAGACGGTGAACAACCAGTTGTGTTCCCGGATCTGCTGTATGTACTCGCTAAAACACAACCAGTTGATCATGGGCGCGCTTCCCCTGGCCGACGTGACGGTTTATTACATTGATATACGGGCTTTCAGCAAGGGATACGAAGAATTTTACCAGCAGGCAAAGGGAATGGGCGCCAATTTCGTAAAGGGCCGGGTGGCAAAGGTAGAAGAAAAGGAAAACGGGAACCTTATCCTCCATTACGAAGATGTTGACAGCGGCGGGAAGCTGAGCCGGGCGGAACACGACCTGGTGGTCCTGTCGGTCGGGCTCCTGCCCAACACGGAATACATGAACCTGTTTGCCGGGGAGGAATTGGAGACAGACGACTTTTTGTTCGTAAAGGAAACAGACGAGGACCTCAACCCGGGCAAAACAAGTATAGACGGCGTTTTCGTGGCGGGGACCGCATCCGGCGCCAAAGACATACCCGATTCCATATTGCACGCCGGCGCGGCGGCGGCCCAGGCGGCGGCGCACGTGGAAAGGATGAGGAGAGCACAATGAGCGACAGGAGAATAGGTGTTTACATTTGCCACTGCGGCGGGAATATTTCCGACTACGTGGATGTGGAAAGGGTCAGGGAAGCTGTCCAAAACGAGCCGGGGGTCGTGGTGGCCAGGACGGCGATGTTCACGTGTTCCGACGCCACCCAGCAGGAAATTGTCCAGGACATCAAAGAGCGGAATCTTGACGGCCTGGTGGTGGCCTCCTGTTCCCCGAAGCTGCACCTTTTTACTTTCAGGAACGCCGCCCGGAGGGCTGGGCTGAACCCGTACCAGTACACGCAGGTTAATATCAGGGAGCAGTGTTCCTGGACGCACACGGATGACCGGGATGGGGCGACGGAAAAGGCCATCAGGTTGATCCGGGCCGGGATTGCCCGGACCATTTTAACCGAACCGCTTGAACCCATAATAATCGACACCGTTCCCAAAGTACTGGTGGCCGGCGGCGGGATTGCCGGCTTAAGAGCGGCCATCGGCATGGCGGATATCGGCATATCCGTCTTCCTGATTGAGAAATCACCAGCTGTGGGCGGGTGGATCGGCCGGCTGGAGAAAATGTACCCCCACGGAAGAAACGGCCGGCAGTTGATTGACAAACTGGTTGACGAAGTTAAAAAGAGAGAGAACATCACCCTGTTCACCAATGCGGAACTGGTTGAAAAATCCGGGAATATCGGTGACTTCAACGTAAAGATCAGGGTAAGCGGCCAGGGCGACAAGAAAGATGATATTACCGCCAATGTGGGCTCAATCATTATCGCCACGGGTTTTGATTCGTATCAGCCCGGGGCGGGCGAGTACGGATATGGCATAGACGGAGTGATTACCCTGCCGGAGTTCAAGGAACTGCTGGACAGCTCCGACGGAATTCCGGCCCGCAACGGGAAAGCGATAAAAGACGTTGTCTATATTTACTGTGTGGGCAGCAGGCAGCAGCCGGACCGGGAAAACCCGAACCTTTATTGTTCCCGTTACTGCTGCAATGCGGCGGTTCACGCCTCTCTTCTGCTGGCCGAAAAGAATCCAAAATCTCATCAGTATCACCTTTTCAGGGACGTGCGGACGTACGGCAGGTATGAGTTGCTTTACAGCCAGTCAAGGGAAGCAGGCTCCACTTATCTCCGGTTTGGCGAAGACGACCCCCCGGCGGTGGAAAGATGCTCCGGCGGGAAAATAAAGGTTACGGTTAAAGATTTGCTTACCTTTGGGGAAGAGGTGGAAATCAAGGCCGACATTGTTGTTCTGGTAACGGGCATGGTCCCGCGAAAGAACGGCGAACTGGTTGACGTCCTGAAACTGCCTGTGGGAAGGGACCGGTTTTTCAACGAGATCCACCCGAAGCTGCGTCCCGTGGAAACCGTAGTGGACGGCGTGTTTATCTGCGGCGCCTGCCAGGGGCCTAAAAACTCTGCGGAAAGTGTCGCCTCGGCTTTAGCGGCGGTCACCCAGAGCGCGTCCATTCTGAAAAAGGGATACGTTGAGCTTGATCCCCTGATGGCTTCGGTCAACCCGCAGCTCTGCGACTGGTGTGACGAATGCGTAAAAGTTTGCCCTTACTCGGCAATTGAAAAGGGCGAGGAGCAGGGCAAGGAAGTGGCGAGGATAAACAAAACCGGCTGCAAGGGCTGCGGCGGGTGCGTTCCGGTTTGCCCCAGGGAGGCCATTGATCTGAAAGGATACACCGACGCCCAGATCAAGTCAATGATAGACGGTTTTTTAAAGGAGACTTTTTGAGATGATCAGCGAGGTAAGAGATTTAAGGGAGGTCATCAGGGAGGAAATGCTGATGAGAGATAAGATTATCGGCGTCCTCAAGGATGGCCCCCGGACTATTCCGGAAATTGCGCAAGCCCTCGGGCGCCCTTCCTACGAAGTTATGTACTGGGTTATGGGGATGCGCAAATACGGATACGTGACTGAAACCGGTGAAATAACGGATGAAGGTTACCATAAATATAAGGCGGCTTTAGGGGAGGGGAATTAACGGTGCTGGTAAATCCCGATTTCGTTGACGAGGTAAAGCGGTCTGAAGAATTCAACGCTTCCGCCTGCATGAACTGCGGCGTATGCACCGCCGTATGCCCGATGGGCATTGAACTTCTCCCCCGGAAGCTGTTTAGATACGTCCTCCTGGGCATTAAGGACAGGGTACTGGAAAACGTGGAGACAATATATTCCTGTCTTTTGTGCCGGATGTGCGAAGCCAACTGTCCGGCCAAAGTGCGCATAGCGGAAAACGTGCGGACGCTCAGGTATTATATTAATAAAAAAGTTTTTAAACTTTAAGGAGAGTTAAAAATGCCGTTGCCGACTGGTGAAACGATTGGAATCCTGACCGATAATTTAAGGATCAGAAATTCCGTACTGCCCATTTCAGCCAAAAAGGCGGCCGGGTGGGCAAAGAGCCTGGACCTGCCAAAAGGCGGGGAAACCATACTTTATACGGGTCTGATGTATCAACTCATTCCCTATATAGCCGCCATGAGCAAGGCCCAGGAAAAAATAGAGGACTCGTGGCTGGCCGGGTTTATTAAAATCGGCCGCTACCTGAACAAGGCGATTAATATTTCCGCTTTTATGGCCGTGCCGTCAAAAAACATGCGGGCAGCTTATAATCAAATACTGGTGGACATAGTCCGGCTTTTGCGGCGGGCCGGGGTCGGGTTCGGCTATTTGTACGGGGAAGAATTGTACTCCGGGGCGCTTGTTTACGACCTGGGCATGGATGACGTCTTTGAGGCTCATGCCCGCAAGGTATACCATTTATTTAAAAAATACGGAGTCAAAAAGGTGATTACGGTAGATCCCCACAGCACCAACATGTTGAAGTCGGTTTATCCGTCTTTTATAAAGGAATATGACCTGGAGGTAAAAAGTTATCTGGAGGTGCTGGCCGAACGGAATCTGGAGCCGGAAAACAAGCTGGGCATGGAGGTGGTAATCCACGATTCGTGTGTTTACGCAAGAGCGGAGGGTGTTTTAAGCGAACCGCGGACTTTGCTTGCGAAAGCCGGTATTATTGTTAAGGAGCCCGCGGACGCGGGGAAATTTACTTTTTGCTGCGGCGGGCCGGCGGAATCTCTGTTTCCTAAAAAAGCTGCCGCGAATGCCGGGAAGAGAGTGGAGCAGATTAAGAAAGCGGCTAAAAACGGGGTGACCATGTGCCCGGTATGCTTTGTTAATTTGCAAAAGGCTGCCGGGGGGGAAGTGTTTCTGAAAGATATTTCCAGTTACCTGGCAGAAGCGTACTGCGCCAAAAATTCTATCGTATAGGGGGGACCCGGTTATGGAAAATAGTAAGAATAAAAAGACAATTCTTGTTTTCAGCGGCGACGTCGACAAGGCCCTGGCGGCTTTTGTCATCGCTAACGGCGCTTTGGCCATGGATGATGAAGTAACCATGTTTTTCGCCTTCTGGGGTCTTAATATCTTGAGAAGACCCGAAAAGGTAAAGACAAAGAAAAGTTTCATGGAGGCCATGTTTGCCTGGATGATGCCCAGGGGCGCGGATAAACTGGGGATGTCCAAGATGAACTTCGGCGGTATGGGCGCCTGGATGATGAAGCTGATGATGAAGCAGAAAAAGGTGGATTCCATTAAGGGGATGATTAAAACCGCCCAGGAAGCGGGGGCGAGGATGATTGTCTGCACCATGTCCATGGACGTGATGGGATTTAAGGAACATGAATTCATCGACGGCGTGGAGTTTGCCGGCGTGGCCACCTATCTGGCGGAGGCCAGTGAGGCGGACGTGAACCTTTTCATCTAGGCGGTATCGCTTACATGAAAAGAGGTTTCCTTGCCCTGTCGCGGGCAGGAAACCTCTTTTTAATCCCGTTCTGGCATTGTCATTGCGAGCCGCCCTCTGGTGTCATTGCGAGCCATAAGGCGAAGCAACCTCATTCCTCCGGAGGGGATTGCCACGGGCTTCGCCCTCGCAATGACGGGTAGACGTAATCCTAAGCGGTTTTGTTCAGGATGGCGGCCAGGTCTTCATCCGGCGTGGTAATCGGTTTGATGGCGAAGTTCTTGACCAGCACGTCCAGCACGTTCGGCGAAATAAAGGCCGGCAGGCTGGGCCCCAGGCGGATATCTTTGATGCCCAGGTGGAGCAGCGAGAGCAGGATGGCCACCGCTTTCTGCTCGTACCAGGAAAGAACCAGCGAAAGAGGCAGGTCGTTGACCCCGCAATCAAATGCTTTTGCCAGCGCCACAGCAATTTGCACAGCCGAGTAGGCGTCGTTGCACTGCCCGATGTCTAAAAGCCGCGGGATGCCGCCGATATCGCCCAGTTTCTTGTCAAAGAAACGGAACTTGCCGCAGGCCAGGGTCAGGATCACCGAATCGGCAGGCGCTTTTTCCACGAACTCGGTATAATAGTTTCGGCCTGGTTTGGCCCCGTCGCAGCCGGCTACCAGGAAGAAATGCTTGATGGCGCCGCTTTTTACCGCGTCGATGACCTTGCCGGCCACGCTCATCACGGTATTGCGGGCAAACCCCACCATGACGCTGCCCTTGTCTTCATCCGAGGTAAAGCCGGGCATGGCCAGCGCTTTTTCGATTACCGGGCCGAAGTCGCCGTTTTTCACGTGCTTGGCGCCGGGCCAGCCTACGAGACCGGTGGTAAAGATGTAGTCGATATATGAATTCTGGGGCTTTTGGATGCAGTTGGTGGTCATCAGGATCGCACCGGGAAAATCTCCAAATTCCTTTATCTGGTTTTGCCAGGCTGTACCGTAATGACCGTAGAAATGCTTGTACTTCTTCAGCTCGGGGTAACCGTGGGTCGGCAGCATCTCGCCGTGGGTATACACGTAGATGCCTTTGCCTTCGGTCTGTTTCAGCAAATCCGCGAGGTCTTTCAGGTCATGGCCGGAAATCAGGATGCATTTGCCCTGTTTATGGCCCAGCGGCACCTCGGTAGGTACGGGGTGGCCGTAAGCGCCTGTATTTCCCGCATCCAGCAGTTCCATGGCGCGCAGGTTGATTTCCCCGCACTTGAGCACCAGACCCACCCAGTCATTTAAGGAGAGGTCTTTGTTGGTCAGGGCCGCCATTCCCTCGTGAATGAAGGCGTAAACCTTGTCGTCTTCCTGCCCCAAGATACGGGCATGGTCGGCATAGGCAGCGACGCCCTTGATGCCATATACCAGTATTTGCTGGAGGGACTGGATATCGGGGCCGGCGTCGCGGTCGGTGACCATGCCGGCTTCTTCCCCTTGCTTAACCAGGCCGGCCAGATCGGCAGCCGGCTTGAAGGCGGCGGAGGGGTCGGAAAAATTCACGTTGCCGCCGGCCCCGGCCACCTTGTCCTTCATGCGGGCGGCAAGCTCGGCGCAGCGGTTGATCAGTGGCTGGAAGCGGGCCGGGTCGAAGTTCACATTGGTCAGGGTGGAGAACATGGCCTCACAGGTAAAAGCGTTCACCTCCGGATCCACTATGCCGACCCGGCGGCCCTCATTGGCGTACAGGGACAGCCCTTTAAGCGCGTGGAGCAAAAGATCCTGGAGGGCCGCCACATCGGGCTTCTTGCCGCACACGCCTTGCACTGTGCATCCTGTTCCTTTGGCGGTTTGTTCACATTGATTGCAAAACATTTTCTAAATACCCCCTTAATATTTAATTAAAAAAGCAAAAAACAATAATGTTTTTGACTTTGGTTCCAACCTACTTTATACTATTTAACATGAATATTTTGTCAATTGATTATATCATTAATTAAGAAATTAAAAAGTGATTTTGATCACACTTAAAAATTATTTTGCAGACAGCATGTCCTTCCGGTTTTTAAGCTGATGGACTTGCGCCGGGCTGGCGGCGGAATGCAGGAAGCCGGGCACAGGCCGCGGGTTGGACTGTTACCTGCATCCGTCTTTAAAATTTTAACGATTGCTTTAATACACCTTTTTCTCCATCATGTATCCCTGAACGTGGTTCAAAGCCTCGCCGAAGCGCTGGAAGTGGACCACTTCCCTTTCCCGCAGGAACTTCAGGCCGTCCTGCAGACCCGTGTCGTCGGTTAGCCGGATTAAGTGTTCGTAGGTAGTACGGGCTTTCTGCTCGGCGGCCATGTCCTCGTGCAGGTCGGCTACCGGGTCGCCGGTGGCCTGGATGTACGCTGCCGTCCAGGGCACTCCGTTGGCGTCGTTATAAAACGGGGCATGATCGTGCTGGGCAAAGTGTCCTCCCAGGTCGATCTGCCGCAGTTCTTCGGCCGGCACACCCTTGAGCAGCTTATAGACCATGGTGGCGATTATTTCGAGGTGGGCCAGTTCCTCGGTGCCGATGTCGGTGAGCAGCCCCTTGGCCATGGCGGTCGGCATGGTATAGCGCTGGTTTAAATAACGCAGGGCGGCGCCCAGTTCTCCGTCCGGCCCGCC
>JAGUVT010000025.1 GCA_020062745.1 Deltaproteobacteria bacterium
TCAGCATCCAGGAGAGTTCATCCTGACTTCTTCCTTTCTTGGAGACCGGGTTAACGATGTTTCTCTTAACATCAAACCCTAACCCCCCACGCTCAACCCTCCAAGGGGCACCCCATAGATACCACACTCTTAAGTCTTGCGTTACAAAGGCTTCTGACGCACTCCGGGTCCAGACAACCCCGGATACCTGTGCCGAAACGTCGCTTAACAAGTCACACTGAACGAAATAGCTCAAACCCGTAATATGAAGGGCTTCCCGGGTTCGCTCACTCACGTCCGAAAGACCATTGAAATGCTCCAGTCTGTGTTTCACCAGATCCAGAGATATCCTTTGCTGGTTCAAAGATATGGCATAATCAGCGCCCGTGGTAACAACTTTGTCATTGCTGTCCCAGGAAGGACTCAAGGGCCTCAAGAATCCGGATCTTACTACCTGTCTTGATCCCAGAGTAACTGCACTACCCTGGGCAACCACGTTATTTTCTATCCTGAGCTGAGGGGTCATATTTACTAAAAATGCCGGTACGTTAAACAGCCCGCCATAGTAGTCAATCAGCCACTGGTCGTAAGAAGTGGCGGGAACGTAGCCCAGACTTACCCTTTTACCGGTAATTTCGGGCATGCTGGTTGTATAATTAAGACCATACATGTTGAAGAAAACCCTGTATCTCCAACCTTCCGGGATCTCAGAAAATTCGTATTGAGGAAGAAAGGTTTTGAACGGAAACGTTTGAGAAAGGTTGTTAAGCTGGGTCCTATTAATTACTTCGATCTTTCTTGAGCCAATAACATCGGCCGTGGTTGCACCAGGCATGTTTGTATTAAGCCAACTAACCAGGTTATCTGCGTATGAGTTTAAGTCAGCAACAATATTGGGTTCATTGAGATTGGTTATATAGGATTCAGCTTCATTCCTAATTATCCCTTCGGTTGCCCTATTATAGAAGGTATCCCAATCAAGACCCGAAATCTCCTTTAGACTCAAGCCTTCCTGGTAAACATACTGCTTGAATGAAGGATCCATCTGTACCCATTCATGGACCGTAGCAGCTTTTCCGTTAGAACTCTTTGGAATATAAGCTTCTACCCAAACATGGAAGAAACGGACGTGGGTTATAGTACCGTCGGCACTGGTTTTTGTTCCATAAGGAATTCCATTGCTGGAGATGACCTCGACCGCCATATCAGGAGTGGTTACACCAACCCAGTTCATAATCTTGCTTACCGGAAGTTCTACAACACCAGCGACATACCGGGCCGGGATTCCAGAGGCTCGAAAGAGGCTAATTAATAGGGAGGACTGATCCATATCGTTCCCGGCTTTTTCCCAATACGTGCCGACGGACCCTTTGACCGAACCAAAATAGGGCTGGTAGTCAAAATTATTGCGGACGTACCCAAAAATCTTAACCGGCTCAGCGCCCAGTTCCTGTGATAGAACGCTAATCTCCGGGGAGACTTCAGTATCTTTTGTCACGCCTAAATCTTCCGCAGCCGGTAAAGAAACGCCGATTGGAATGGTTTCCAGGGATTTAAGCTTCTCGCTGGGAATATCAAGCCTCTGGTAGGACAGGTCAGGCTCAGTCTTGTTCCCCGTAACGATAGTGTTCGTATCTGGCAATACAGTCTTGATGTTTTCCAGTATACTGTCAATCTGGCTAACGGTAAGTTCTTCAGGGAGTGTGTTGAGTATTTGATAGATACCATGAAGCAGGACATCCATTTCCTTTTGGTGTTTAACAGCAAAATTATTGTGTCTTTCAAGAAACTCGGATGAAATATTACCTTCTTCAACAAGTTTACTTATCTGAGAATAGAGAGCATCAAGCTTCGACAGGCAAGCCTGGTTCAAATTAGAAAGTTCTGCATAATGCTGATCAAGATTCTGTAGATCTCGGGATGTTTCCGCGCCTTTTGAAATGCCAAGCCTAATGGTTTCCAACATTCGAGCCGTTTGCTCTATCTTTTCCTGCAACTCGGATAAAGGATCGCCCCGGGTTGTTGTTGCGTCAGACGCATGTGCATAGTTGCCGATACCAAAGATATTTAACAAGAAGGTAATTCCAACAATGATCGCACACACCTTTGAGCACTTAAACATTGTATAACCCTCCTTTTATTGTTAATAAAAGTCATTGCTTGTTAAATCCTGTCTAAATTACAACAACCGCTGTTCCACCCGGTGGTTGTTCCTCAAATCGCCACCTTTCGTGGTTTTTTCGGGCAAATAGCAAAAAGCCCGCCGCCGGTGCAACCGTCAGCAGGCTCGTTTTCCTTACGCTGCTACATTTTTGTCTTCTATCGATGTTTACTGCTGCTTTTTTAACGGCAACCCGGCTGTCGTAGCGATTTTACGCTTCGCTTTAGACCCGTGGCTTTGCGCTCCTGCCTTTCGGCAGGTTTGCCCTTTTCGTTTTGCCGTTATTCTACATCATCCCGGATTTTTTTTGCAATAGTTTCCTGAAAAAAATTTATGCCATGCGCGAAATCATTCAGTTAACCGGTTTTCCGCCCGTTTGCCCTGGCCGGGAGGTAGTAATTCTCGAGATTCTCATGCCTTATATTGCGAATATGAGTGGTATGGCTCCACTCTTTATTGTTGCGGAAGACATATCCGGCAAAAGCGACCGGAATCCAACTTAAAGCGAAAACAGGGTAAAATATCAGCCACCCATAAATCTTGAAACGCACTCTTTCCAATGCCAGTCCCAGTCCAAAATAAAAGAACTGGCCCAGGAAACCCGCCGCCACCCAGACCGGCTGTTCCAGCATCCGGTCCGGCATAAAAAATATACTGTTCAGTAGAGACAGGCCGCAAAACATTAAAAAGAAAGGCTGGAACAAATATATTGCGCCGTCGATCATCACAAAGCTGCGCTTGCGAACCCCTTCCCGCAGCAATGTCCACAGATACCTCCCGGCAACATTACAATGCCCCTGCATCCAGCGCTTGCGCTGCCGCCAGGATTGCATCAGATCCAGCGGTTTTTCATCATAAACCTTGGCTTCATGAGCCCAGGTAACCCTGAGGTTGTTTAACAGAGCCTTGGTCTGAAATTCCAAATCCTCCGTCAACGAGGTCATACCCCAGCCGTACTTTTTAAGGACGTCTACCGAAAGACACATGCCGGTTCCTCCCAAGGCGCAGGTCAGGCCCAGGTTATACTTGGACAACTGCCAGAACCGGTTGGTAAGCAAATAACCAATGTAAATAGACTTTGTAATCCAGGTATCATCGGCATTTTTGGTATCCAGGTAACCTTGAATGATGGATTCTCCTTTTAACAGGCGGTTATTCATTATCCTGAGAAAATTAGTTGAGACCAGGTTATCGGCATCAAATACAACTACCGCATCAAATTTATCGCCTTTACTAAAAATTTTATTGAAAGCATATTCCAGCGCATATCCCTTCCCCCGCTCTATCGGGTTAAACCGGGCGATTACATTCGCTCCCAGGGAAGCCGCAATTTTCGCCGTATCATCGACGCAGTTATCGGCTACCACAAATATTTCGTAAAGCTCCTTCGGATAATCCAGACTCATCAGATTCCTGATTAAGGCGCCGATTACCTTCTCTTCATTGTGGGCGGCAATAACAACCGCAAAACGCGATTGGGGCGGAAGCAAATACCCTTCCCGCCTATGCCAGAAACCGAACAGAGAAACCAGAAAGTAGTAAAAAGTAAACATAGTTAAAATTACCTGTGTTACATAAAATATTGCCTCCATAGCTAACCCCTTTTTATTTTGTTTTCGAATGTTACGCTAAAAGAAAATTCTGCTATAAAGTCTTAATTCCTTCTTTAAAGCATTAAAAATATATGCAAAATTTTTTATCTCATCCACAAATACTGAAATTATCCTATCCTCTATTTTCCGCATTTATGCCTGCAAAATGACTATGGACATGATGGTAATTTTGATTCCCCTTAGTGTTTTTGTTATTTTGGTTTATAATAAAACCATGACTTAAATTGAAAGGGGAAACTAATTTGTATGCCAAAGAACTGGAAATTCTTAAAAAAGCCATTTTAAACGAACATGAGGGCAACCAGTTTTACCGCCTGGCGGCGGAAAAAGCTTCCGACGAACAGGTAAGGCAGGCGTTCCTGGCCCTGGCCGCTGAAGAACAAGAGCATGAACAATGGCTCAAAAACCTCTATCAAGAACTGATGCGCAACAAACCGCCGGAAGCGGAAAAGTTTTCTTTGCCGCCTGTTGCGTCTCCGGGCATATTCTCCCGCGAAAACATCGGAACGGAAAGCGGTTCCCTGATAGTATCCGTATTTTCCATCGGCGTCATGATGGAAAAAGCATCCCTGGACTTTTACCGGGAAGCCGCCCGGAAAACCGGCCTGGATGCGGCAAAGAGGCTCTACCTGCGCCTGGCCGAATGGGAGCAGGAACATCTGACCAAGCTGGAATCAGCTTACGACTACGCCCGGGAAGAGTGGTGGGACAAGCAGAGTTTTTCGCCAGCCTGAAATAATCAGCAAAAATGCCGGGTGCTTGACTGGCCCGGCATTTTAAATTACCAACAAAATTTTTCTAAAAAATCACATTTCTATGGACGCAGCAACTCAACCAGTGTGCCGATGTTGTCCAGATGCTCAAGATTATTGACCTGCTCAATCACTTCTTCGATTTTATCACGGCTTAAAACATCCTCCACACACACAGTGAATTTATCCAGCAGTTCTTCGTAGCTTAAAGGATTTTCCGGAGTACCCTTTGGATCAAGTATGGTTTTTTCAATCGTATTCCCGTCGACGGTTTCTACTTTAATCGTGGTCTCCCTGATAATTTTGGTGGGTCTTGTAATCATCTCTATCCTGGGCAGCATCTGCCTTACATCTTCCCGCAAAACCATTTCGTCCGTAAACTGCTTGAGACCGGCCCCGCCGTCCAAAACCGCCGCCGCCAGGCAGTATTGCAGGCTGAACTTGCCTTCCAGGCCGGTTTCCGGCCGGGGGTAAATCAAAACGTTGGGAATAGCCTCATTCACCAAACACTCAATCTTCTTAATACTGCCAGCCTGCAGGTCATTCTCCCGGCAGATGGCCAACATGCCGTCTATGGCTGTATGGGTGCCGCCGCAGGAAGGATACTTTTTGGTTTGCCGGCCGGGTTTAACCACCGCCCATTCCGCCCGCCTGCCGAAACTGGTCTCCTTCAGTTTATGCTGGTCCTTACCGCAAAAAACATTGGCAAAACCGGCTCCGTCCTCCAGTATGCTTTTGCTGGCCGTAAATCCCCCGGCCGCCAGTAAGACCGACGCCACTCCGCCGCGGGCGGCGTTACCGGCATGGAGCGGCTTGGTCATGGTCCCGAAATTACTTCGCAGGCCGCCGGCATGTGAAGCCGCCAGACCGAGGGCCATGCAGGTCCGGTCATGGTCCAGTCCCAGTATTCTGGCGCCGGCCGCAGCCACCCCCAGCGGCCCGATGGTACTGGTGGCATGCCAGCCTTTATGATAGTGGAACTCGGTAGTGGCCATCCCGACTAAATTATCCACCTCAAAGCCGAGAATAAAGGCTTCCAGCGCCTTTTTACCGGAAGCGCCGTACATCTCACCCAGCGCGAATACCGCCGGCAAAAGGGTGACGCTGGGGTGGCCGATCATCGGCCAGAGCAGGTCGTCGTAATCCAGGGCGTGGGACAGCACTCCCATTGCCAGGGCCGCGTTGGTAGCCGAAGTTTTCAAACCGGCGCCGATCACGGTGGCCTGCGGGTTGCCTCCCTGTTCCCTGACAAAATCAAGAATGATCTCGCCGGCCGGTTCTTTAAGAGCCGCCAGCGTAACGCCGATCCAGTCCAGAAAAGCCTCCTTGCCCTTCTCAACAGCCGCCGGGGAAAACTGCTCAAAACCCGTACCCACAATCAAATCAGCCAGCTCCGCCGTGGTCCCCATTTTAAGCTCACATCCTTTTTTAGACAATAGTAACATAAAACAGCAGTAAATAGCCAGGCAAAAAAAGAAGGTCCCGCAAACAGGGGGCAAACAGGGGGACGGTTCCACTGTTTGCGTGAACACATGTTTTTCCCGTCATGAAGCATCTTTTCATCTTCCGATGAGGCTGACGACAAATTCTTTCAAACGCTGCTCTCTCATCATTTTGCATAGGCATCATTATTCCTCCGTACGTCGAACGCTCTGGTTCAGCGGCGGCGGAACGCCGTCCGCTGCAACCGGTTGTTATGCCTCCCCTTTCGTTCCATTCACTTTCATCCTTCTTCATCTGGCCTTTCGTCTATTACTCCTACCTGTGCTTCTTGTTGAGGTAATAGATGGCGGGGCAAGAAAGCAATCCCAGCGATTAAAGTCGGGACTACAGCGCTTGCAATAACCACTGCAACCAGAAAAGAATACTGCGCCTGTGTTACGATGTTATGTGATAGTCCATACAAAGCCGAAATCGTTCCAAACGTCAGTCCAGTGGACATCATCAGGGTGTAATACCATCGCTCGTCTCGTCTGCGGCGAAACTGACCGATGATCGGGTAAAGCCCGAATATCTTCGATATGACCTTCCCCCCAAGCAAAAGCAGAAAAACGACGGGAGCGGCAATAAGGGCTGGCAGTGAGACGAATGTTCCTGCACGGAGGAAATAGAACGGGGTGAGAAACCCGACAGTCAAAGTCCGAAGACGGCGAATCCAGAAGATGTCTCCGTTCGAGAACTCAGCCAGAACCATACCAACGAGGTAGGCGGGAAGAACTGCCTCACTCCCGGACCAAAGCGCCAATGCACCCAAGGCGAAAAGGATGAAGATAATCCATTTGGTTCGGATAGCCGCAGTCCGATAGGCGTAGATGCGCGTCAACAACTTGCTTGTGAATGGCAATATCAAAAGCACGAGGGTCGTCACCGCGATGAAGATGACAGTCTTGTAGGTAAACGGGGCAAACAACAATCCCAGAGCGATAACTGTCCCGAGATCGTTGATAAAGCAGGCACCAAGAATGCCTTTGCCGAAATCCGTCTTGTTGAAGCCCGTTTCAAGCATTACTGCATAGACAACCGCCATTGAGGTGGTCGAAAGCGCCACGCCGCATAGCAAGCTGGCCTGGAGATTCCAATCCAGTACGTACCGTGCGATAACCGTGCACCCCAGGAATGGGGCAAAGAAGCCAATAAGACCAACTACTGTCACTTCCTTCAGTTTCTTTTGAATCACATCCGGCTCAAGTTCGGCACCCGCCAAGAACGTGAGCAGGACAGCTCCCGAAGCAGCCAAAAACCGGAGCCATTCAGAGTTGGAGCCGAGTGAATCGGCCTTTCCGAAATAGCCAGCGACTGCGGCTGCAACTACGCCAACGCAGATTTCAACCAATGCAATAGATACCCGCAAATGGTATGCGACCACCGCAGAGACAACGGCTAGTCCGAGCCATAAGGCAGCAAGTGTGTAAATATGTTCCATAATGGAGTCCTCCTTTCGTGAAAACGTTCCAGACCACTGCACAGTATTGTGCTCAGTAGGAGTCATCAGCCTGGTCTGGGCGGTTTCAAGGGGGGGACTCCATCCCCAACATCGTTATTCTGTCTACATTTACCAGTTCCTCGTCAGTTCATCTTGAGGCATAACGCTCAAGCTCAGCCGCGCCGCTTTTTAGCGTCGGCTGGAGCGCCATGTTGGGCCGCCTCGATCACGTACCGGCCTTGTAAGATCGCATCTTGGGACGGTAAAGAAGCAACCCCATTAACGCAAGAATCGCGAACGATGCTCCAGCAATAAATGTGGCCGAAGCACCGAACGCGGTCCATAATGATCCTGCAATAAAGCTTGCTAAAAAGAGCGTTACCCCATTTACAAGATTAAACACCCCGAAGGCTGTACCGCGAAGATCTGCGGGCGCGGTATCGGCAACAAGTTTCGATAACAATCCTTGAGTAAACGCCATGTGTAGACCCCAGAAAGCTGCCCCAACGAATGTGAACCACGGCGACACAGCCATCGCCAGTACGGCGTCAGCGACGACAAGTATCGCAAGTCCGAACGCCAGAAGGGTTCGGGCTGAAAGTCGGTCCGCCGCCGTACCCGCTGGATACGCAAATATGGAATAAAAGATATTCATCACAATCATAATCACAGGCACGTAGCCAATAGCGAGCCCGACGTCCTGGGCACGTAGAATCAGAAACGCCTCACTAAATCGAGCAAGAGTAAAGACAGCACCAAGTGCAACGATAAGCCAATACCGCATAGGCAGGCGCCTGGTATCAGTCAAAGTTAAGCGATTTCGAAGAGCACCAGGACGGTCCCAGGACTCGGGTTCGCGAACCGCGATGATCAGTAGAAACACCGCAATGAACGCCGGCACGACCGCCACCCATAAAACGGCTCTGATGTCATTTGTAAACCAAATCATGAATATGACAGCCATGAGTGGTCCGATAAAGGCCCCGACTGAATCGAGTGACTGACGTAAACCGTAGGCTGCGCCCCGAAGCTGTAATGGCGCGATATCAGCAACCAGCGCGTCACGTGGTGCACCACGAATGCCTTTGCCGATGCGATCGACAAATCGTGCTCCGAACACCCATCCAATTGTTGTTGCTAGCGGAAATATCGGTTTGGTAATGGCACTCAGTGTGTATCCGGCCACAGCAAGAAACTTGCGCTTCCCACAGTAATCGCTGATCGCTCCCGAGAATACCTTCGTGATCGCAGCGGCTCCCTCGGCAAAGCCTTCGATGATGCCAATGGTAACCATGGATGTACCAAGTACCGTAGCCATGAATATGGGTAAAAGGCTGTGAACAAGTTCGGATGATATGTCCATAAACATTGAAACAAAACCAAGCCCCCAGATACCCATCGGCAACCTGCGATAAACGGTTTTTAGGGAAGCTGGTAATTCATGATTATTTTGTTGCAGCAAGATCATTTATGCTGTTTTCCTCTTTATCTTTACTCTATGGTCAACAACAAATTACCAAATATAGATGGCAACGTCAAGTAAAAATCAAAAACTGGGGGTTGAAATCCGATGAGATATGATGAGATATTTGGTATAATTATTTAAAATTGATTATTATAAAGAATTATTATAATGATAGGATTTAGGTATGCTTTTGAATTTTGAGAAAAGACATACATTATTTTAGATCAATGCTGGAATTAATACTAATGGTGGAAATCCTTATCGCACGAACAAAAACAATCAAAAATTAGGAAGGGATAAATTTAAAAAGATCACTGCGCCGGCAGCAATGCGGAGAGCCGGCCGGTTCCGGCCGTGTCGTCGCCGGTACAGGCGCCGCAGCCCCGGCAGGGAGCTGTTTCAGACTCGTCCATAAAAAGCCCCTCCACCGCGGCTGCCTGCTGTTCATCCGTGTAACCCAGCAGTTCAATGGCCTTGTTCGGACATTCGCCGGCGCAGGTGCCGCAGCCCCGGCACTGCACCGCCTCGATTTCCGCCCGGAGGGTCTGCGGGTTGATCCGCGGCGCGCCGAACGGGCAAACCCTGACGCAGGTAAGACAGCCCGCACATTTGCGGGGCAGAACCTGCGCCACCACTCCCCCCGCTTCCAGGCGCGCCCGGCTTAAAACGGTGGCCGCCCGGCCGGCGGCCGCTTTGGCCTGAATGATGCTTTCCTCAATATTCTTGGGGCTGTGGGCCAGCCCGCATACATATACTCCTTCCGCCGGCAGGTCCACCGGCTTTATTTTCATGTGAGTTTCCAGGAAAAAGCCGTCGGCGTTCAGGGGCGCCTTGAACAACCGGGCGATTTTATCATTATCTTCAGGCGCCAGGATGGCCGGGGCCAGCACAACCAGGTCGGCGTCCACAGCCGCCTCCAGGCCGATCATGGGGTCGGGGAAGGATACTTGAAGGTCTTCGCCCTGTTTTTCCACCACCGGTTTTTGCTCCAGGTCGTACCGGATAAAAATTATTCCTCTGGCCCGGGCTTCCCGGTAGCGGTCTTCTAAAAAGCTGTAGGTGCGCATATCCCGGTAAAGGACGAAGATATTTGCCCCCGGGTTCTTTTCCTTGAGCATAAGGGCCAGCTTTATGGCTTTACTGCAACAAACTCGGATGCAGTACTGGCGGCTGCCTTCCCGGGAACCGACGCACTGGATCATGACTATATTCTTCGCTTTTTCAAGGCGGGAATCGCCCGCGGTGACGGCTTCTTCCATCTCCATCTGGGTCATCACCCGGTCGTCCACGCCGTAAAGATATTCTTCCGGTTTGTACTCCCGGCCGCCGATGGCAATGATCGCGGCGCCGTGCCGGACCTCCGCGCCGGAACTGAGCCTGCTGGTGAAGTTCCCGGTATAACCCGTCACCTCTGTAACTTCACAGTTTGGATGTACTTTGATCAAAGGATGGCCGGTCACCTGATCAACCAGTTGTTTTATGTATCCCCGGACATCTTCCCCTTCAAAGCCCCAGTCGATCTTGTTCGCCACCCCGCCCAGGACACCGATTTTTTCTACCAGTTCGGCCCGGTAGCCCTGCCGGGCCAGGCTCAACGCGGCGTTCAGGCCGGCAACCCCGCCGCCCACCACCAGGGCGGCGGGAACCACGCCGACGGTTACCTGTTTTACGGGCCGCAGGCGGGCGGCTTTCCGCACGGCCGCCCTGACCAGGTCCAAAGCTTTGGCCGTGGCCTTTTCCGGCTGGTGGGCGTGCACCCAGGAGCACTGGTCCCGGATGTTGGCCATCTCAAACAGGTGCCGGTTCAAGCCGGCTTCCCGGACGGTTTCCTGGAACAAGGGTTTATGCGTGCGGGTACTGCAGGAAGCGACTACTACCCGGTTCAGACCCTTCTCCCGGATTATCTCCCGCATGGCGGCCTGGCTGTCCTGGGCGCAGGCGTAAAGGTTTTCCTGGGCGTGGACAACACAAGGCAGCTTTTTGGCGCTTTCCACCACTGCCGGAACGTCCACCACGCTGCCGATGTTTTTACCGCAGTGGCAGACAAAAACTCCTATTCTCGGTTCTTCTTTCTCCAGATCCGATTCGGGGGGGAATTCTTTTTCCGTCACCAGGGTGTTCCGGGCCGGGGAAAGCAGCGCCGCTGCTTCAGCGGCGGCCGCGCTGGACTGCATGACGGTTTCCGGGATGTCTTTCGGCCCGCAGAAAGCGCCGGCCACATACACGCCGGGACGCGCCGTCGCCACCCCGCTGAGCGGGTCCAGTCGGCAGAAGTTGTAGCTGTTCAACTGCACGCCCAGCCTGCCGGCCATCTCAACGGCATCTTTGCCGGGCTTGAGGCCAACGGAGAGCACCACCAGGTCGAAGTCTTCCTCCTTCATCCCGCCGCCGGCGGCCCGGTATTTAAGACGCAGGTTTTTGCCCTGCTGCAACTCCCTGACGGTGGAAACGATGGAGCGGATATAACGGACTTTGTATTCTTCCCTGGCCCGGTTGTAATATTTTTCAAAATCCTTGCCGGCGGAGCGGACATCCATACAGAAAACGGCAACATCCAGCTCCGGCTCGTGTTCTTTGGCAATAATGGCTTCCTTGGTAGCGTACATGCAGCACACGGCCGAACAGTAACCCTGGCCGCGCGTTATGTCCCGCGAGCCGACACATTGAAGAAAGGCTATTTTTTTCGGCGTTGCTCCGTCCGACAGCCTTTTTACCTTTCCCTGGAAAGGTCCGGAGGCGCTGAGGATGCGCTCGAACTGGGCGCTGGTGATTACGTTGGCATAATCACGAAAGCCGTATTCGCCGCGCAGCCTGGCATCGAACAGCTCGAAGCCGGGACAAACGATCAGCGCGCCCACCTCCACCGTTATGACTTCTTCTTCCATGTCATGATCGATGGCGCCTGTCTGACAGGCGTCCACACAGGCCATGCATTCGATACAGTGCTCCCGGTCAATTACATAAGCGCCGGGGAAGGCCTGGGGGTATGGTTTGAAGATAGCCCGGCGCGTACTCATGCAGTGATTGAAGCGGTCCGGCACATCTTCCGGACAGGCTTCGGCACAGGCGCCGCAGCTCACGCACCGGTCAAGGTTGACATAACGGGGGCGCTTTTTAACGGTTACCCGGAAATCACCGGCCTCACCGGCAAGAGAAACAATCTCGGCCAAAGTAATTACTTCGATGTTACGGTGCCTGCCGCATTCCACCAGCTTGGGCGACAGGATACACATCGAGCAGTCGTTGGTGGGAAAAGTTTTGTCCAGCATCGGCATGGTTCCGCCGATAGCCGGTGATTTTTCCACCAGGTAGACCTTAAAACCCATCTCGGCCAGATCCAGGGCGGCCTGGATGCCGGTAATGCCTCCTCCCACCACCATAACGGCCCCTGTTATCTTATCCTTTTCTAATACGGCTCCAACCAAAAAGCATAAACCTCCGTACTCTTTCAATAATTTTGGAATCTTTCAAGTTACCCGCCTTTCTTTTTTACCTTACAACCAGAACTTCGGGTAACAGCGGGTATGCGCCAGGTTGTTTACAATTACGGCAGTCAACACCAGAGCCGCCGCGCCGGCCAGAACCGGAGTAAGAATAAAATAATACCCCTGGCCGGTCCACACCGCCACAATGGCGGTGGCGCCCCCGGGCGGATGTACGGTGCGGGTAAAGAGCATAACCACAATGGAGAGGCTGACGGCCAGGGTAATCGACCACCAGGAAGCGCCCAGAAACTGATAAGCCATAACCCCGATCAGGGCGGAAAAAAGATGGCCTCCGATTACGTTGCGGGGCTGAGCGAAGGGACTGTCGACAGCGCCGTAAATAAGCACGGCCGTGGCGCCGAAAGAAGCGACCAGCAACGGCAACTGGTAATGGAGAGCAAGAAAAGAAACCATGCCGATACCGGCTACGCTGCCGATAGCCGCCCAGATCAACTCTGCCGGCGCCGGGCGCGGGGGACACTGACCGGTGGGTATCAACTTCTCAAAAAAGCTCAGCTTCTGGTTGGCACTTTCCGTCTCCTGTGGCACAAAATAAGCATCTTCTTTATTATTCATCGGAAATATAAGCACACGCCCCCACATTAAATTAGTTTAATAACTAATTTTAAAATATTTCAGCTTAAATTTAATGTGATCTAAATCACAGGCTGCCTGTGAAAAACGCACTATTTACGCACATCTCCAATCAGCCTGATTTCCCGGCCGCAGTACTGGCAGTTTCTGCCGTCCGTGCCGGTCGCCCGGACTCTATAGCCAGAGCGCTCCAGAACAACACGTCCGCACTGTGGGCAAGGCGTATCATCGGCATTAAGCTCCGGGGCGTTGCCGATATACACGTAGGAGAGTTTCTTCCGGGCTATTTCCCGGGCCTGATTTAAAGTAGCAAGGGGCGTAGAAGGAAGGTTTACCTGGTAATTGGGGAAATAACGTGAAAAGTGCAGGGGGATGTTGGCGTCAAGGGAAGCCACCCAATCTACCAGCCGCTCAATCTCGCCCGGAGAATCGTTTAAGCCGGTCACCAGCAGGGTGGTCAGTTCCACGTGGCATTCCCGGCGGGCGACTTCTACCGTGCGCATGACCGGTTCCAGGCGGCCGGTGCATTTTTTGCGGTAATAGTCTTCGGTAAATCCCTTGACATCGATATTCATGGCATCAATATACGGTAGTATTTGTTTTAGAGGCTGTTCATTGACATAGCCGTTGGTCACCAGCACGTTTTTCAAACCGGCTTCCCCGGCCAGGCGGGCGGTATCCATAACAAATTCATACCACATGAAAGGCTCCGAGTAAGTATAAGCGATACCTATACTGGGGTAACCGCGAGCGGCCTGTTTACGGGCGGTTTCCACCACCCGGGCGGGAGAAAAATCCACCGTATCAGGCTCACCATGGGCGATTTCCCAGTTTTGGCAGAAGCCGCAGCGCAGGTTGCAGCCTACCGTGCCTAAAGAAAAAATATAGGAGCCGGGGTAAAAGTGATAGAGCGGCTTCTTCTCAATGGGGTCAAGGCCGTAGGAAGAAACCTGCCCGTAGTTGACGGCATAAAGGATGCCGCTGTAATTCCGGCGCACCCGGCAAAAACCGGCCTTGCCTTCCTTGATTGTACAGATTTTCGGGCAGAGGCGGCACTGGACCCGGTTATTATCTTTTTTCTCATAGAAGAAAGCCTCATGCATGATATCTCCCACCGCTAGAAGTTTCCTGTTACTTATACCGTTTTACCTCGAAACGCTCCAGTTCCACCGGCTCATTCGGCCCGATGCCGGCCTTCTGGCGGGCAATAGCCACCTGCTCCGCCGACGTGTTGACGCCTTCTAAGTCGGGCAGCAATAACCCGGACCGCCTGCCGGCCCGAACAATAACCCCATATTTTTTGGGATCCAGGTCGTCCAGCCCCTCAACCGGTTCGGGCGGCTGCAAAACATCTACCGAATATACCAGGTCGTCCAGTTCGTCAACCTGTACCGGGAAAAATCTGGGATCATGGGTGCCGGCACTGATGGCATTGACAATCACTTCTTCTACCACGCTCCTGCGGGTCGGCGCCACGGTACCGATACAGCCGCGTAACTGGCCGTGTTTCTTGAGTGATACAAATGCCGCTGCTTCTCCCCTGAACTCAGGCGGGACCTCATCAGGAACAGACAGCTTCTTTCCATGCCGAAGATAGTTCTCCAAACTCTGCCTGGCCACACCGACCAGATAGCTTTCACCGGCCCGCCGCTTCCCGACCGTATCATTACGCCGTGCTTCCAGACCGGCTAAAAGCGATTTCCCGGGCTCCGGCCGGCCGGGCTCCAGGGCCGCCACCAGGTAACCCACCCCAAAAGGTCCCTCGTAAGACAAGACCTCGGCATTTACCGCCAGGCCGTCCAGCGCTCCCATCATCATAACGATCGAACGGTAGCCGCA
>JAGUVT010000144.1 GCA_020062745.1 Deltaproteobacteria bacterium
ACAAGTATCTAAAGTCAATACAAAACGGTGGCTATGCATTTTGACCATTTTCAAAAAGGTTGTTTGAACGAATATCCTACAAAAAGTTGACACCGTCCCACATAATCGTTCCTGTTGACAGATATTAATCAACTATGCTATTATTATTTCTACGTAATATGCGGCAGTGGCGGAATTGGCAGACGCGCTAGATTCAGGTTCTAGTGGGCATTAAGCTCGTGGGGGTTCAAGTCCCTTCTGCCGCACCAGGCAATATATCATAACCGGTTAAACATAAAACACTGTTGGGGGGCAGATAATGAGCGGCACTTCCGTGGGAAAGGCTACAGATAAAGGTGACTTCCTGGAAGAAAAAATAACCATTGACAACATCCCGGACATTGGCGACAAAACCGGTGAAATATTTCTAGCCAACCTGGCCGGAGCCATTACCGAGTGCAAGAAACTGATCGCCGACGGCTACCGGTTAACGGATTTCTGGATCAACCACGACATCGGTGTCCAATTCGTCCTGAAAAAGAAAAAGTAACAAAAAAGACCCTCTCCGGCATAGTATGCTTTTAGCCGGGGAGGTATTTTTTTATGGAACTGAAAGCCAATGCTGTTTTTGAGGGCGGGGGTGTAAAAGGCATCGGGATTGTGGGTGCCCTGGCCGAAGCCGAACGGAGGGGCTACCAGTGGGTTAATGTAGCCGGAACGTCGGCCGGCGCCATTATCGCCGCACTGATAGCCGCCGGTTACAGGGCATGTGAAATAAAAAAGCTGATTTTTGAACTTGATTACACCATGTTTAAAGACCGGCAATGGCTGGAACAATTGCCTTTTATCGGGCCGGCTTTAAGCCTATGGTTTTACAACGGCCTGTACGAGGGGAACTACCTGGAGGGTTGGATTAAAGAAAAACTGGCAAATAAAGGTATCATAACTTTCAAGGATATTACTCCAAAGGAAGACGAAGGGTACCCTCTGATTATAATTGCCACCGATGTAACCAGAAAAAAACTGCTGCGCCTGCCTGTCGACTTTTACGAATATAATCTTAAGCCGGAAAAGATGGAGGTCTGTAAAGCCGTTCGTATGAGCGCCGGGATTCCATTTTATTACAAGCCGGTAAAGCTGGCGTATAAAGCCGGCGGACAAAAAAGAGTAAGCCACATAATTGACGGCGGGGTATTAAGCAATTTTCCAGTGTGGATTTTCGACCGGGAAGGAATTCCTTCCCGCCCTACCTTCGGCTTTAAAATAATAGAACCCGACGAAAGCAAATTTTCTCATATCAACAACCCCTTCGATTATCTTAAAGCAATAGTTTCCACCATGCTGGAAGCCCATGATAAACTCCATGAGCTCAACCCCAAGAGCCGTGTTCGTACCATATCCATCCCGTCACTCGGGATCAAAACTACCGATTTCGAGAAAATCAACCTGTTTAAAGAAAAGCTGTACCATGCAGGAATAGACGCGGCCAGGCAATTTTTTGCCACCTGGAACTTTGAAAGTTTTAAGCTACGCTGGTATGGCGGCCTGCAGTCATAACCAGGATTCCAATCTTTCCTTGTTGACCACTATGCCCGCCTGTTTTTCTACAATTATCGCCTTCCGGCGGCGCAGTTCACCCATGATACGGTTGACTGTCTCCCGGGAAGTACCGACAAGATTAGCCAGTTCCTGATTGGTAAGTGACAGGCAAATCTGCGTCCCTCCCTCGCCCGGCGTACCGTGCTCTTCAGCCAGCTTCAGCAACGTTCCGGCCAGGCGTCTGGTAGTGTCTTTCAAGGCCAGCTCCATAATTTTCTGCTGGGCAAACCGGAGGCGGCCGGACATAACCTTTAAAAGGGTTAAAGCAATACCGGGGTTCTTTATCACTAAATTATCCATATCCTGACAACGGATAACGCCCACTTCGGCATCTTCCAGTACTTCGGCAGTCGCCGGGTAACCACCCCCGTCAAAAAGAACCACTTCTGCAAATACTTCTCCCGGGTTGACATAATGCAGGATGTGTTCCCGCCCTTCTTCATCCTGCTTGGAGACTTTTAAGCGGCCTGATTTAAGAAAAAAAACCGCCTCACCCGGTTCCCCTTCCATAAAGATAATGCGCCCTTTACGGTATTTACGCTCCATTACAATACCGGCAATCTCACCTAATTCATTTTCTTTCAGGCCGTAGAAGAAATTTATTCTTTTAAGATACTTAATATCGTCATGATGAGCCATGTTGCTCCTCCCAGCAAAAACAAGTGCGTAAAAGCACATTCATTTGGGCTTGTTCCTTAATGGTCGACGTTGTGACCGGAAGCCTGTTTTTCAACTTTTGCTATGGCCATGTTAAGGGCCTCAGCAAATATTCCCGAAAGCGTGGCCACAATTAGAAAAATTAGAATTCCAATGTAAAAAGCCGACATATTCTCAAACACGAACAATCCCTCCCACATTATTAAAATATCACTTGTACCCAACGCTTTAAATTTATCACGGCTATTATGGCAAGTCAATAATTCTAATCATTACTTCCACTCCTTTAACATTTATTCCAGCTGGCCAGTAACAACGCTCTGTCCACCGCCTCTGCCGGTGTATCGACTTTTTCAAAGCACGCGTTATCAGTACCGGGCCAGGTTACCTGCCAGGTGCAAAAACCAATCACCGGCTTACCCATTTTCAATGCCAGACCAATCTCAGACAATGTACCATAGCCGCCGGCAACAGCAATTATGGCATCTGACGCACAGGCGATCACAGCGTTTCTGGCTTCTCCCAGTCCGGTAGCCAGGGTAACCGTCAAGTAAGGGTTACCGTCTTCTCGCTTTCTGCCGGGCAGGATTCCTACTGTCAGACCCCCTGCTTCCATAGCCCCCCTGGCAGCTGCCTCCATCACTCCGCTCCTGCCGCCGCAAATCAAAGTACAGCCTCGCCTGGCTATTTCCCTGCCCACCTGCTCAGCCAGACCGGCAATCTTAACATTGCATTCGCCAGAGCCAATCACCCCGATATAAAACATGGCAACCTCTCCTTGACTAAAAACTAATAAGACCCGCTTTTAAAAACGGGCCTTTGACTTTGTTAAAAAATTAACATTTTTTTATAATGATTCTCGCAAACCGAGATTGAAAGTCAATATTTCTAGTTTCACGGTCAAATCAACGTTGCGGATCTCGATACCTTCAGGTAAATTCAATGCTACCGGGGCAAAGTTTAATATTGCCTTAAGGCCGTTTTTAACCATTAGATCGGCTGTTTCCTGAGCCGCTCTGGGAGGAACAGCGATAATGCCGATTCTAACCTGGTGCGCATCAATTATTTCAGACATTTTCTCGAGCGGATAAACCTCTAAATCAACAATCTTTTTTCCGATTTTTGTAAGATCATTATCAAAAACTCCAATAATTGAGAAGCCCCGATCATTAAACCCCTTATGTGTACAAAGAGCAAATCCAAGGTTACCAGCCCCAACGAGTACCAGCGGCCACGGCCGGTCGAGTCCGAGAATTTTTAAAGTATAATGAAGGAGGTCTTTAACGTTATAGCCAACTCCCCGGGTGCCAAACTCACCAAAATAAGCCAGGTCTTTTCGCACCTGGGCCGGGCTGACCCCTACCCCCTCGGCTATTTCTCCTGATGAAATGGTAACTATCCCTTTTTGATCAAGGCGCTCCAAAAACCTCGAATAAACAGATAATCTGGTTATAGTGGCCTCTGGAACCCTTAACGTTTTCACCTCACTTAAGCCTCCTCTGGTAAGTTGCTTTTATAATTATAATAACATAATATTAATTTTTCTGGTAGTTATTTTATTCACAAGTTTATAGGTATTTTATATCACTGCCTGGGAGATGTCAAATACATTCGGTCACCTTAGAAATCCTTAAAGTAATAAGCCGGTAAGCCATATTATGAGTATCAGTCAGTTTAACGTGAAGCCTCTCCCGCCTACGCTTACGATTAGAGGCGGGAGCTTCCTGGTTCATTGACCGCAGCCACATGGGTCTTACGCAATCTTCGCAGGCGTAAAT
>JAGUVT010000146.1 GCA_020062745.1 Deltaproteobacteria bacterium
CAACCTGTGCTTTGAAGTTCGCTGTATAATGTTTTTTCATGGTCTAATTGTATCTTAAGTTTGTCCTTTTTGCTGTCCGAATTTCTGGGTCCATTATAAGCCGCCTGCACTTTTCTCCTAAAACACCAACAGTTACACCAACACCATGTTCCTTAAGAAAAATGACGCTTTTTCCACTTACTTCTGGATCAGGATTATTTGTACCGATAACACACCTGCTTATACCTTTTTGAGTCATAATCCTTGTACAGGAAAATTTATCTTCTGGGTAAAAACAAGGTTCGATATTAATATAAACTGTTGAGTTTTGAATATTTTTAATATTTTCTATGGCCTGCAAAAATGCGTGCTGCCCTTCTCTTGTGTTCTGGTATCCCTGCCCGATGATTTTCCCTTCTTTTACTAAAATAACTCCTACTAATAAATTTACCTTATTCTTGCTTCGTTTTGCCAGTTCCAGGGCTTTTTGCATAAAATAGTCGTCACCATTTTTCATTAACTCACCAACCTCAAAATAACTTTAAGATAATTCTGGACTTGACTTTTTTCATCCCCCAAAATCGAATTGGGGTCATTATTTACCATCTTCACTAAATAATGGGGGATGAAATAGCTTGGCAAATAGCGACCACATCAGGAATACCGGCAAAATGTTTCGCAAGAGCTAAAAGCTCGGCAACATGGCGTAATACGCATAGGTGTACACTTCTTTTTGGAGTATTTCGATTTCTCTCAGCGGCAGGCTCACTAAATATCTGCCTCCCGGTCCTTTTCCATAATTTTAACACGGCTGTTTGTGTCAGGGCAAGCGCCAGTCAGACATCGATGCTGTCAAGTAAAAGTGGGTACTTCCGTTTAATCTCCAACGCAACTAAAGCCAGATTTAATTTTAAAAGAGATATGAATTTATTTAGATTATATTATATTACCAGGCGGCCATGGCGATGTCCACCGGCGTCAAGACCAGCGATAAAGCCATTGGAGTCGATGTCTGCGGTAATCCCCTGAAGCATGTCGGGTCGCCCCTGGAGACCACACCAGGTGCTCCGGGCTTTGGAGATTGCGTCCATCCTGATTCTTTTTGATTTCGCCTCTGTAGTTCTGGTTTGTGTCAATTAATTGATAAAAGAAAAAATGCTTTAACTATTGAAGATAAAGAAGCACAAAAAGAACAAAGAAAAGAAATTAATGCAACTGGTTACTATAAACTACAATGCTACTTTCAATTGGACAGTAAACTGGAATCGTTCAGGTGAATATTGGTGGTTATTGGATCTTGATATAGTTACCAGTGAACAATTAACAATTGACTATGTTATATTCTGACAGGCCCTTAAGTTCTCATGGAAAACCTTCTTAAAATCTGAAAAGCGCCTGGTTAAATGTGGGTCCGGACCCCGGCTAACCGGCCGCAGTTTTTCCTTTTACCGTTCCCCGCAAATATTCCAGAAAGACCTTTTTCAACCGGCAGTCACCGGTAAAAGCACGGTCCACCCGGCCCGAGTACGCATAAGCCCGGGCCGGGCATCCCCCGCCGCAAAGCCAGTTGTCCGGGCAGCTCCGGCAGCCTTCCACCCCGTTCAACATGCGCTGCCAAAGCGGCGTCCCGCGCAGCGAGCGGGTCAGGGAAAACTCCCGGCAGGCAATATGGCCGAGATAAAAAGCAGGCGCCCCGGCCAGAGAGGAGCAGGGATAAACCGACCCGTCCGGCATCACCGCCAGGGACTGACCGGTGGTGGCATAGCAGTAGTGCTGCCGGACCACTTCACGGCGCAACTGGTACTTCAAACGCTCCACTTCCCGAAAGCGGACCAAAGGGCCTCCCATTTCCGCCAGTTCCGCCGCCCGGCAAAGGGCCGGTTTTACCTGCTGCGCCAGCAACTCCGGTGCAGGCGGGAGAATTTTGCCGGACAGGCACCGCCCCATCGGACGCAGCAAGTCCAGCGCGATGCCGTGAATATTTCCCAGGTAGGCGGCCAGCTCCACCAGGCGAGTCAAGTAAGCCGCGCTTTCTTTTGTCAAAACAGCAGTCAGCCCTACTTTCACCCCTGCCGTCCCCAGATTTTGCAGGCCATTGATAATAGCCAAGGTAGACGGCTGCCCACCGGCAAAGGGGCGCAGCCGGTCGTTTACCTCCGGCGGGCCGTCCAGGCTTACCCCCGGCGCTATTTTTAAAGCTTTCAGTTCCCGGGCGACCGCCGGGCCGACCAGTGTCCCGTTGGTCTGCATCTGAAAAGTGACGGGGGACTTCCTGCTGTATTCAATAACCTTCTTTACCAGCGGAAAGTTTAATAAAGGTTCGCCCCCGGTAAACTGGATTTTCAAAAACCGGCTGCGGGCAAGGGCATAATCCACCGCCTGCCTGGCAATATCCCAGGACATGCTTTCCCGGCTGTCGCCCCCACAGGCATAGCAGTAGCGGCAGCGCAGGTTGCAGTCGTCGGTTACCCGTAAAACCAGCAGTTTGATTTCCTCTTCTTCCGGAAGCTCATTACCAGCTGTTTCCTGGATCAAGATAATTCTCTCCTCAAAGTAACTCCTGGCCCCTTTTTATAAAATTTTCTCTAATAACAACGAAATCATAAAAAACAACGTGCTCAACCCTTTTGTCCGCCAGGTTTTTATTTTGAGAAATCCGCCTGGAAATCCGTCCGCTCCTCCAGTTCGCCTTCCACATCCAGGTAAATCTCCCGCAACTGCTCCACCATTTCCGGCGTAGCTTCCCACATTTTTCGTTCCACCGCTTCCAGCAGGCGTTCGGCAATGTTCTGCAGGGCCCAGGGGTTGACTTCTTTAAACCATTCCTGCATGGCCGGGTCAAGGGCGTACTTTTGGGCCAGGGCGTCGTACATCCAGTCTTCCAGTACTTCCGCGGTGGCATCCCAGCCAAAGGAAATGTCCACCATGCGGGAGAGATCCCCCGCTCCTTTGTAACCGTGCCGCTTCATGCTTTCAATCCACTTCGGGTTTAAAATGCGGCTGCGGAAGATGTGCCTGGCTTCCTCGGCGGTAGAACGCATCTTCACCCGGTCGGGGTCGGAGCTGTCCCCGCTGTAAGAACGGGGCAGGGCTCCTTTGAAAGCTTTTACCGCGGCAATCATGCCGCCGTGGTAAGAATAATTATCGTCGCTGTCGAGAATGTCGTACTCCCGGCTGTCCTCGTTTTTAACAGTCAGGTCGAGCCGGCTTAAACGCTTCTTGAAAACCTCCGGTACTGTTACGCCGTAATTCTTGCGCCCGTAAGCATAGCCGCCCCAGGTAACATAGACTTGGCCGAGGTCTTTTTCATCCTTCCAGTTCTTGGCGTCAATGGCGTTGCTGACACCGGCCCCGTAGGCGCCGGGGCGGCAGCCGAAGATGCGGTAAAGAGCCATCTCTCTTGCCGTTTCCGGGTTTTTCCCTTCAGCAAGGTTTGCCGCCATATCCTCCTGCACATGCCTGGCCAGGTAGTTTTCCACCTCTTCTTCCGGCAGGCCGGCCACCATTTCCACCGCTTCGTCCAAAAGAGAGACCAGGTTGGGGAAGGCGTCACGGAAAAAGCCGCTGATTCGCAGGGTCACATCAATACGCGGATGTCCCAGTTCGCCGGCGGGGATTATCCTCAGCCCCTTGACCCGCCCGCTCTTTTCCTCCCAAACAGGTTTAACCCCCATCAGGTAAAGGATCTCCGCAATATCGTCTCCTTTGGTGCGCATGGTCGGGCTGCCCCACACGACCATGCCGATCGATTCCGGGTAACCGCCCTCGTCGCTCAAGTACCTTGCCATCAAAGCGTCTCCCAGCGCCACCCCCACTTCCCAGGCCGCCGGGGAAGGGATGGCCTGGGGGTCAACGGAAAAGAAGTTCCGGCCGGTTGGTAAAATGTCCGCCATCCCCCGGGTCGGCGCGCCGGAAGGACCAGGAGGGACAAACCGGCCGTCCAGCGCCATGAGGGTATGAGTAAGCTCGCAGGTGGTATCGTTTAATTTGGCCACCAGCACAGTTGCCGCGTAGCACAGGGTTTTCTCCACATCCGGCGCCGGCCTCCCCAGATAAAGGCGGCGGATCTCCGGCGCCGCTTCGTGGTCAAAATCCCGGCGGTAAAGCTCATCCACCATCTGCCGTACCAGCACGTTAATTTCATCTAACAGTTGGCCGCCGGTCTTGTTGGTACCGGCAAAAATTTTGCCCCGTTCAGAAAGAAGCAAGTCGTAGTCATATCCCAGGGCTGTGGCAACTCCCTGGCGCAGGGAAGGTATCCCGCCGTTGGCCAGTCTGGTAAGGGCAATCAACATCTCCACCATTTTTTCTCCCTCCGGCGGCCGGCCGAATATATGCAGGCCGTCTCTGATCTGGGTGTCTTTGATTTCGCTAAGGTAGGCGTGCAGCTTCTCTAAAAATTCCTCAAAATTTTGCCTGGCCGAACGCTCATCGCAATCAAGGTCCCGGTCTAAATGAGCGGCCTGTACTTTTTCCCAGATCAGGCCTTCCAGGTAGGATAATTTTCCAGGATCAAGAGTCCTTGCCTGAGTATAATCCTCCAGCAGGACCTCCAGTCCGGCCAGTTCATCGTAGGAGTCGGCGTTGGTCATCACCGGGATCAGGTGGTCCATTATACAGCAGTAACTGCGGCGCTTGGCCTGAGTGCCTTCGCCGGGGTTGTTGATAATATAAGGATAAATATGCGGCAGGTCGGTGATGGCCAGGTCCGGGTAGCAGCTTCCGGAAAGCCCCACCGATTTGCCGGGCAGCCATTCCAGCGAACCGTGCTTGCCGATATGCAGGACGGCGTCAGCCTCAAAATCGTCCCTGATCCAGCGGTAGTAAGCCAGGTAATGATGCGGCGGAGAGGCGTCCGGGCTGTGATAAATCTTGGCCGGATCATCCAGAAAGCCGCGCGGCGGCTGCAGGCCGATAAAGACATTGCCGTTTACAATGCCGGGAATCAAAAGTCTGCCTCCGTAGTTGAAAACTTCGCCGGGAGGATCTCCCCAATCTTTCTTCATCTTTTCTTGCACCTGCGGGGGAAAGGTTCGCCATTGGTGTTCATACTCTTCCGGCGCAACCCCGTCCACAGCCAGGGAGGCCATCTGCTCCGCGCTGGCCCAGCGGCGGTCGTTGGTCACCCGCCGCAAAATTTCCTCCATCAGTTCCTGGCCGTTCTCGGGCAGGCTGTCCAGGGCATAGCCTGCCGCCTTCATTTCGCGTAAAATGTTTAAAACGCTGACCGGGGAATCCAGGCCGAAGGCTGAGCCGATGGTATCGTTGCGGGGCGGGTAATTGTGAAAAATAATCGCTACTTTTTTATCCTGGTTGGGCTTGTGCCGCAGGCCGGCCCATTTCAAGGCCAGGCCGGCCACCTTGCCCACCCGTTCGGGAACCGGATGGTAAGAAATCATGGTGGCCCCGGTCAGCGGGTCGCGCTCGGCAAATTCACGGGTGGCTACCGGCACGGTAATCAGCGCCCCGTCAAACTCGGGCAGGGCCACGTTAAAAGATACATCAAGCGGGTTAAGACCCTGCAGGGTACCGGCCCACTCGTTATAGGTGTTCAGCGAAAGGATGGCTTTAATTACCGGCACGCCCAGCCGGACGAAGCAATTTTCTTGCCCCGGCGCGACGTTTTGCCCCGCCATCATGGTCTGGGAAAAGGCCAGGGCGCTGATCAACACATCCACCAGGGGCTCGCCATCACGCATGAAGTAGTTCTCCATCACCCATTTCAATCCCTTTGTACCCAGTTCCACGTCCTGCAAGGTATAGGCAAAGACGGGGATCACATTGGCCCCTCTTTTTTCCACGGCTTCAATCAGCGCATCAATATGCTCAGTGTTCTGCGCCACCCAGGAACTCTGGTAAAAGGGAATCCCGACTGTCAGCCTGTCAGGCAGGTAATGCTGTTCAAGATAAGCCTGCAGTTCAATTCCCCCGGGGTGGCGGGGGTGGTAAATACCCTCCCAGGGCAGCGGCGCCGGCTCTTTAAAAGCAAAGTCACATCCCCCGAAACGGTTGGCTAGGTAAAGAAACAAGTTGTAAAAATTCTCCGTCCCGCTGTAATTGATATATGCTCCTATGCGCTGGTAGTCTTCCCCGCCGACAGAGGACAGCGCCCTCAACTCTGCTTCGTCCTCCGACGGCAGGGCTTGGATGTGCAGCAGCGTTCCCGCCTCACGCAGCGCTTCCGCCAGGCGGTCGAAATCCGGCAGGCTGTCCCTGCCCCCGTGCAAATGAATAATTGCCACCCCGGCCGCACAGCTTTCTTTGATGATCGTATCAATGGCCGCCCGGTTTACAAAATCGCTTTTCGAACGGGCGTAAATTTTTATCCGGTCCCCATGAGTTTCAGCAATTCTGCCGGCCGCTTTAACCACCGGGCGAAGGTCGCTTTCCGCCGAGGTAAAGTAAGCTATCTTAATGGTCATCGTGTCTTCTCCTTTCAGTGACATCCCAATGTCTCCCCTGTCAGGCTACATCTTCGCTCATATTGCTCCAGGAAATCTTCCAACATGCAGCTTGCTACAATCCGCCCGTCATCCGTGACCATAACACAATCTCACCACTCTACTTTTTCCCACCATCCAGTGTTTCCAGAATAGACGCCACTCCCCGGCAATAAACCAGGTTCCGGGCAGGTGAAGCGAATAACTCTCCGGCGTCTTTTCTGGAGCGCATGGTGCAGACAATTTTCTTTTGCCCGAGACAATGCTTGATCAGGTCGACATTACGCCTGTTAAAAGGCCCTACCGGAAATCCGGCGTCGATAACAAAATTCGTCTTCTCGAGAAAATCCAACGCCCGCCTGTAAGCAACGTCGCTGATTTCCCCAAAGGGGCCTTCACCAATCACTGTCGCCCCCATTCCCCGGGCCACGTGGCAGTCAATATCGTTTTCGTGGATTACCCCGGTAACAATAGCAAAACCACGTTTGGCGAGCAGGCGGTAAACATTCGCCCCGCTGCCCGCCCCGGCCACCACGCAAACCAGAACCTCACCGCCGTTATCTCTTAGCTCCATAGTTCCCAAATGGCGGTTAAAATGGGCACAGCCAATGTCGTAAAGGCCGGCGACGGTTTTTTCATCCAGGACCTCTTCCGGCAACCCGCAGGCCACTATTTTCCCGTCCTTTACCAGAACAACCACTTCACAGGTCTTCAAGGCCAGATCAACGTCATGCAAAGAAGCAATTACAGTAATCCCTTTTTCCCTGGCCAAGCGGCGCAAAATGGCCATCACTTCCAGGCGGTGCCGCACGTCCAGGTGGCTGGTCGGCTCGTCTAAAATGATCACCTCCGGCTCCTGAACCAGTGCCCTGGCCAGAAGCACTTTCTGTTTTTCCCCGTCGCTCAATTCGCTGAAATACCTGCCGGCCAGTTCGCCGGCATTGACCAGCTTTAATGCCTCCCATGTCTTCTGCCGGTCCTCTTCCGAAAGTCTGCCGAAAAAACCCGTATAAGGGTACCGGCCCATGGAAGCAAGCTCAAAAGCAGTAAGCAAACCGGTTGAAAGGCGCTCGGTTAAAACCACCGCCAGGTCTCTGGCCAACTGGCTAGGCTTTAATTTGTTCAACAGACTCCCTTTTAGATACACCGCCCCCTGTAAAGGGGCCAGCAGGCGGGCGAGAGAGCGTAAAATTGTGGTCTTGCCGGAACCGTTGGGACCCAACAGGCATACAAACTGGCCTTTGAGCATTTCCAGTTCAATATTGTCAACCACGGTTTTACTGCCATAACCTACAGCCAGCTTCCGGGTTTTCATCATCACAAGGCAGTCCTCCTTTTAAGTAAAAGGCCTATTACTATGGGCGCTCCAAAGAAAGAGGTGACGGCGCTTACCGGCAGCTCCACTGGCGAAAAAGCAAGCCTGGCAATCAAGTCGCATAAACTGGTGACCACCGCCCCGAGCAGGATTACCCCGGGAATAAGGATTTTATTATCCGATGTGCCCAGGGAGAGCCTGGCCATGTGGGGCACGGCCAGGCCGATAAAGGCCACCGGCCCAGCAAAGGCCGTGACTAGGCCGGCCAGGGCGCAGGAAAGAAAAACAATCAGGTAGCGGAAAAGCTTGATGTTTACCCCCATGCTCCGGGCATAGTTTTCTCCCAGCAAGAAGGCGTTTAAGGGTTTGCCCAGAAGAAAAGCGCCCAAAAGCAAAACCCCTCCGCCAAAAGCCAGGATCTGCAGCTCATCCCAGCAAAAACCGGAGAAGCTGCCGAAAGTCCACAGGACAAAGCCATGCACCTTTTCTTTCTCCGCAAAGGCTATTAATATACTGCTCACCGCGCTGCAGAGGTAACCCATCATCAAGCCGATGACCAACAAGGTAACTACGTCCCTCACCTTTACAGCCACCGCCAGAACGATGAACATTACCCCCACAGCCCCGGCAAAGGCCGCCAGGCACAAGAAAAAGGGGTGAATGCCGCCTATCCCGGCGGTTAAACCAGTGAGCATGACCAGCGCCACCATCAAGGTGGCCCCGGAAGAGATGCCCAGCACATAGGGACCGACGATGGGGTTGCGGAAGAACACCTGGAGCAAGAGCCCGGCCGCCGCCAGCGCCGCGCCGCCGAAAAGGGTCGCTAGCGAGCGCGGCAGCCGGATTTTCCAGACCACCGCCTGGTGGACTTCATTATCTACTTGCTGCTGAAAAACAATTTTACAGGTATCAAGAAAAGGAATGTGTACAGAACCCATGGCTATGTTTAAGATAAAAAAGATAAACAACATGACCAAAAACAAAAGGTACAAGAAACGATACCTGATTTGCTGCTTGAGAAGTAAATTCAATCTTTCAGACCTTCATTCAATTGAAGTAGATGACTTTAGATCAGACACGCACCCGAGCTGGTCAACTTGATCCCTAGTTGAAGCAGATGCTTTAGCTCATCCTTCACTTCTCCGGCAACCGCAAAAAATGCTTCAGCTCATAACCGGGGTAAAGCTCCGGGTGGAAAATAGCCGCCAAGTCTTCGATCTGTTCATCTGTCTTATCCATGACATCCCAGTACCAGTCCTGAAAACACCATATCCTTCCTTCTTTAACGGGTTTGATGCCAGATAGAATTTCTTCTCTTGCGCATAACTTTTCTAGCGAGGTGGCTCCGTCAATCGGCCGGGTTGATGATATAAACACATCCGCATCCTTCCCCCGCGCATAGAATTCCTCAATGCCTATGGGACTACTGCTCGCGCCTTTTAGTTCTTTAAAAATATAATCGCCTCCCCCCATAGCAATCATTTTAGCCACATAGGAATCTCCGTTAGGAACATAAACTTTCCCCTTGTATTTTCCACCGTGAATACCCCCCCACAATACTTTGGGGTTAACCTTTGCTCCAGCGACCTTATTTACAACCTCTTTAACTTTCTCATCCAACTGATTAAAGAGGACTTCAGCATCTTTATCCCTGTCGTAAAAAGCAGCCAGGAACTTTACCCATTCCACCCTACCCAGCGGGTGTTCTTCCAGATATTCATTGTCTACAGCAACAGGTATACCTAATTCGTTAAGTTTTTGGAATACTGCCTCCATTTGGGGGTCGCTTTTCGTCCACATGAAGACTACATCTGGATTTAAAGCTTGTAGCTTCTCATAATCTGGAGTTCTACCCTTGCCCAGGTACGCTATGCTACCCTTTTCCATTTCCTCTTTAACCAGGTCAATGTACCAGCGGTCTTTTTCAATAGTAGTTCCTGCTATACTATCCAGTACTCCCAGGGGTCTCAATAGGGCAGCTTGTGTAGTGGAAAATATCACTACTTTCTTTACAGGCGTTTCAATCTTCGGCGCATCCTCATACCCCGCCGGGGACCTCTGGCCCCGGGGAACCAGGATTAATGTTCTGCCTTCGCCGTCGGTCAGTTTTTTACAGCCTTTAGGCAGATGTTCGATTTTAAACCCGGTGGCGTATTTGAGCTCTTCTGCTTTTATCCCCGCCTGATTATCCTGAGACCGTACCGCACAACCACTGATCAAAAGCAAAAGAAACAACATTAACGCCACCAGCACAGAACTTTTCCACAGAGCAAGTTTTAACGGTTTCATAATGACCTTGCCTCCTTTATATTACTATGGCCAGGAAGCCTGCCCTTACCACCACGGCTACCAGCAAACCCGCCAGCGTCAGCAGAAAACCCAGTTTAAGACCAAAGATAGCCGTGTAATTAGGCAGCCGCCAGCGCAGGGTAAGCATCGGCAGCATAATGATGCCTCCCAGCAGCACCGCCACAACCCCCTGATGAACATCAAGCACGCCCTCGTGTAACAGGCTGCCCGCCGCCGCCATGCCGGCCAGCGGCTGGGCGGCGTAAGCCACCAGCGGCGCTGTTGCCGCCGGCGGCAGGCCGACTATCTGGCCAAAGGCGGCAAACCAGCCTTCCAACGGGGCAAAAAGGCCCAGTTCCATGGCCAGGCAGACCAGAAAAGTCACCAGGGTCAGCGTACCTCCCAGGCGCAGGATAAGATGGCCGCGCTGTCTGACTGCCTTCTTGATTGCATTTACCAGCGAAAGCCGCCCTGTCGCCGCAAGCGGATCACTGTCCACAAGACCGGCTTTTTCGCCTGGCTCAAGCAGAAAACGGCTTAGCAGCACTGTTACTGCCAACTGCACAAACGCCGTCGACCAGAAGACCAGTACATATACCAACCCCACCCTGACTCCCAGCAGGGGAACGGCTACCGGCACCGACCAGAGAAAGAAATTGCGCAGGTACTCCGGCACTCCATTGAGCAGCGCTGCAAGAAAAGCCTCCTTGCTGGTAAAACGGCCGTCACGGTAAAACCCGCCCACCATGGCGTTGGCTGCCAGCACCGAGCCGCAGGCGGTAACCAGGCAGAGCACGCTCTCCGGCGGCAGGCGGCACCAGCATACCAGCGGCTGCCCGATAAAGCTCAACCGCTCCATCACCCCCATGACCACCAATGTTTCCGCTAAAACCATGACCACAAAGATAAGCGCCAGGTTGCGCGGCACAAAACTCATTGTGGCCGCCAACGCCTTATTTACTGCTGCAAATACGATGGCAGGCTCCATCATCTGTCGGCTCACCTCGCAAAACTCCCAAAATATTTCTTTGTACCCCGCAAGGGCATGGGCGTTTTATTGCCAAATCACCCTCCTATTTTTGCTTTTATCTCTTGCATCTTCGCCCTCCAGTCGGCCACCTCTTCGGCTGTTAAAATATCAATGGCGCCGCCCTGGAAGTCGCCTTTGACCTCGCCCATTTTTTCCTCCAGCCAGCCTTCAATCTCCAGGTAGGAATCCTTCAAGCCCTCCAAAACTTCCGGGTCGGCCTGCCACAGCCCGCGCTGGTGGGCTTCCAAAAGCCGCCGGGCAATCTCTTCCAGTGCCCAGGGATTGTGTTCCTGGAAAAACTTACGGTTTTCTTCGTCCATGATAAAGGTCCTGGTAATATCGTCGAAGATCCAGTCGTCCACCTCCCGCGTGGTGGCTTCCCAGCCGTAGACCCGGCCAATGCGCCCGGAAATATCGCCGGCGCCTTTGTATCCGTGGCGTTTCTGGCCCTCGATCCACTTCGGATTTAAAAGCTTGGCCCGTACCACCCGCCGCACTTCGTCAGCCAGGGTGCGCACTTCCACATGCTCCGGCTCTCTGGTATCGCCATAATAGGTCTTTACCTCTTTGCCGGAAGCCACCCGGGCGGCGGCGGTCATCCCGCCGTGGGTGCCGAAGTAACAGCAGCAGCCGAAAAGGTCGTACTCATCAGTGACCACTTTGTTATAAGTAACGTCCACTGTTTTTAAGCTGTTCTGGAGCTGGCGGAAGGCTTCCCGGCCAAAGACGCCTTTACCATAGGCGTAACCGTTCCAGTAGACAAAAATGTCGGCCAGATCCTTTTCCTCTTTCCAGGCCGAAGCGTAGACGGCCAGGTTGACGCCGGGCTGGTAGGTGCCCGGTTTCGAGGCGAAGATGCGCAAAGTGGCTTCCCGCCAGGCATTTTCGTCTGTCTGCCCCTCCATTTGGGCCAGGGCATGTTTGCGGACGTAATTTTGCTCCAGCGGCTCCTCCAGAGCAGCCACCCTCCGGACGGCTTCGTCCAAAAGCTCCACACAATTAGGGAAATTATCCCGGGTGATCCCGGAAACCCGTACCGTAAGGTCGATACGGGGACGGCCCAGTTCCTCCGGCGGAATTACTTCAATGCCGGCCACCCGTCCGTTGGGCAGCCACTTCGGCTTTACTCCCAGAAGGTAAAACATCTGCCCCAGCCCTTCGCCGTCAGCCCACATGATATCGCTGCACATCCAGTAAATGGCCACGTTTTTCGGGTAGCGGCCCTCTTCTGCCAAATGTTTGGCTAAAACTTTCTCCGCCAGCCGCCGGCCTACTTCACAGGCGGCCCTGGTGGGCACCCGGTGGGGGTCCAGGGAGTAGAAGTTTCTACCTGTCGGCAGGACATCATCCCGTCCGCGGGTAATCAGGCCGGAGGGCCCGGCCGGGATGTAGCCTCCCGCAAAGCCGGTGAGCAGGGCTTTTATTTCTTGAGATGCTTCAATACGGGCATTGAGCTCATTTACCCGCGGCACAATCTCGTTTAGTTTAGCCAGCGCCCCGGGACGCACCAGTTTATCCCCCAGAATTTCCCGGGCAAGGCCGTTATCTATCTCTTCACCTTTCAAAAAACAGGCGATAAAGGATTTAGAGGCTGCTTCGAGGTCTTCCAAAAGCGCTCCGTAAGACTTGCCGTGGCGGGTCGAAACCTGCTCCTGGGCGGCCAGCAGTTCACCCAGTTCAAGCCCCATCAACTCCGCCGACACACGGCGCAGGGAAACTTCCTGCCCGGCGTCGAAGCGCAGGATGGAGTTGATAAATTCCACCCGGCGCCCGCCTTCGGGCAACTCCCCGAAGATGTGCTGGCCGTCCTGAATCTGGGTATTGCGAATCACTGAAAGAACGGCATGGGCTTTTTCGACAACCACAGCGAAAGAATCATGTTCACCGGTCAGCGTGATCTGTTTATCCAGGCTGGTCTTCCGGATTTCTTCGCTAATCAGGTGCTCCAGGGCATGAGCGCGCGCCGGGTCGGCTATCCTGGCCCTCTCGTACTCCTCCAGGTAAAGGTCCAGTTCGGCCAGCTTGTTGTATAGCCCGCCCTGGATCATCACTGTCTGCATGTGATCCACCAGGGTGGCGTAGCTTCTTCTTTTAGCAATAGTCCCTTCCGGCGGATTATCCGCGTTATAGATATACAGATGGGAAAGGGCGCCGATGGCCAGATCCGGGTAACATTCGCCGGAAAGGCCCACGCCCTTGCCGGGCAGGAACTCCAGGTTGCCGTGGGTGCCCACATGCACGAGCACATCCGCCCCAAAGTCATTTTCCAGGAAGCGGTAGGTGGCCAGGTACTGGTGGGGCGGCGGTATATCCGGGTCGTGCAGGATCTTGCACACCCGCCCGTCGCACTTCGGCCCGGCGCAGCCCCGCTTGGGCTGCACACAAACTACGGCGTTCCCGTATGGCACTCCGGTAACGATTATTTTTCCTTCATACACCATGGCCGCCGGAACGCCGTTTTTTTCCTCGCCAGGGGGCGCCCCCCAGGCTTCGGTCAGCCGTTCCCGCACCCGTGGAGAAAGGGTGTCGAACCATTGCCGGTATTCCTCTACCGAAACAAGTTTTAAAGCCCCGCCTTTGGTAATTATCTCGTCAGTAGTGGTCCACCTGAATTCAGAGACCGCCTTGCGTTCCATGATGGTGTCGATAAGTTCCTTGCCGCCGGCCGGCGCATCTACCGCGTAACCTTCCTGCTTCATCCGGGCCAGTATCCCGGCCACGCTCGCCAGGGTATCCAGGTTGGCCCCGCCGCCCACCGTGGCCTCCACCGAGGCGCAGGGGTTATTATGGAGAATGAAAGCCACTTTTCTTTCGCCGGCAGGCTTCCGGGCCAACTCGATCCACCCGGCCACCCTTTCCACCAGGCGACTGCAACGTTCCGCCACCGGTTCCCGCACCTCCCGGTCCAGGTCCCGCCCGGCCCCGGCAATAAAAAGCGGTTCAATAACCCCTTCAAATTCGGGCATGGCCACCGACCAGGCGATATCCTGGTTTAAGCCCTGCGGGTCGGCCAGCCATTCCTCAACCGTTTTGTAGTAAGAAGTTGCCGGCTGAAACACGGGCACACCAAGCCTCTGCAACAGGGCCACCCCGGCAGAAGCCACGCTCTCCCGTAAAATATCCTCGCTCCCCGCCCCCGACTCCAGGAAAAAAGAAATCATCTTGACCAGCGCGTTAATGCGGGGCTTCCCTTCCCGGTCAAAGAAATACTCCCGCACCACTTCTCCGGAGCCTTTCGTCCCGAGTTCCGCATCTTTCAGCGCATAGCTGAAGGCCGGAATAACGTTGAATCCCCTTTCTTCAAAAAGGCGGATCAAGGCATCCTCAACGGCCATGTTGCCGTTAACCCAGTTGTAGCGGGAGAGGAGCAGCCCGATCGTCGGGGCCTTCTTTATCCCGCGCCAGGCCAGATATTCTTCTACCGTGCTGAAGCAGCCATCTGCCGCGGGATGGTAGATGCCTTCCCAGGGAAAAGATACCGGCTCGGCATAATCCAGCGGTTCGCCCAAAACCACAGCCGCCACATAGCGGAGCATCCGGGCGAAGTTTTCCCGGCCGCCCTGCACAATATAGGGGTGACACCTGGCCACCACCTCCAGACCGACAGTGGAAAGCATCCACAGGGCCGGGTCGTGAGCCAGGCAAACCAGCGGTTTATTTAAATTCTTAACTTCTTTTTCCAGGCTGTCCCATACCGCCTCTTCCATCGTGGTGCGGTAAAAAAAGACCAGGTCGGCTTTCGACAGTTCTGCCAGGGCCTCCGCCAGATCTTCCTTCCCTTCGTCCAGAAAACGGGCGGAGTAAACTTTTACTGCCAGCGTATCCCCCACAGATTCCCCGGCCTGGCGCATGATGGCGGCATAGCTGTGCATCATTACCGCAGCAATCTTTTTCATCACATTTTCCTTCCTTATTATAAAATACTATAGGCTCTCGAAAATTCGAAATGTGCATGATACCAAGCCCCCCTCACCCTAACCCTCTCCCCCTGGGGGAGAGGGAATTTATAAAATACTCCTTATCAAAGGCTCATTACTTCCGCATATTCCCCGGGCGCACAGTCGGCGCAGATGCCGCCGTCCTGCATGACAATTATCCGGTCGGCGTATTCCGCCGCTATTTCATGATCGTGGGTGATAAAGACCACTGTCTTCCCCTGCCCGGCCAGTTTCCGGCATAACTCCATCAGTTTCCTGATGTGCAAAACATCCTGGCCGCTGGTGGGCTCGTCCAGCAGGACCAGTTGAGGCTCCATGGAGATGATGGCTGCCACCGCGCACCGCAGCCGCTGGCCGCCGGAAAGGGTCTGCGGGTGGTAAACGGTCAAGCCCTCCAATTCCATCAGGCGCAGGCATTCAGATACTTTTCGCTTTAATTTTTCCGGAGGCATTTTGAGGTTCTTCGGGCCGAAGGCCACCTCGTCAAAAACATTATCGGCAGTAAGCATCAAGGCGGGATTCTGGAAAACAATCCCCACCGTGCCGGCCAGCCGGTAGGCGTTATGCCTCCTCACATCCCTGCCGGCCACCTCCACCCGTCCCTTCTGCACCTTGAACAAACCCGCCAGGTGGTGCATCAGGGTGGTCTTGCCGCTGCCGTTATCGCCTATAATAGCCGTCACCTCACCGGCAAACAGGTCCAGGTCGACCCCTTTCAGGGCCCAGCCCCGGCCGTTGCGGTGGTCGTAGGAAAACCACAGGTCTTTTACCTCAACAACCTTTTCCTGCCGGCCGTTTACCCTTTTCCCGGACCCGGCGCTCCTGTTTGCGCGCCCGGCGTGAAAGGCGACCTTAAACGACGCTTCCGCAAGAGAAATAGGGGACTTTTCTTCCCGGCCGTACCCGGCCTGAAATACCGACAAAATACCTTGCCTTGTTTCAGTAAAGGTACCAGCCCGGCAGGGCGACCTGAGCCCCAGTTTATGGAATATTTCCAGGTGGTCCATGATTTTCCCGGTAGGCGCGTCCAGAACAATTTTTCCGCCGTCCATAACCACCACCCGGTCCGCCCATTGAGCCACTTCATGGATGCGGTGCTCCACCAGGATAATAGTCATACCCTCGCTGCTCAACTTTTTAATCACGCCCAGCACTTCCCTGGCCCCGCCGGGATCCATCTGGCTGATCGGCTCGTCCAGCACCAGCACCTCCGGCTGCAGGGCCAGCACCGCGGCTACGGCCACCCGCTGTTTTTGACCGCCGGAAAGAGCATTGGTGCTTTCCCCGATAAACTCCCGCATCCCCACTTTTTCCAGGGCCCACTCCACCCTGGAAATAATTTCTGCCCGGGGAAAGCAAAGGTTCTCCAGGCCGAAGGCCACCTCTTCCCTCACCCTGGTGGAAAATATTTGCTCGTCGGGGTTCTGGAAAACCAGCCCTGCTTTTTGAGCCAGCACCCGTACCGGGTGTTCCCTGGTATTCATCCCGCCCACCCAGACATTTCCATCAAACCGGCCGGCCGCTTCATGGGGAATGATCCCGTTTAAGCACTTTAAAAGGGTAGATTTACCACAGCCCGTCGAGCCGGTGAGCAGGAGCAGCTCCCCCTTCCTTACATGCAAGTCAACCCCTTTCAGGGCAAACTCTTCCCTGGACGAATACCGGTAAAAGAGATCCTCAACTTTAATCATAAATCCTCATCTCCCTCCCCCTAACCCCCTCCCGCAAGGGGAGGGGGAACTTTTAAGTATGCTATTTTCATTATTAATGCAGGGAACGTAAGTTTCCATGGGGAACTACCGCAAATGTCCGCAGTCTTCTTTAAAGATAGTGATGGGCAAACCAGTATAAGGGCCGCAAAGCGTCATTGCTGTACCTGTCCGCCATCCAGAGATAAAAAAGAAACTTGCCGGCCAGAAGTGTAAAAATCACAACGGTCGAAGAAAAAATTATTATCTTATCTCCCGCCATCATCTTTGCCTCGTCCAGTTCAGTCCGCCGCCCGGTGGCCTGAAAGGCGCGCCCGTCGGCGCTTCTGGCCATGTTCATGGACTTGCGTACACAGCCGGCCAAAAGCGGCACCAAAACCATCACAGTGGTCTTGTAAATGCCGTAGCCGGAAATAATGCCCTTTAGATCAAACGGCCTGTATTTACGCAGCCGCTGCGAGTCGATGGTCACCTTTGCCTCGCCGATGGTAATGGGAATAAACCGCAGGCAGGTCATCACCATAAAGGAGACTGCGTAAGGCAGCTTGAGCCTGCTCAAGCCGGCGAGAACCCGGACGGGATCCTCCGTCCAGAAAATCAGCAGGCCGAGGGTCATCGGCGCCATCATCCGCAGCGACTGGGCCACTCCATGAGTAAACCCCTCGTAATAGATGGCCACTCCTTCCCACAGCCCTCCGATTACCGGCGCCGACGCGCTGACCAGGTTGGGCGGCAGAAGGTAGAGCAGCGGCGTGCGGGGATAGGCGTCGTAGAAAACGGCCTGCACCCACATTATGCCCCACACGGTAAGCACGGTGATGATCAGCAGGGCCTTCACTTTGTCCCATGAAGGCCGGGCAACAGCCACCAGCAGCAAGACGGCGAGGTAGACGACGGCCAGCGCCCGCCACTGGTTTAAAGAAATGCCCGCCACAGCCGTCCAGAACAGCATGATCAGCTTGGTCCGCACGTCCAGGCGGTGGAAAAGAGTGTCTTTCAGCTCCGGCTCGATAAACTTGATCCGCATTATTCAATCACCCGCCTCAACTTGTTCCCCAGGTATACGCCCAGGACGGCCCCCAGGCCCGAGTAAACCACGGACACCAGGACGTTGATGTTGATGTACCAATCGGGAAAGAAAAGCCGGTACAGGTAGATGTGCATGTAGTAAGAAATGTAAGTGGAGTAAATATGCTGAACGGCAAATATAGCCGCCAGCGTGGCCAGCACCGCCGGAGACTCCCGGAATTCCCTCCTGCCGCTGGTAAACCCGGAGAGGTAAAGCAGCATATCGGCCAGCGCGGCGTAAGAAAGCATGAGCAGGATGGAAACGGGGTTAAAAGAGCCGAACGCCACCCCCTGCAGGATAATCCGCACCGCCGAGGAAATAACTACCACACCGGACCGGGGAATGAGCACAATTAAGGCCACCAGGAACAGGGAATTAAGAATATCCCAAAATATTCCGGTAAATACAGACATGAAAGGGCCAAGAGGGCCGGCCGCCGCCCTGACCACATCTCCGAAAATAAACCAGGGCACATCCACGATGGAAAACTTTACCGCCGTAAAAAGGGCGATGAGGATGATCTCGCTGGTTTTCAGCCGGCCGATCCACTTCTTGTGTTTTAAGGCCAGGAGAAGCACGCTCACCAGCGAGAGGAAGACGGCCGCCAGGAAAGCCGCTGTTTTAAGCTGGCTGTCTTTCTTGACCTGCAGGTCAAAATTACGGGTGATAATCTCGGCGCCGCTACCGAAAAGCGATACCCTTAAAACACCATTATAAGTGCCGGGCTTGACTGAATATATATCGGCAAAAACCGGCATTTTAAAGTTCCTGGTCGCCGCGCCGGCTACCCCGAGAACGGTTTCCGGCACAGGGGGGGCGTCGGCGCCCTCTCGCTGGATATGCTCACCGCGAAAATAAGAAACTTCCCCGCCGCTCCGGTCCAAAACCGAGAACCTGACGTGCAGCGGCAGGTCGAAGCCGGCGCCGTTCTGCAAAACGCCGTAGACCACCCCCGCCGGCTCGTCATAATTTTCTCTGGTCCCGAAAAGCTTGTGTATGGTAGAAAAAATATCTTCTTTTATTTTTATATAATTTTTCAATTCTTTCCGGATCGTCACTTTATGCGAGTCCTGCTTGTGCTGCATGGGATAAACCCCTTCGTCCAGCAGCCGCAAATTGTTCCGGATAAACTCCAGATCGGGGCAGGCCAGTTCCTCCGTCACGGTCTCCACGTGAACGCCCAGCCTTGCTTTTATCACTGCCTGACCCGGACCGGAAGCCCTTGCCAGCACAATAATCGATTCCTCCGCGTAACCCGGCCCCATTTCCAGCGGCGCGACCAGCGTGTGCCCGTCAACCAGCCGCGCCTTTGAGCGGTCGAAAGAAGTTATGGTTACCGTTTCCGGAAAAGATACGGTTAAATCCCCTTTCGTCTTTTCGTCCAGCAAGACCCTCAACGTCACCACCACAGGAGATTCCCAACCTTTCACCAGGTAAAAGCAGCCTTCGTTTCCCTGCGGCACCTGCGCCCGCAGGTAGACTCCCTTTTGCAGGCCGGCGCGGTCACTCTTAGCGACGCCTTTTCCAGAGGCGTACGCCAGCACGGCAAACTCCTTTATCTCCGTATGGCCTGTGGCATCGACGCCGAAGCGGACGCTTTCCACGGCAACTTCGCCCTTGCCGCAGTACCGCCGGTAGTCGGCCGGCAGGTCCACCGTCACCGCTCCCTCCGGAAGTTCCAGCAGTACGGGAGCAATGATCCGGGGTATACCGTTTCGGTCAATAAAGGTGGACGTTTGGGCCGGCGGCGGGGCGCTCCCCGCCGGCACATAGTAAATCACGTTGCCGTCCGCATACTTTACGCCGGCCCATATACAGCCCGAGCCGGTCCAGGACCACTGGAGCCTCTGCGGGTACCGGCCCTCCGGGAAGACCAGTTCCCAGACGCCCCGTCCCCGTTCAGCCGATACGCCGTCCCGCCATTCAAGCTCCCCTTCCACCCGCTCAAACTCTCCTGCATCAGCCGCTGCTGCAACAGGCTGCGACATGTCGGAGCCGGGCCAAATACAGCAGCCCAACAGTAAGATGACCATCCCCGCCATCAGCATTAAAACCCGGCCTTTCTTTAATTTTCCATCCATGGATTGTCTCCTAATACCTGGTATATTTACTATAATTTAAACTCTTTTTGTCATCGCGAGTGAATACAGGGAGCGCGGCAATCTCTCTCTTTTTTACTTCAACCTGAGCATATAAAGAGCGTGGCCGCCATGCTTTTCCGTTCCCACCCTGGTCGGCCAGGTGGTGGCGCAAATTACTTTATTGTCATCAGAGGTATCCAGGCACCCCCAGAGCACCGCGCCGTCTGTACGGTAATAGCCGATATACTTCTCCAGGGCTGTTTCCTGGGTAACGTCCACTTCTCCGCCTTCATCCCGCCGGGCCAGGTTGAAGGCGTAAACCCCGCAGTAACCGTAGTCCAGGGTGTTCTGGTTGTGCGAAACGCCGAGGACCAAATAATTGTTTTTAACCGCCATCGCTGCGGCTTCCCCGCCCAGCCGGAATTTCCATTTCAAATTGCCGCTCAAGTCGAATACCTTTACCGATCCGGCATCGGGATGTTCCACCGGCGCCTTGGCCTGATAATCGGCGGCGCCCTTCACCACCGACTTGCTGGGGGCGATAATCAGCCCGTTCTCTCCGAAACCCGCCACTTTATCGCCCCATACATTGGTGCAAACAACGGCGCCTCCGGACTTTAACGGTTCAAAGGCTAAAAAGTCACTGATCTTGCGCCCGTCCTGATCCAGGATGTAAGCCCTTCCGTAATTGGTCACCCCGACCACTTTATCCCCGACCACGGCGGCGGCCACATCGGTGGCTTTGCTGTAAGCCAGCTCGTCTTCATGTTTAATGTCGAACTGCCAGAGCTTCTTGCCGGTATCCAGGTCAAAAGCGTGCAGGTAGGTGGGGCCGTTGACTTCATCATCGTAACTGTATGTGCCCATCACCAGTTTATTGCCAATAAGCTGGATTTTGCTATGGGCGCTGATGCCGGGATAGCCATGGGACTCCACTTTCCAGAGCAGCTTTCCGTCCCGGTCGAGGCACAGGAGCACCTCCGCCTTGTCGCTGTCCTTTCCCACCGCCCAACTGGTATGCCCCTTCGCCACAAGCTTCTCGCCAAAAAGGGCTATCTTAATGTAGCAGGAAAGAGAAAGTTTGGCGTCGGGCGGCATGTGCTTTTCGACAACCGGGGCCAGTTCCGGCTGGACGTCGTATTTCCAGATTTCATTACCTGTTTTCGCATCCACACAGATCACGTAACCATGTTCCTTCATGCTCTTGCTGCTGCCCTTTTCCGACATGTACAGGCGCCCGGCGCCGGCGGCATAAGTGTCTATCCCCCCGTACGTCGGCTTCGACCACTTTTGCTTGCCCGCGGCGGTGTCAAACAGGGTCATTTTCCCTTCTTCTACGGCCAGCACATACTTGCCGTCCGGGAAGACGACCGGTTTGGTTAATGGCACGCCGAAGCTCCATCTGGCTTTGGTCACGTCCGGGATTTTATCCTCGGCCACATTGCCCAGAGGTATTTCTTTTGCCAGTTCCAGTTGCGGTTTTAAACTGGCCCGGGCGGTTTCGCCGCTACCGGCGCCACGACCGCACCCGGCGCAAAATACAAGCACAGTTACCGCCACCAGCACCGGGAAAACAAGATTCCTTTTAAAAACCAGCTTTAACATAAATCAAACCCCCTCTTAACTATTTGACCACCCGGTTAAAGAAGTGGACTGCCGGCAGGCTCAACCATTAAAATAACCGTCCGCCTTATTCCGTCCCATCCCACCCGGGCGCCGAAGGCTTCCGCCACCCAGCGGGCCGGCACCATCAGGCGATCCTTCTCCAACTCAGCCGCCACATCCATCGTTTTCTTCCGCCCATTCACATAAATATCCGTGCTGCCACAGGTCAGCACTACCTCCACAGTTTCATTACGCAAAGTCGCTGTCCGGCTCTCGCCTTCCCACCTGACGTTTTCCGGCGTTATTCCCAGGGCATAAGCCAGGTACCTCACCGGCACATAAGTGCGATTGTTTTTTAAGTAAGTAACTGCATCCATGGAATAAACCATACCGTTTACGGTATAACTGTCTAAACCGATCACAAAATAAATTTTTCCTTTTTCCGCCGGAGAAACCAGCGCTGCCGGTGCCGGGGTGATACAGGAAGCGTTGGCCATCCTGTAAACCTGATCCTTCACGGTATACATGGCGCTGCCGGAAATGCTCACAATTATATCCCCCTCGGGTACTGACCGGTTGACGGTATACTTGAGGCCGGAGA
>JAGUVT010000080.1 GCA_020062745.1 Deltaproteobacteria bacterium
CCACTTCTATAAGTGGGGGTTCCTCTTTTCACTTCAGATGGGGTAGAATCCCCATCTGAAGCCCCGATGTTCAGCTTAAGCTGAACGAGTTCACTTGTTCTTTCTCCTGCCGAAGCGATATAGATTTGCTTACTACTTTTTTTAGCAAGAAACCATCTGATCTTATTCCTAAATTTCAATTATCTGTGAATTGCAAGTTAAATACTTCAATTAATCGTATAGTATGTGTGTTAATTTTACGAGATTGCATTATAAGTGTCAAGTTTATAATTTTTATAGATTATTTGTTAAAGTATATAGAGATTTATTTGATAGGTAGTTTCTATTCTTATTAATATCATAATATCGATTTTGTAATTATACTTGACATGTAAAGTTTGTTAGTTTAACATAACAATAAATGTATAGCGTCAAACAATTTATAAGTAGAAAAAATTATAGTTCAATTTTCTTTTTTAATTAACTAAAAAATATGAAATAGAATTTTTAAGATTAGATGAAGTATTGTTAGTAGCAATTATAACAAAAAAGTTTAAAGTTGAGAAATATTTAATTTGTATTTAGAAGAAGTGGAGGTGATGGAATCTGTAGTGAGTTTTCAGGATAAATACTCTCAAAATCTACAGGCTTTTGGAGGTATGCTAATTGTTCTTACTGATTTTTATTTATTTTTCCGTTATTGCTTTCATTGGGTTTTCACTCTACAAAGGTTACCAGTTTGCCAGAATGCCTTTACAGAGCCGTTTGGATCTATATCCAGTGCCCAAAGAAGCCGGAGAGAAAGGCGAATATGGCGGCTCTTATTTTGAAGAGTTGGAGTGGTGGAAAAAGTCCAGGCAGGTTTCTATGGCGGGCGAGATTAAGGAAATGCTGAAAGAGATGTTGTTCATAAAGAAGCTATTCGTCAATCAAAGGCGATTGTGGTGGATTTCCTATTCTTTACACCTGGGCATTTATTTATTGTTTTTAGGGACCGTTTTTTTACTGGTGGGTGCTGTAACAGAACTGGCCGGGTTACCTGTAACCGCCGGCGCCGGGGTTAATGCCCACTGGTGGGCTGTTCTGGTTTACTACGGTGCGATAGCACCCGGTTTTGCAGGAGCGCTGCTGGCCTCCTTTGGTTCGGCCGGACTGTTCTTAAGAAGGGTTTTTGACAAAACTATGAGTAAGTACACCACTTTACAGGAATATTTTAACCTGCTGTTTATCTTCGGCGTGCTGGTGTCGGGGGTTTTTGCCTGGAGCATTACCGATCCTGCTTTAAATTACGGCCGGGATATTGTAAAGGGATTGCTCACTTTTTCCCCCATTCAGGCAGGTACGGCCATGACTGTTCATATCGTTTTGTTGGGTCTTTTGTTGATTTACATCCCGCAGACCAAGATGAGCCACTATGTAGGCAAGTACTTTAGTTTTCATAAAGTTTTATGGGAAAATGAGCCTAATCTCAGAAACTCAAAAATGGAAGCTAAAATTAAAAAAGCTTTAAGTTACAAGCCAAAAACCTCCTGGTCGGCGCCGCATATAAAACCGGCTGGTTCAGGAGTTGCTGAACCCAAAGAAGTTAAATAAAATCGTTGGGATGGGAGGATAAACTTTACCTATGAAAGAACTAAGACCCCGGGATATCAGTAAACCGTCGGGAGAGCCGTTATGTCGGCCCGGTAAACTGATGGATTTGCCGGCGCCGTATGATAAGCCGGGCATGGAGCCCCCTCTTACCGAGCCGAAAGAATCATGGAAAGAAACATATTGCGCCGGTTTAGACGGGTTTGTCTGTAATGAGACGCTAACCAGGCCGAAGACCAAAGAAGAAAAAGATGAAATGGTTGAAAAGTTTTTAAGCGGTTTGGAAAAGTTGTTTTCCGACCAGACCAACAGGAACTTTTTAGAGCCTTTACTGCTTTCTTTCGAGTATTGCGCCAAATGCAACACCTGTTCCGAAGCCTGTCATGTTTACCAGGCCAGCGGCGGCGCCGAGATTTACCGGCCGATCTTCCGCTCGGAAGTGCTGCGCAAGATTGCCAAAAAGCATTTCAACGGCGGCGGCTTTTTAAGCAAGTTTGCCGGCGGGGATATCGACATTAACTTTGAAACAATTTTCCGGCTGGGTGAACTGGCTTATCGTTGCAACCTCTGCCGGCGCTGCGCGCAAACCTGCCCTCTGGGGCTGGATAATGCTCTTCTGGCCAGGGAAATTAGAAAAATCTTCAGCCAGGAAATGGGGATTGCGCCCAAGCCTTTGCATGAGAAGGGTACCGTGACCCAGTTGAGAACCGGCTCCAGCACCGGTATTACCAGGGAAGCCTTTTTAGATATAATTGAGTTTCTGGAGGATGATATTTATGAGAAAACCGGCAAGAAGTATAAGATTCCGATTGATAAAAAAGGAGCGGATATACTTTTAGTCCATAATGCCGGTGAGTATGTAGCCTGGCCGGAAAACCCCGCCGCCTTCGCCATCATATTTGAAGAGGCGGGTCTGGACTGGACTTTAAGCAGCGATATGCTCGGTTACGATAACGTTAATTACGGTCTTTTCTATGACGATGCCCAGGCCAGAAAGATCGCCCTTGCGCAGTTGAAGGCGGCCAAGAATTTAGGCGTAAGGAGAATTATCTGCGGCGAATGCGGGCATGCCCACAAGTCTTTGGCAATATCCATGGACCGGATGGTAGTCGGCGAAGACAATATTCCCAGAGAGAGTTTTATACCGCTCTTATGGAACCTGGTCGAAACTAAAAGGTTGAAGCTTGATCCCATGCGGAACGACTTTCCGGTTACCCTCCATGATCCCTGCAATATAGCCAGGATGATGGGCATAGTTAAACCCCAGCGGAAAATTTTAAATGCTATCGCTCCCCAGTTTAGAGAGATGAACCCCCACGGGGTTGTAAACTACTGCTGCGGCGGAGGCAGCGGCTTTGCCATCTTGCAGTCTTTCAACTTTCCTGAATTTAGAAATAAAATCTCCAGCAGAATGAAGTTTAAACAAATCCTGGACGCGTTTCAGGATACCATGGAGCAGGATATTCCCAAGTACGTTTGTGCTCCGTGTTCCAATTGCAAGGGGGCAATACGGGATCTTTTCGAATATTACCAGGCAACCGCCAGGTACAACCTCCATTATGGCGGTCTGGTGGAACTGGTGGTTAACGCCATGGTTGCATTTGAGAAACCGTTCCTGGAGTTCCTAATCGAAGAGGAATCTTAAAACTCTGTTCTTTCTTGAGAATCACCCTTTTGTCATTGCGAGCCACCCCCATGTGTCTTTGCGAGCCGTAACCGCGAGCATAGCGTGGTGGGCAGCGAAGCAATCTTATACTCGCGTACGTTGCCTTTGAGATTGCTTCGTCGCTGACGCTCCTCGCAATGACGTGGTACTCTGTTTTATATAAATTGCTTTTGCAGAGAGGAGAGGGTTTCTTCCAGGCGGCCTTCCGCCGCCAGGCGGGCCTGTTCCACCGCTACTTCATCGTAAAGTTGCCGGTTCTGCATGTCATCCAGGCGGCGGTATACGCCGGCCCGTTTGCCCAGGCGGAAGTTCAGGCGCTGCTCATCCGGCAGCGCCAGATAACGGTTGATGACGTTCAGCATCTTTTCCCTGTCCGTGAGCAGGTGCCCCCGCACTTCTTCCAGGAGGTTCAAGACGTGGTCGCTGACCAGATAGCTGTCGACTCCTTCGAGATGTTCGAGGAGCACTTTTTCTTCGGATACTATTTCGTCTTCCGTTAAAGGCTGAAAATCGCCCCGGGCGGTCAGTTCGTACAGTGCCGTGCCGGGCACTACAGCCATGGTGCGCAGGCGGATAAAATCCGGTTCGGCGCCGGCCAGCACTTTTGCTGTGTCTACGGGGTGCCGGCGGGCCCAGCGTTTTCCGCCCAACCCCAGGATGACGTAGTAGCAGGGAGAGATGCCGGCTGCTTTGATTTTCCGGCCGGCTTCTACCAACTGGCCGGCTGTGGTGCCTTTTTCCATGTAAGCCAGCACTTCATCGCAGCCCGACTCCATGCCCACATGGATGCGGGATAGGCCGGCTGCGCGCAGGGAGGCGAGTTCCGCCACCGTTTTGCGGGCTATGGTGGAAGCCCTGGCGTAGGTGGTGACCCGTGTTACCCGGGGAAAGCATTCTTTGAGGAAATTTAAAATTTCCACCAGTTCGCCGGTTTTCAGAAGCAGGGAGTTGGCGTCCTGCAAAAATACCGTTTCTCCTCCACAATAAAGCCATCTGGCGACGTGGTAAAAACTTTCGCCGCCTTCGCGCAGGGCACTGTTGGCCACTGCGGCTGTAATATCGCCGCCGCAGTTCAACTGGTGCGAAATTTTCCTGATTCTTTCGCTGATTCTTTTGACTTCCGTGATGTCGGCTTTTATTTCCTCTACCGGGCGGCGGGAAAATTGCGTGCCTTTGTACGTGATGCAAAACCGGCAGCGGTTCCACGGGCAGTTGCGGGTGACGCGGATAAGGAGGCTGACGGCTTCGCTGGGCGGTCTGATTGGCCCGATTTCGAACGACATATAATCACCCTTTAAATTGTTTTCAGGCCAGGGCGGCGTCAATCATCTGCATAATTTGCTTTTTCTCAAACCCTTTTTGCTGCGAGGCGCCGCTGGGACAGGCGGCCACGCAGGCGCCGCATCCCTGGCAGAGGACCTCCTGCACCTTTACGGTATGCCGGCGCTGATCCATTGTCCGGGCCTCGTAAGGGCAGACCTCGACACAGACGGCGCAGCCGGCGCATTGTTTCTCGTTGACGGTGGCCACTATCCCCAGACTGGCCAGGCGTTCCTTGGAAAGCAGGGTAACGGCCCGGATGGCGGCCGCATGGGCCTGATCGATTGCTTCTCCGGCCAGTTTCGGCGCGTGGGCCATGCCGCACAGGTATATCCCTTCGGCGGCGAAATCGACCGGCCGCAATTTCATATGGGCTTCACTGAAGAACCCGTCCGCTGTAAGCGGCACTTTGTAGAGCCTGCTCAATGTTTCATTTTCCCAGCGCGGCGTCACTCCGGTGCTTAAAGCCAGCAGGTCGGGTTTGATGAGTATGTTCCGTTCCAGAACCCGGTCATATACCGTAACTTCCAGACCATTTCCGGCATCCCTCACCACCGGTTTGTTTTCCAGATCATAGCGGACAAAGATGACGCCTTGCCGGCGGGCCGCAGTGTAATATTTTTCTTTTAAACCGTAGGTGCGGACGTCCCGGTATAATATGTAGACGCTGGTTTCCGGGCTTAATTCTTTTATTTTCAGGGCGTTTTTAACGGCATGAGAACAGCAGATACGGCTGCAATAAGGGCGTTTTTCCTCGCGGGAGCCCACGCACTGGATCATTACGACAGTTTTCAACCCCTGGGTTTCTCCTCCGGCCAGTTTTTCCTCCAGTTCGGACTGGGTGGCAACGGCCGGGTGGCGGCCGTAAAGATACTCTTCCGGTCTGGCTTCTTCAGCGCCGGTGGCGATTATGGTGGCGCCGTGCGCCAGCTCTTCTGTTTTCCCGTTTGACTGCACTACCGTACGAAAGTTTCCGGCGTGACCGGAAGTTTCCATGATCTCGGCGCCGGTAAAGACGTGTACCAGCGGGTGCCGTTCTACTAAAGCCACGAGTTCGGCTAACAGTTGCCGGGGGTTTAAACCGCCCAGCGTATAGCGCAGGTGTTTTAAATTACCGCCCAGTTCGTTTTCTTTTTCTACCAGATAAACTTCAAACCCCTGTCCGGCCAGGGAAAGGGCGGTGCTCATCCCGGCCGCGCCGCCTCCGATTACCAGGGCGCGGTGATCAATGGCGAAGTGGGAAATGGCCACCGGTTTTAAAAGGCGGGCTTTGGCCACGGCCATTTCTACCAGTTGTTTGGCTTTGTCCGTAGCTTTTTGCGGTGTGTCCCGGTGCACCCAGGAGGAATGCTCTCTTATATTCGCCTGCTCGTAAAGATAGGGGTTCAAGCCGGCCTCCCGCAAGACGCTCTGGAACAAAGGAGCGTGAGTGCGGGGGGTGCAGGAAGCCACCACAACCCGGTTCAGTTGATGCTCGTCAATCCGTTCTTTAATCCGCTGGACATTATCCTGCGAGCAGGTGAACAGGAAATCTTCGGCATGAACCACATTCTTTAAGGTTTTCACGTGCTCGACCACCGAAGGAATGTTGATCACGCCGCCGATGTTGATGCCGCAGTTGCAAACGAACACGCCCACCCGTGGTTTTTCCCTGCTGACGTCTCTCTCCGGCGGGTATTCTTTCTCCTTGACCAGAGTCCCCCTGGCTTCGCTGAGCAGGCTTGAAGCATGGGCGGCCGCCGCGCTGGCCGCAACTACTGTTTCCGGAATGTCTCTTGGTTCGCCGAAAGCGCCGCTTACAAAGACGCCTGGCCGGGAAGTGCAGCCGGGTGCAAATTCGTTCTGACGGCAAAAGCCGTATTCGTCCAGTTCGATTCCCGTGGCGGCCGCCAGCGCCCCGGTTTCCTCCGCCGGCTGCAAGCCTACCGACAGCACTACCAGGTCAAACTGATCCCGGCACGTATTTCCTTCTTCATCCACATACCTGATTTGCAAATTTCCGCTGCCGTCGTCTGTTTCTTCCACGCTGTGGATGCGCGAGCGGACGAAACGCACTCCGTGTTCGTCCCGGGCCCGCCGGTAGTATTTTTCGAAGTCTTTGCCGTGCGTGCGCATATCCATGAAAAAGATGGCGGTATCCAGCGGCTCTTTACTGTGTTCCTTGGCAATAATGGACTGCTTGATGGCATACATGCAGCAAACTCCCGAGCAGTAACCTTTTCCCTCTTTTTCGTTGCGGGAGCCGGCGCACTGGATCCAGGCTATTTTCCGCGGTTCCCGGCCGTCCGAGGGTCTGATCAAGTGCCCCTGGTAGGGGCCGGAGGCGCTCAGGATTCTTTCAAACTGAATGCTGGTTAAAACGTTCGGGTACTTCCCAAAACCGTAGTATTCCAATTTTGCCGCGTCAAAAGGGGTGAAGCCGGGACTTAAGATCAGGGCGCCTACGTCCAGTTCGATTTCTTCATCTGACATGTTATGGTCTATTGCTCCGGCCAGGCATTTTTTCACACACTCCAGGCATTCCGAGCAGACCCCGCAGTTGAGGCAGCGCCCGGCTTCCGCTTTTGCTTCCGCCGGCGTATAACCGAATGTGTCTTCCTGGAAATCCTTGCTTCTGGCCTGCGGGTCGGCGTGTCTTACCGGTACCGGCTCTTGATTGGTTACGGCCTTAGCGTCCAACTGAAAGGGGACGATGTTTTCTTCCGGAACGCTGAACTGTCTCCCTTCGGTCAGGCTTGCTCCCTGCAGGTAGCGGTCTATTGATTCGGCTGCGCTCTTGCCGGCGGCAATAGCGTCGATGATGGTGCGGGGGCCGGTGACGGCGTCGCCGCAGGCGAAGACTCCCGGTACGGGAGTGGCGAAAGTCAGCGGATCGGCAGCCAGCCTCCTCCCGCTCACGTCCAGCAAATCCGGGTTGCCGGCGGCAAATGACAGGTCCGGCGTCTGACCGACGGCCAGGATAACGTGGTCGGCTGCCGCTTCTGTTTCGGTACCGGGCTCGTAGGTGGGGCGAAAACGCCCCTCGGAGTCGAAAAGCGACCGGACGGCAATGGTAACCATGCCGTTTACCCGGCCGTTTTGCCCGCATATTGCTTTTATTCCCCGTCCGGTGGTAATGATTATTCCTTCAGCCCGGGCGGCGATGATTTCTTCTTTGGCGGCAGGCATTTCATTTTCTTTTTCCAGGCAAATTATTTCTACCCGGCCGGCGCCCAGGCGTAAGGCGGTGCGTGCTGCGTCCATGGCCACGTTGCCGCCGCCGATAACGGCTATTTCCCCTTTCAACTCGATTTTTTCGCCCAGGTTTACCCGGCGCAAAAGGGGAGCGGCGTGTTCGACCCCGGCCAGTTCCTCTCCTTCAATGCCGGGCTGGACGCCTTTGTGGGCGCCGGTGGAAAGCAGCACGGCCCGGTAGCCGCGGTTGAAAAGATCTTCAATAGTAAGTTCCGGGCCGAGCGGCGCGCCGGTTTTAATTTCCACCCCCAGTTTTTGAATGAGCCCGATCTCCAGTTCCACCCATTGCTTGGGCAGCCGGTATTCCGGTATGCCCACCCTCAACATGCCGCCGGCTACCGGGAGGGCTTCAAATATTGTTACCCTGTATCCTTTTAAGGCCAGTTGCCGGGCGGCAGCCAGTCCGGCCGGGCCGGAGCCGATGACGGCGATTTTTTCTTCTTTTGGTTCGGCGACGTCCGGAAGGGGCAGTGTTTCTGCGTTTTCATAAGCCGTGTCGGCGGCCAGCCGCTTTAAATGCCTGATGTTGACCGGCGCTTCGATTTTGCCCCGGTGGCACTTTTCCTGGCAGGGATGGGTGCACACCCGGCCGCATATGGCCGGGAGAGGATTGTCGCGGTAAATTAACTGCCATGCTTCCAGGATTCTGCCGGTGTGGATTAACTGAATGTACCCCTGGGCGTTGACGCCGGCCGGACAGGCGGCCCTGCAGGGCGGTACGCCTTTTTTCTCAATGGCGAAAGCACTCGGGGTGGCCTGCGGATAAAGCTTGTAGGTGGCTTTTCTCTTTCCCAGGCCGGCATCGAAGCTGTTGGGCAGTTCCACCGGGCAGGTCTGGGCGCAGTCGCCGC